>DALZLW010000006.1:0-48016 GCA_032007425.1 Stenotrophomonas sp.
CGTCCCCCTCCTAAGGGGAAGGTCGCCCGTTCGAATCGGGCCGGGGTCACCAAAATCAATGGCTTAGCCGTGGGTGCTGATGGCTGAAATGGCTTAATTAGGTCAATTTCAGATCAGGTTTGGCACAGTTGGCACACCTCCATGTTTGCGTCTCAGCCTCCTTTCAGCGCCTTTGTTTGGCCGGCCCATGGGTGCATAGATCCAGGCGTTTCGATGGATCTGGCTAGCGAGCACTTGTTCTAGGTCATATTTTTGCGGAAATTGTGCAAAAATGCGGGTGTAATCACCTCCCGGATCCGCCGTGCTCATCGAATTTTCAGTCACCAACTTCCGGTCTATCCGTTCTGAGCAGACCCTATCAATGGTGGCGAGCTCCGCTCAAGAGCATAGGGCTTCCCACGTAATCAGTGCGCCGGCGCCTGCCACGCCTGATCTTCTTCGATCGGCGATCGTCTTCGGCGCGAACGCTGCGGGGAAAAGTAATGTGCTGGCCGCCCTGACCGCTTTCGAGCGGCTAATTGTGGATCCTGGTGCGGGCTCAAAAGCTGCAAAGCTTCCATACCGTCCCTTTAAAATGGACTCCGTCTCATCTACGCAGCCCACTCGCTTTCAGGCGAACTTCGTTCAAGAGGGCGTGAGATACCAGTATGGCGTGAGCTATGACGCCACCAGAGTTCATTCAGAAGAGCTGTATGCATTTCCTGAGGGGCGGCCACAAAAATGGTTTGTCCGGAGCGTCGGTGACGATGGTCAGGATGTCTACGAGTACGGTGGTGCGCTAAAAGGTAGAAAAAAGACCTGGGAAGAATCTACGCGCCCCAATGCCTTGTATCTAGCCACGGCGGTCGACCTAAATTCTGATCAGCTGCAGAAGGTGTTCTCATGGTTTGAAGAGCGCTTGAGGCTGTTGAATCCGGCGACAGGACTTGCTACTCAATACACTGCTAAGACATCGTCCGAAGATGAGTTAAGAAAGCGCCGCGTGATGGAATTCATGGGGCAGGCCGATCTCGGTATCAGTGACTTTGTTGTGAGTGAAACTCCTTATGACCTATCTTCTATTCCGGAGGAAATGCCCGAGGAGTTGAAGCGCTTTGTCATGGATAAGCTGAAGGGCCAAACTGTTCAGGAAGTTGCCTTTGTTCATAGGTCATCTGATGGGTTCGAAGCATCGCTGGATCTGGATGAGGAGTCTGGCGGCACTAGGAAGCTTTTCTCAATTGCTGGCCCTTGGATTGATAGTTTGGAAAAAGGGTATGTCGTGCTGGTGGATGAGCTAGATACGAGCCTCCATCCGCTTATGCTTCAATACTTGGTGAAAACATTTCACCGTCCAGAACTAAATTCGAATGGTGCTCAGTTAATCTTCACTACGCATGACACAAACGTTATTCCTCTGTTTAGGAGGGATCAAATATGGGTCGTAGAGAAGGATGCGGAGCTGGCGAGTACGCTTACTCCGATTTCTGATTTCAGTCCTAGAAAGAGTGAGAATATTGAAAAAGGATACCTCGAGGGTCGTTTTGGTGGTGTGCCTATCTTAGGGCGCCCCGAATTTTCTCAGGACGAGGGTTGAAAAATGAGGCCGGCGAATTCGAGGGACCTTGCTCGCCGAGCACCGGTTAGGCAAGTAAATAAGAGGGTCTTGATTGTCTGCGAGGGCAGTAAAACCGAGCCTTCCTATTTAAGGGATATGGTTCGAGACTATGGCATTCACGGCGATGTCGAAGTTACAGGTGACTGTGGGTCAGCCCCCATATCGGTCGTGGATAGAGCAATTGAGCTGTTTGAGTCTGGCGGGTCCTACGATTTTGTGTATTGCGTTTTTGATCGCGATAGTCATACAACGTTTAATCAGGCCATTGCGAAGGTTTTGCAGTACAAGCTTGAGCGTTATGAGCGCCGGGAGTTGGTCCATGCTGCTAAATTCGTAGCCATTCCTTCAGTTCCATGCTTCGAGTTTTGGATCATGCTTCATTACTCTTCAGCGGCGCCCCCCATGCCTCTGTATGATCATGTTATTCCTCGCCTAAAAAAAATTGAAGGTTTTGCAAGATATGAGAAGGGCATGCCTCGCATCTATGAAAAATTGCGAGATTTGACTGACGTTGCGATTCGCAATGCTCGCGCAGTTAGTCGGAATGCAGAAAACTCGGGATCTAAGAATCCGCTCACCGAAATGCACTTACTCGTGTCTGGTTTGCAGCAGCTGCGAAGGCGCTAGGACGATGGAATCGCCTTCCATAAAATTGTTCAGAAACGGAGATTGTTAACCGCGTCTCGGCTTCCTTCTGGTGTCAGATGGGCGTAGTACTTTTCTGTTGTTCCATAGTCTGCATGTCCGGCCAGGACCTGCACTCGCCGTAGCGGCACACCACCCATAACCATGTGGGCGCAGAAGGTGTGACGCAGGCGGTGCAGGTGGCCGCCGATTCCGGCGGCAGCGGCGTCCTTCGCGAACCAATCCGACACCGTATCCTTGTGAACCGTCACCAGCGGGTCCGGCAGGTGACGCAGCGCCCACCTGGCATAGCGGTTGAGGGGGACCTCCCGCCACTTGCCTGACTTGGTACGGCCTGCACCTGTCTCATCAGGGTCGCTTTCCACCAGCAGCCGGCCACCAACGATCGACGCCTTCGCCAGGCCAACTATCTCGCCGCGCCGCAGGCCGGTGTGGGCCATGAAGAGCCACAGTGGGGCCCGAGCAGGGTTCGCCCGGTAGAGTCGGCGCATGGCCGCCCGGTCGTAGAACTTAACGGCCACGCTGCGCACGCCCCGAGGTGCCTTCACCGACGCCATCGGGTTCACGTCCAGCTCTTTCCACTCCATGCCGCGGTTGAAGGCGGCCTTGAGTCGGCGGATCTCCTTGCCGACGGTCTCTTTTGCCGCCTTGTCGTCCAGCAGCCTAGCGCGTTTGTATTGCTCAATCTCCACGGCGCGGATGCTGTCGATCGGCCGATGTCCGAAGCGCTCGATGAAGCGCTTCATCTCGCTTCTGGCCTTAGAAATCGTGGTTGGGTGCTCGGCTTCGTACCAGTCCAGATACCACTCCAGGTAGTCGCGGACCTTGGGCAGGCGCGCCAAGATCCGGACCCCGTGCGTCAGCTCGGCTTCTTTCGCGGCACGTATTCTCTCCGCCTCACGGGCATCAGGTTGTCCAAGGGACCGGCGATAGCGCGTCCCACCCTCGGACCAGTCGATGTAGGCCTTGCTGCTGCGCCAGTAGAGTCGGACCTTTGCCATTCCTCAGCACCATTGATCGCGGCATACAGCGCCGCCTTTTCGTACAACTGCTTTCCCATGAAGCGCCTGGGCGTGAGCCCATAGCGCAGGGCGTTCTTTCGGAACTGGCCGCTGGACACGCCGCAATAGAACGCGGCTTCGTCCACGGTGAGCCAGTCTTTTCCGGATAGGTCGAGGTTCTCAGCCGCTCCCATGGCAGCCTCCGTTGGTGTTGAACAGGTCAGGTTGGATTGGTCTGCTGCTTACCGGTGCTGGTGCTGGGGGCGGCCCCGAGTGGCTGCGCGCCCGGGAGTTCTTGGCCCAGCGCAGCAGGGTGGCGGCGAAGGCTGTTCCCTTTCGTGACCGAGCCTCGTTGAGGAGCACCCTGGCGGTATGTCGATGGTCAGCCATCGACCACCGCCCGGCTGTCGCGCTGCGACTTGAAGAACCCGACGACGGCCGCCGCCACCTTGTCGGCATAGGCGTGCTGGTGCTTGTCGGCGTCAGTTCCCCAGACCAGATTGTCTGCAACGTAGTGGGGGTTGCAGCCAGCCACGAATGCCTCGATGGAGGTGGAACTGCCCATCGCTCCCCAGTAGGCGGTCCACGCACTGCCGTAGCAGGCCACCAGCAGGCGGCCTTGACCGGGCCCACTGTTCTCCGCGTAGACGGTGATCGGATCGAGGCCGGGGGCATCCACGATGCGGTAGCGGGCCACCTGGTGCCCGAGGCCAGCCATCTGAGCGACTTTCTCCGCGTCCCGCTCTGCTTCTCCCACGCACGGATCGCAGACCAGGACTGAGTGAGCCTTGCCGCATCGGGAGCACGCGCGCACCTGGTCGGCGGCATTGAGCGGAACCGGCTGCTCAGGGTGAACCCACCCGACGTAACCCAGGCGATCCACCAGCCCGCGCTGGCCGGTCTTCGGGCTGAAAATCGCGACGCCATTGGAGACGTAGCCCTCTCCCTGCAGCTGGGCCAGCTTGCGCTTGGCGATGGACTCCAGTGGCGATACCGGATTTCCGACATCGGCCAGCACGCGATTGGCCAAGGTCATCAGGTCGGTGACATCGGCACACTCGGCACCATAGAGCTTCGTGGCGATCTGCCGCACCAGGTCGGCAGCGGCCGTGGCCGCCATGTTGGTTTGCTGGTTCATGCGCGCCCCGCTGGAAGTGCTGGGGCCTGGACGGGCGCGGCAACTGCGCTGGCCAGCTTGCCGGTGTCATCCATCAGGCGGATCGCGTCCAGCTCGACCTTTACCGCGCCGATGTACGTGCTGGCCACCATGCTCGATGTCTTGGCACGCTCGATGACCTGACCCATTTGCTCTGGGCTGAGGCTGTCGTCGCCCAGGCGCTCCAGCATCGCAACCAAGTGGTCGCGAACGTCACTGACCTTGTTCTTCATTCGATTGCTCCTTGAGTCGCGTGTTTACGCGGCGGCTGATCCGAGCTTTCAAGCGAATCAGCTCTTTAATTTCTGGTGGGTAACGGTTGTGGAAGCTGTTGCGTCGCATGTTTTCGGCCAGGGTGACCAGCTCGAGACGGGCGGCGGTGATCTCTGCAGCTGCATAGGTTTTCTGACCAGGCTTGAACACGACGATGTGCCTGGGAGGGACCTCGCCATGTTCGGTCTCCCACACGATCACGTGGACTGGCCGCCAACGCTGCGCAGGAAAGATGGTCGGGTCGTCCGACACCTTGCGCATCAGTACATTCCGCTTGGGATCTACCTTCTCAGTCCCGATGGGGACATAGTTCCGTGACTCGCTTGCCGGCCGGCCCTTCTTGAACTGCGTTTCTTTCATCCGCCCTGGTGACCATCCGGGACGACGCTTCCCTTTGTTTGCAGGCACGCATCCGGGCTTGAAACGGGCCGCGATCGAACCAGGCTCTTCGGTGCCGTTCCACAGCTTGGCCAAAGGCTGAGTTTCAAAGTCTTCCGCCTTCTTCAGTCCAAGCTGTGAGGCTCGCCGATAGATCGAGGCGCGCCCCCTGCCAAGGACGTGAGCGATCAGAAACGCCGGAAATCTCGGCCAGTTGATGCGCAAGGTCTCATCCTCATCGGCCGTCCATGCCCGCCCGTTCACGCGTCCAGCTCCAGACGCTCGCCAGAGCGGTGCGTCTGCTCAGTAGCCGCACGGCGGCGCAGGCCTGGAAGGGCTCCCATCTCAGTGCGCCTCGCTGATGCGGAATGCCGCTTTAAGGGTCGTGAACAGCCGGCCAATCTCCCGGGTCTGCAGCGCGAAGCGAGCATCCAGCTCCGCGCGGCGGCCGTCTTCCTCGATGTGGTCCAGCTTGTCCAGCGCGCCGTCGAGGAACTTCAGCTTGCGCACCACCAGATCGTCGCCCAGCACGAAGGACAGGCTGTTTTCGAACACCAGCGCCAGCTTCGTGACCTGCTTGCCCGCTTCCAGGTGGCGGTCGATCTCATCGCAGCGCAGCTCCTGGTGCTGGTAGCGCACGACGGCCCCGCCATCGCACGGATCCTTCAACTCGCACTCTTCGCCGAGGGTCAGGCCATCCGGCAGCGGCTCGCCGGCGATCCACGCGGTCAGGATGGCGCGCGGCGCCACCTCGGCATTCAGCGGCATGGCCGGGAAGCTGCCCAGCAGGCCACGGATATCGGATGCCACGTACTCGGCAGTCTTCCGGCTGCTGGTGTCCACCACCATCAGGCCGCGCTGCAGGTCGAGGAACACGTCGTTGCGGCTGGACTTGACCAGTGCCTTCGGCAGCAGTTCGTGCAGCAGGTCTTCCTTCATGCGCTTGCGCTCGCGGCCGCCCGGGCGCCGGTCTTCTTTGGCCTCGATCTCGGCCAGCTTGGCCTCCAGCGCTTCATTGATCGCCGCCGCCGGCAGGATCTTGTCCTGGCCGCCCACGGTGAGCCACAGCCAGTCGCCGATGACGTGGTGAAACTGCTCGGTCTCTTCCCGGCCGAACGGCGAGATAAAGCCGCGCGAGGACATTTCCAGCGGGCCCACAGGCTTCAGCAGGGCGTGCGGCAGCAGGTCGGCCACTTCGGACACGTCCATCTGCATCGATGCGGGGAAGCGGAACATAGTGAGGTTGCGGAAGAACATGGGTGCTCCAGGGTCAGACGGCGGGCGTCAGCGCGGTGCGCGTGACGGGGCCATGCCAGAGGTGGACGGTGTTGTTGATGTGCACCTGGGCCGGGTCTTTTCGGATCGGTGCCAGTGGGCTGCGGAGACGGCGCTGGTCGTTGATGCAGGTCAGGCAGGTGGGCTTGTGCTTGCCGTTGCCGGCGCTCTGGAAAAGGGCGAGCGGCAGGCGGCGGCAGCAGGATGTGCAGGTCTTCACGGCATCGCGCGGTCGTGGACCTTCCAGAACAGATCCTTCAGCTCCCGCGGCATGTCGGGTCGGTCCCGGCAAGCCAGATAGGCGCGTTCGACGATCTGAGCGGCCTCTGCATCATTGGCACTAGCGCTCGGCAGCACGGTGAGTCCGCGCACCTTGCATTCACTGATGAGTTCGTCATTCCCGAACTCCTCCATGTCTACATCGACACTTACGGTCACGTACGCCATAGCCCTCTCCTCAGGCCGCCTGCGCGGGCTGTTCGATCTTCACGTACGGGTACTTCTCCGGATGCGCCTTGATGTGCTTGCCGAAGTGCTTGCCCTTCGACTCGGCCGCCTGGAAGGCCGCGAAGTCCTCGGCGGTGAAGTTGCTGTAGTGGTAGAGGCTGCCCGGGACTACGCTGCCCGGGACTACCTGGCCGCCCTTGCGGCTGGGGAAGCAGATGGCCAAGGTGTTGGTGTTCGGGTCGTGGCCGATGGAGTGGATCTGGTTCGACTCGACGTCCTGCAGTTCGATGCGCGGTGCCATGGTGGTGCTCCGTAGGTAAGGGTGCCGGGTAATGGAACCCGCCCGGCGCGGGGCCCGTGAGGACGGGGCAAATTGGGTGACCGTCTTTCCGGCCTGTCAGCGGCGTTGCATCCGCACCACTCGTTTACCCATGAGCTTTCGCTGGGGCCTTCGTTACGGCGCCGGCTTCCGGGCATGCTGTGAGGGCATGCCAGCACTGAGGGTTCTCTCCGCGTTTGATTCCGCTGCAGGAGCCCACAACCCGCCCAGAAGCCTGTTAGGCAGCGAGCGGGTAGCGCTCGCCGTTGGCTGCAGCGCGCAGCACGTTGATCATCTGTTCGCAGATGGCCGGCACCTGGTCGGCGGCGTAGAGCTTGGCGCCGCGCTCGGTGCTGACCGGTTCGAATCCGAGCTGGCGCAGGCCGTCGGCGCTGATCGACAGGGGACCGATCAGTTCGTTGATTTCGCCCAGCTTGATGCGCTTGCCCTCGGCGGCAGCGGCAGCCGGATGTTCGCCCAGCAGATCCGCGACGGCTTGGACGTAGGGCTTCTGGACCGGCGCCGGGGCGGCGACAGGCTGCGCTACCGGCTGCGCGACAGGCTCCGGAGCAGGGGCTGGCTTGGCCGCAGCAGCTACCGCCGCAGCCTCGCGTGCCGCCTGCGCCTCCTTCTCCTGCTGCAGCCGCGCCGCGCGGGCCTCTTCTTCCTGCCGGATCCGTGCGCGCTCAGCTTCCAGCCGCTGCTGCTCGGCCTGCTGGTGCTGAGCGATGCGGGCCGCTACCAGGTTACGCAGATCCTCCGGCGCCTTGGTGGCGCACAGCTGCACGCGGTCGCCGAACAGGAAACCATGCTCGGCGTGGCCGTCCAAGATGGCGATATTGGCGCGGATGCGCTCGGCTGCCTGGCTGGCCTCCACCTTTGCATTGGCGGCCACCGCGTCGACGGCCTCTTGCATACTGTCGAAGGAGCGCTTGCCCTTCATGGCCTCGCCGATATCACTGACCAGCGTGGTGGGCATCGGGATCGTGTGGGCACCGAGCGTCTCATTGATGGCCAATACGTGAGCCTGCACGGCGCGACGGGCAGCGTTGCCAATCTCCGAGCGGCGTTCGTCCTTGCGGACCTTGACGCGCTTGTCCAACGTCAGGCGGGTGGTGCGCGCTTCTTCAGCGATCGCATCCAGCGTGCGCAGCAGCTGATCGATAGACCCGGTCTGGCTCAGGGCGTGCTGCTTGGCGGCTTTCAGCTGGGCCTCGATGTCGCCGCACCACTTCACGGTCTTCTCGGCATCCGCGAAGTCCTGATCGCTGACCAAGTCTGTGTTGATGCCCTGGAACACCGCAATGGCCTTTTCCTGCCACTCGGCCAGGTTGGAAGCGGTGACCATGCCGGTCACTTCGATATGAAGCGCCGGCATCTGGTCCGGCGCCCGGCCCGCTGCAATCGGCTCGGCAGCAGGTGTCTGAGCCGGATCGTAGGCGGCCACGTCAGCTTCAAGCTGGGCCCAGCCCGCCACGATCCGGGCGCGCAGTTCCGGATTGGGGGTGTACCAGCAGTGGCGCTCTTCGACTAGCTCTTCACCGGCCCACTTCGATGCCATGAACAGGATGCGATCGGCACCGCAGACCATGGCCTGATGTTCCATCTGCACCTGGTAGTGCAAGGGCAGGTGCGATCCATCATCGAGCCAGACCAGTTCGCGCAGGTCGTTGTTCAGAGATTTGTGCTCAAACCCGATGTCTTCAATCAGGGTCAGGCCATCAAAGCTCGCAGAGAACTTGCTGTCGGCGGCGACCCCCACGCTGGGGTAGAGTTCCTCGCCGATGATCTGCTCGGCCAGCGGACGGGCCAGGTCTTCGTAGCGATGACCGTCCGCAAAGCGCTGCAGGGTGGCGGCGTCATACTCGATCGCGGCGCCAGTGGCCATCTCGCGAAGCAGCTGAGTGCGGGTCTTGTAGGGGCTGCAGCCCATCATTGCCGGCGCATCGCTGGCGTTGAAGTGCGAAGCGCGATGGGCGTGCCATTCCGGCGTGCCCTGAATGAGTTTCACGGTGCGCATGCTCAGCCCTCCACCACGTTGTTCTGGCTGTCTTGGTCGCCCTCATCCTTGGGCGGATTGAGGATCTGATTCACCTGGTCGACGGTGAAGCGTGCGCGAGTCTGCAGCGTTGCGATCAGGTCCTCGGGCGACTTACGGCCGCTGGCGATGATGTCCCACCATTTCGTCAGGTTCGCGTTGAAGTCGGCTTCCGAGTACAGCGGCAGTTGCTTCTCAGCGGTACTGGTGATGGCCGGGCGGCCCTGGCTGTTCGCCGGCGTCGATTCGCCGGTGGGAATGTCCATGACCTCTTCGGCGATGGGCATGCCGCGCAGCACGTCAGGGAAGACGTCACGCAGGGCAAAGGCACGGGCGCGCATCTGGCGCATGCGCTTCGGGTACTGAACCCAGGGACCCTGCTTGCCCGACAGGCCGGCCAGCTTGGCGTCATCCATGCTGAAAGTGCGGAACTCTTCGGCTTCGCCGCGGCGCTTCACCCGGCACACGGCGGTATGGCCGTCGTCCGACTCGGTGATGTATTCGCACAGCGGCGAGCTGCGCACCAGGGCGATCACCGCGTCACCCCAGAGGGCAGGGCGACCGTTGATGATGGCCAGATTCTGCAGTGCCTGCAGCGGCTTCAGGCCAAGCTCGGAACCCCACTGGATGGCGATCAGGCAGTTGGCGGCCTTGCCCCTGAAATCCTTCGGGACCAGGTCGCTGTCGGCCAGGTAGTCACAGAACTGCAGGGCCTGCTCAAACGTCTGCGGGCTCAGGTCGAACTGCTGGCGGGGCTGGGTGGCGATCTGGTTCGCCGGTTGTGCTGCAGCATTCATTGAACGTCTTCCTTGGGCAGGTTGATGCGGGTAAGGGGGACCGAGCGGCGAAGGGCCGAGAGGTGGGCGAGGGCGGCGCGGAACTTCGGCCAGGCGCGGCGGGCTTCGATGCAGGCCCGCCAGCCGAAGCCGATGGCTCCGATGCCCCCGAACATCACGAAGGTGTCGGCGTCACGGAGGCTGGCGCTCACCGCCAGGGCGATCCAGAACCCGGCGACGACGGCGCATGAGGCGGCCGGGGCGAGCAGGGTGATCGGGTGGCGGGCCATCAGAAGGCACCCCGCACGAAGTCCTGCAGCAGCAGGCTGAGCAGCGCACCGACAGCGGCCAGGCCAACGGCCATGCCCAGCAGTAGTGCGAAGTCCTTCGCGGCCTCGATGTGGAACTGCAGGCGGGTCATCTTCATGCGCTATCTCCATTCAGACGGGCCATGCGATGGCGACGGGCGCGCTCGCAGATCGTGTTCTGTGATTCCTTGCTGCAACCGGCGGCCATGAACTCCATGGCAACCTTGCGCACGTCCATCCCGGCGCGGGCTGCGGTCATCCGCACGCTTTCCAGCAGGTACTTCTGGCTGGTGGTCAGCACCGGGAAGTTGAGGATTTGGGCGCTCATGCGGCACCGCCTACGGTTGCTGCAGGCTCAACCGCGCGGAACCGGCGCGGGAAGAAATCGCAGTAGGTGTCTGTCGGGGTGTGGCCGAACATTGCGCAGCAGCGGTAGGAATGAACGCAGTCACCGCAGGTTTTCGATGCGGGAAGGTCCATGCAGGTATCGGCGGTGCAGGCCTTGTCTACGCAGCAGCCGTTCATGCGGCCTCTCCCAGGTCAGCGTTGCCGCGCTGGATCTCATCGGCGGCGGCGTACGGGTTGGGTATCGCCCGGCAGGCGTCGATCAGCCCCTGGCGGCGCTTCCGTGACGCAGCCTCGTCCAGCAGGCTGCTCGGATAGACGCGGGTGCCAGTGGCGTGGATATCGTCCGGGCTGCCGATCGACAGCAGCTCCTGCCGGCGCGCGGCCTCGAAAGCCACTTCATCCGTGGCACCGGCGAAGATCGCCGCCCGGTAGGCCACGTCGCAGCTGGGCATGCGCAGGCCAAGGTTGTGCAGGTTCGTCCGCAGGACGTTGCTGTTGAGGCGCTGCAGGTGCAGCTCGGCCTCGGGGTGCAGGTCGGTGGCCATGGCTCAGCAGCCCCCGCCGACGAAGTGGGCCGCGGTGCGGATTCCGGCGGCAGCGGCAAACACGCTGACCACATAGACCAGGCCGATCCAGAACCAGAGGGGGCGGGCGGTGCGAGGCATCCTGACTCTCCGTGACCCAGCGGGATTGCTGGGGACGGGGTCAGATTAGGCGTAACCTAAGATGACGTCAATAGGGCAAACCTAAGATCCTTGGGTGTAGCTTAAATCTTCACCATTCGTTTAGGAATGTGCATGAGCAGGGAACGACCGCAGCAGCCGCCACCCCCACCGCAGCGTCCGCCAGGTGAGCGTCACGACCATAAGGATCACGGGGTTCCAGATCATCGACCGCCTCCGCCCCCGCCTCGGAAGTAAGTGGTAGGCTTCCGGCATGGAACCGGATCAAGTGATAACAGAGCGCTGGAACCTCTTGTGGGCCATCCAGCGTTCTCAGAGATATCACTCGCGAAGGAGCTCGTTCTTCTCGCGATGGAACAAGCTGACTTCATTTATCGGAGTAGTGGGCGGTTCTGCGGTGTTCGCCTCAGTTAACACAGCCGTGCCCGGATGGGTCGCAACTATCGGTGCAGTTGTTGTTGTCCTTCTTTCAGGTGCCGATCTTGTTGTCGGCACCTCTGACATGGCACGCAACCACAATGATCTACGACGTCGGTTCTGTGAACTTGAAGCGGACATCGTATCCAGAGAGATTGGATCAATAACCGGGGCGGAAATCGCTGGATGGAAGGGGCGGCGCTTGAGCATTGAAAGCGATGAGCCTCCGACCTACGTTGCGCTCAACGTACTTTGCGAAATCGAGCTTCGGCGAGCCTACGGCATGGATCTATTGAAGGACTCTGAGAATAAGCTTTCCCCTTGGAGGCACTTCACGGCACATCTCTTCATTTGGGAAAATAGCTGAGAAGCTCAGCGAACCTTGGTCACATCCTTGCCGCCACAGGTAACACATCGCCAGCCGCCCACTTTAATGGTCGATAGCAGCCATACAATCAGCCAAATTCCTGCGGTTAAGACGCTAAGAATTAAGTGCAGGATGTGGTTTGTGCCCGGGCGGAACACAACTGTTCTCTTGGAACATTGGCGGCAGTAGCCGCTCTTTCGCTCGTCAGCCATGCGTCTTCCCTGTCAAAACTTTTTAAAGCCCCAAGCGGCTAGCACGCGCCCTGAAATAAAGAGCTGATCCACCTCTCCAGCAGGAACGACCTCGGGTTCGTAGGCCGGATTCGTGCTTCGAATTAGCACAGATCCATCGCGCCTAAGCTGGAGGCGCTTAACTAGAGGTCGCCCTTGCCAGTTCATGACGTAGATCGAGTCCGTGTCAAAGTCCTGGACTCGACTGTCTACGAACAGCACGTCCCCATCACTGATATCGCCCGTCATCGAATCACCTCTCGCGGTAATTACGCGAACAGCGTTTCGTGGTGCTCGGATGTTCTGTTCAGCCCAATCAGCTGCCACGTCTAGGTACTGCACTACTTCGGGATGATCCGGCATGTAGCCTCCGCCCCCAGCGGCGACAAACCCCTCAAGCAGGGGGAAGCGAACATATCCTGCCGGCGTCTCATCAATTGCGACGACCTGATTCGGGTATGACCCGACAACTGCGTCATCACCAAAGTAAAGGGCTGCAAACTCCGCACTGTGGTCATCTGCAATTGCCTTCGCTGTCGGGATCCCGGGCTTGTACTCACCATTGAGCCAGGCGTTGGCCACGACGTTCGAAACTTTGTACTTGCGAGCTAGATAAGCACCGGCACCACGACGTGGCTGTCCATGCCGGGACAACAGCTCGACTAGTCGCGATCCGAAGGCTTCGGCGTCTTTGTTTGGCTTGGTCTTAGGCATCACCTAACAGTGCCTAAGTTTGAGTTAGGTTTGCCCTGTTGACTAAAGATTAGGCCAGGCCTAATATCTCTGCTATGGACACCATAGCCCCCATCGACAGAGCGATCAGCGCGGCAGGTACGCAGCAGCGTTTGGCGGAGACCCTTGGCATCAAGTCTGCCTCTATTAGCGAGTGGAAGGTTCGCAAGCGCGTCCCGGCCGAGCGCTGCATCGCCATCGAAGCAGCGACAGGTGTCAGCCGCCACGACCTGCGCCCGGACGTCTTCGGCCCAGCGCCGGCCAACGACGCCGGCGACGGGGAGGTGAGCCGTGCTGCGTGAATGTGTCAGCGAGCCCTCGCGAGCGCCGAAGGTCATCTGCGTGGACGCCATCAGCTCGCGTATTTCCATCAAAGAACAGGAAAAGGTCATGTCCCTGATCAACAACATGTACGTCGTCCTTGAAAAGGCCGAGGCTCTTTCCCTCGGCCGTGGAATCCCACTTCCTTCAGCAGTCAAAGAAGTTCTTGATGCACGCGACATGCTTGATCAAGAACTTCGTCGCGTCGCATCGGAGGTCACTCCTGAGAAGCTCCCCTCTGCTGACGAGCAATTGACACCGGGGTGTGAGTAACCACCGCAGTCAGGATCATTTCGTAGGCCTTTGCAACTTGCTCTGCGGTGCTGCTCAGTGACGTGTAGGACATGTCTTCCATGCGGTTGATCAGGGCAACGGTCATCTCAGCAGCAAGTTCTTGATCGTGTTTTGCCATGGATTCCCCCTCGTTGGTGGGTGGTGGTTGGAGCTCACATCCTACCGCGAGGGGGAATCCCCTCAATCCAAATCACCTTGCCGCCGCCTTCGGGCACCGGACCGAGCGCGGGGCGCATTAAAGGCGTTGAGATCCATTGGCCGTTGATCTTCCGCGCAACAAAGGGCTTGCCGCAGTGGCGAGTGAGTCTCACCACCTGATTCACCGGCTTCCCTGATTTGTTCTTGTCCATGGCGCAGATAGTGCGCCGCAGCACCCAAGCCCTCCACGTTCACGAAGCGACCCAATGAACATTACCGACGCAGCACACAAGACCGTGAAGGATTACCTGGGGGGCGCCGAAGCACTGGCGACGCGGCTGATCACCGTCAACGACCGGGGCGAAGAGAAGCCCATGTCCGGCGCCGTGCTCCGCAACAAGGTCAACCCGAACAACGCCACGCACAAGCTGGGTTGGGAGGAGGCGAGCGAGATCATGGGGCTCACCGGTGATCACCGCATGCTGATGGCGCTGGCTGCCGAACATGGCTACGGCCTTCACCGGCTGGAAGCCCCGGAAGAGGCTGGATGCCTGACCACCAGCATCCTGGCCACCTCGGCCATCAAGGGCCAGTTCGCCGAGCTGCTGCACGCCGCGCTGGCAGACAAGGTCATCACCGACAACGAGTTCTCGCAGCTGCAGAGCGCCGCAGCCGGCATCCAGTCAGCACTCATCCTGCTGATGGCCATGCTCCGCGATGCGCGCGGCCGCAAGGACGTGCTGTGAGCCAGTTCGACAACGACATTCGCGCACGCGCCGAAGAGCGGCAGCGGCTGCAGACCGACATTGATGCATTCCTGGCCAAGGGCGGCCAGATCCAGAGGCCGGAGACGCCGCCACCCAGCAAGCCTGCGACCTTCCGCGAGTACAGCGACCTGTCGTGGGCCATCAGGAGCCAGCGATGAAGCATCTCCCCGCACGCAACACCGACCCCGATACCAGCCACCAGGCCGCGCGCGACCTGGTGGACTCTGGCGCGCAGGCCCAGCAGCAGGCACAGGTCTGCGCCGCGGTACGCCAGTACCCGGGTCTGACCAGCCGCGAGCTGGCTTTCTCCGCCGCGCTCGATCGCCACATGGTTGCCCGGCGGCTGCCCGAGCTGGTGGCCGATGGCCTGGTGGTCCATGGCCCCACGAAGATCTGCAGCCATAGCCGCAAGCGCTGCCAGACGTGGCTGCCGGTGGTGGCCACAGAGAGCGGGGAGCTGCCGCTGGCTGCCTGACCTATGTCCACGATCATCATGTCCCAATGCTGGCCGCTCCAAGGGCTCAGCGTCACGCAGAAGGCCGTCCTCATCTCGCTGGCCGACCAGGCCAATGATGACGGCGTCTGCTGGCCGGCCATCGGCACCATCGCCAGCCGCTGCTGCATGTCCGAGCGCGCGGTGCGCACCGCGATGGATCACCTCGAGGCCGTGGGCCTGTTGAGCCGGGAACGTCGGTTCAACAGCAGCAACGTGTATTCGGTGACCCCGGCCAAGTTCGACAGCAGCGCCGCCGCGACAAAATCCACCCGCAAAACTGCGAAGTCTGCCCCTGCACCGGGCGCAGGGGATGCGCCCCATGCAGGGGGTGCGCCCGATGCACCCGGTACTGCGCCCGCTGCAGGGGGTCCGGCACGGGGCGCAGGTCTGGAGGTGCGCCCCGTGCCGCCTAACCGTCATATAACCCCCATTGAACCGTCAGGTGAACCGTCAATTCCGGCGGTCCTTCCGGACGCGCCGCCAACGGAGCCGTCGGAGACCGACCTGCAGGCTGCGTGCAAGGCGACGTGGCACGCCTATGCCATCGCCTACCGCGAGCGGCACCGTGTGGCACCGGTGCGAAACGCCAAGGTCAATTCGAACGTCCGGCAGATCGTGAAGCGCCTGGGCATGGATGAGGCGCCTGCCGTTGCCGCGTGGTTCGTGAACGTCAATGAGCGCTACGTCGTCCAAGGCATGCACGACCTCGGCTTGCTGCTCGCTCGCTGCGAGGCGTATCGGACGCAGTGGGCCACTGGGCTGCAGATGACCGCTACCGGAGCCCAGCAGCTCGACAAGGCCCAGTCCAACTTCAACGCGGCGGGGCAGGCCATCGAGATGCTCCGTCAAAACAGGGGGTCCAATGCTCAGTGATCGGGATCAAGAACGGTTCGTGCAGCTGCTGGTGGCTACGGCCGAAGTGGTCGGGGACCAGATCACCGCTCCTGCCGCGGTGCTGATGGTGCAGGACCTGTCGACCTATCCGCTGCCGATGCTGGAGCAGGCGCTGTCATCGTGCCGCCGAGAGCTGAAAGGCCGGCTCACGCTGGCCGCGATCTTGGAACGCGTGCCCGATGGGCACCCGGCACCCAATGAGGCGTGGGCGTTGGCCATCCGTGCAGAGGACGAGGGCGCGACGATTGTGTGGACCGAACAGACGCGTGATGCCTGGTGCGCCGCCGAGCCGCTGGTATCGGCTGGCGACAAGATCGCCGCGCGCCTGGCCTTCATCGACGTCTACGTGCGGGAGGTCAAGCAAGCCCGGGCGGCGGGTAAGGTGGCCGTGTGCCATGCATCGATCGGGCACGACCGGGCTGGGCGCGATGCCGTACTCCGCGACGCCTTGGGGCGCGGCCTGCTGCGCCACGAGCAAGTGTCCGAACATCTGGCGCTGCCGCCGGCGAATCCGACCTTCAACGCGGTGGCGCTGATCGCCGGACGCGTTGAGGCATCGCCGGGTGCCAGCGAAGCGACCAAAGCGCGCCTGGCGGAGATCGCTGCGCTGCTGGGCGGCCAGTCCGAGCCGGCCGCCGAGGAATCGGAGGTGCGCCATGCAGCCTGAGGTCAGCGAAGAGATGCGCCGCCGTGCGCGCCAGGCCGGCCGCTACATGCGCGAGGCGCACAAGCCGCGCAGCTCGGTGCCGCTGTTCGAGATGGGCGAAGCCGGGCACATCCAGCGGCGGGAATGGGAAGCGGGTTGGGATCAGCGGGATTACGAGATGAAGCAGGGGATCGCAGCATGACCGCACTGAAGCGCTCAGACTGGGAAGACCGCGGCGAGGGGATGATGACCCCCAAGCAGCAGCGCATGCTCAATGCCATTTGCGGGGACCTGGCCGATCAGCTGTCCTGGCACGGCCAGCGCCTGAGCAAGGACGACTGGCGGCACATGGTCGCCGGCACGATGCTGGGCTGGCGCCTGATGCCGGCCATCGACCGGGGACAGGGCGCGCCCGGTCACATCATGCTTGGCGGATCCAGCCTGAAGCTGACGAAGTCGCTGGCCTGCGACGCCATCACCATGCTCGTGCTGATCGGCGATCACCCGGAAGAGCAGGGAATCCTCGCGCGGCCGGTGCGGTGGTCGGACACGGTGCTGCTCGGGCTTGGCTTTAATCCCCGTGATGTCCACGTCGAGGGAAGGGGTTTTGCGTGAGGCTAATCCTCTACTTCCAGCTTTTCGATGGTCTTATGTCCTGCGTTAATTACCGTCATACAATCACCTATCAAGCCCTTAATAAGTGCATCGATGGAAGTGGCGAGCTGCGCGCTGGTCTCTTCTTGATCGCTCTGTGTTCTAGGGTTTGGATTAGCTGCGCGGGCTCCATGTATGGAAAGAGAAAGAAGCGAAATAGACTTGGACAACGTCCCGAAACTGCCAATATGCTGCGCATCGGGCAGAAAGCTTTTAATCTCGACCTTAGCTTTCTGGAAGCTCTCGTAGAGCTTTATGGGGTCGGGCTCGGTAGTGTCTATCTTGGCAAGCGTCTCTCGTATCCTTTGTGCCAAAATCATGGAAGCAAAGGCCCCCGCCATCTGGGTGCGAGCACGATCCTTTATTCGCTGGCGATAGGGGAAGTGCCAAGCAACAAACACGGCAGCTATTGCGACCAATGTTGCCGAGAGGGCGCTCGCTGCCTGCCAGAATGTTGCCCATTGCTCCCAGGTCAAACACGGCCAACTGACCAATTTTGTGCAGTAGTAGATAGATTCCGCCATATCAAATCCCCTGTGTTTGGACGGGAGATTGTATTCGGGGGTATGGCGTGATGCACAGCAACTACCGCGATCGCGCCCTGTTGGACCTGGTCTATCAGGTGGAATGCACCCTGCAGATCGACGGCGTCTGCGAAGGCGGCTTCGGCGAGCCAGCACACAGCAACCAATCCCGCCATGGCAAGGGCGGCAACCTGAAGGCGCACGACTGCTTCGTGGCCAGCAGTTGCAGGGCCTGCCACCGGGAGCTGGACCAGGGCCGGCGCTTCACCCGGGAAGAGAAGGCCGAGATCTGGCAGCGCGGGCACGAGCGCACGATGCTGGCCCTGTGGCAGATGGGCCTGATCCAGGTGGCCGCATGAGCATCCGGATTGTGGTCTATGGATCACCGGCACCGCAGGGCAGTAAGTCGTTCAAGGGGCTGGCCAAGAGTGGCCGGGCCATCCTAACCGAATCTTCGAAGAAGGTCCGGCCGTGGCGCCAGGACGTGAAGCTGGCCGCCCAGCAGGTGCGCGCCGAGCTGGGTCTGTCGCTGCTGGATGAGCCGTTGCTGGTTCGGATGACCTTCACCCTGCACAAGCCCACCAGCGCACCGAAGCGCCGGCAGGTGTTCCCCAGCAAGATCCCGGACCTGTCAAAGCTGGTCCGGTCGACCGAGGACGCGCTGACCGATGCCGGTATCTGGCGCGACGACGCCCGGGTGATCGAATGCGCCGCGGCGAAGCGCTACCCCGGCGAGGGTCCTGATTCCCTGGACGCCCCCGGCTGTGTCATCGAGATCCTGACCGTCGCCGAACACCTTTCCACCACCAGCAACACCGCAGGAGACAACAATGGCTGACCCGCGCGAACTACTCGCACGATTGAACGCGAAGACGGTCAGGTTTGACACTGGCGTCGGCGGTGGATCGGGCGCGCTCCAGAACATCGACATTGCCCATGCACTTGGCCTTGTGCCCGCCGGCCTTGGCAAGGAGGTGCTGCAATCCTGCTTCCTCGATCATGAGGTGCGGATCTCGCCGAAGCTGCGGATTCATGTCCTGGGCGCGGTCATGAAGGAGTGGCGGCGGCAGGACGAGGTCTTGGCGGCCGCCAAGCTGGACCTGCACTTCAACCAGGCAATGGCGGAGTTCAGCAACTTCACAAGCCCGGCACTGCGCAGGAGCATTGAGAATGCCCAGGCGGCCTTCGACAAGGCCAAAGCCGAATGCTGGCCGCGCGATGCCGCGAGCATGGTCGCTCAGATCACGCTGGCCGTCCTGCAGGAGATTGCCGGATCCTCCGGGTGCGATGCTTGCCATGGCATGCCCATGGTTCCTTGCACCCGGTGTGGTGGGTCGGGCTACGTGTCATGGTCCGACCGTACTCGTGCAAATGCCATTAGCCGCAGTCAACCGTCATACCGGCTTGCTTGGTCTGGAATGTACCAATGGGTGCTGAGCCTCCTTCGAGATGCTGAGAACGATGCGATCGGCCACATGTCGCGCGCACTAAGTCAGCGCGAAGCAGCGTAGCCAAGGTGAAAGGTTGCAGCCCTTTCACCTAAACCTGTACTCTGGATACAGTCGCGAAATTGGCCTCTGGCCAAATCGCTGGAGCCCCGCCAAGTGCGGGGCTTTTTCGTTTACGCCCGTCACCCCGATCCGGATCAACCCTCGCGCTCAGCCGGCAGCGGGGCGGGCACCTGTTTCCGCAGCGTAGAGAAGTGGACATCTCGCCGGGTTCATACCCCGGAGGTCGCCCGTTCGAGTCGGGCCGCTGCAACCAATCACAGAGGAACCCATGGTGAGCATCGAGACAGTCGCCGCCGGCATGGGGTTTTCCCCTGAGCTGGCGTTGGCCTTGGAGCGGGCCTGCATCCGCTTCGACATCAACACCGAGCTGCGGGTCTGTCACTTCCTCGCCCAGGTGGCGCATGAAAGTGGCAGTGGCAAATGGCTCAACGAGCTGTGGGGGCCGACGGCTGCCCAGAAGCGGTATGAGGGACGGGCGGATCTGGGCAACACCCAGCCCGGCGACGGCTCACTGTTCCGTGGCCGTGGTGCGATCCAGCTGACTGGCCGGGCCAACTATGCGGCCTACAGCCAGGCAATCTATGGTGACGACCGCGCCGTGCGGGACCCGGGCATGGTGGCCAGACTGCCGGACGCGGCAATCGCCGCCGGCTACTTCTGGCAGCGTGACCGTATCAACCCGTGGGCCGACAGGGACGACGTGCTGGCGGTAAGCCGGGCGGTCAACCTCGGGTCGCCGACCAGCAGGGGCCTGCCCAACGGCCTTGAGGACCGGAAGGCCAAGTTGAAGCTGGCCAAGGCCCAGTACGCAAAGCTGGTGGGCCGATGAGCGATCTGGCGACCAGCATCAAGCTCCTGGCAATCATTGCTGGCGCCACGGCGGCCAGCACCACAACTGACCCGGGGCCTGTACACGTGGAATGGCTCCATCTGGAAATCACGACCGCCTACTTCGGCGTGCCGTTCAACGTACTGTTCGCCGCGGCGGTGGGGAGCCTTGGCGGCGTCTGGTACGAGAAGCTGCCCACCCGGCAGGAGCTGATCATCGCGTTCCTGAGCAGCACGATTCTGGCTGTGACCATGAGCGTGATGGGCCCAGAGATCCTTAACGCCCTGGGGCGGTCGACCTTCGGCGCCAACTACCAGCCATGGGGCTGGCGCAGTACTGGTGTACACGCCTCGGCAGCAATGCTCCTGGGGTTCACTGCTCAGTATTGGGGGCCTGAGCTCATCAAAGGCAGCGGTCCGCTGTTCAAGGCGATGGTCAAGTCGCTGGTGCGCCGCTTCATGCCCCGTAAGGAGGGCCAGCCATGACGTATTCCCTGTGGTCGCTGGCGGCAGTGCCGGCGCTGGTGGTGATCTTCCTGACCGCCCTGTACGGACTCAACGACGTGCAGGTCCGTAAGCTGCGGCAACTGGCGCGCGGGCAGGGCCTGATCGAGCTGGCCTTGGGGGCATCGTTTGCCCTGATGGCCTCGATGAGCTTCCTGATGGGCTCGGCCTGCCTGATGGGCGCGAACCTGTACACCTGGCGCGGCTGCCTCCTGATGTGGGGTATCGCCGGGGTTTTCGGCCTGGTCGGGCGGTTCGCCCCATGGCGGAACTGGATCCAACGCATCGCCGCGGCTGAAGCTGCGGCCGCCGGAGGTTGATATGTACGGTGGAACGGGAGGCTGGTTCATCGGCGCCATCGCCTTGGCGGTGATTGCTGGTGCGGCGCTGATGGCCATTCTGGTCTGGCTGATCCCCTGGCTGTGGGAGCTGGTGAAGCCGTGGCTGCATGCGGTCACGGGGTAAGGCCAATGAAGATCATCATCGAGCTTGTGGAGGCCCTGCTTGATATCCCCGTAGAAGGGATTCTCCTCATCCTGCTTACGTGGTTCTACGTCTGGGCATCCTTCCAATGAAGCGCATCCTCGCAGCCCTCGCGGCGTTCGCCCTGTGGTCCTCAGCCATGTTCGGTGCGGGATGGGCGTGGCGCGGTGACCGGGCAAACGGCAGGGAAGCCGACCAGCGCGCCGCAGGCGCCGAGACAGTGACGGCCCAGGTGAACCAGGCCCGGGCCACCGAACACCAGCAGGCCGAAACCATGGCCACCATCGGAGCGAAGCATGAAGAAGACCGCACTGCGGCCCAGGCCGTCCCTGCTGCTGTTGTGGCTGACCTGCGCGCTGGCAATCTCCAGCTGCGCGACGACCTCGCCACCTGCAGCACCAGCCTTCTGTCCCAAGCCGCCGCCGGCGCCGTCGAACGTGATGCGCACGCCCAACTACGAGCTGAGGTCGCAGCAGATCTTGTTCAAATCGGCCGGGACGCCGACGACCACGTCCGCGCCTGCCAAGCCGTGATCACCACCTACCAGACAGGGTTAAGCCCATGAACATCGGTTGGCCGCAGGCCATCTATCTCGCGCTGGTGATGCTGGGCATCGGCTTGGAACTC
Organism: Stenotrophomonas sp.; assembly: GCA_032007425.1. Classification (GTDB taxonomy): domain Bacteria; phylum Pseudomonadota; class Gammaproteobacteria; order Xanthomonadales; family Xanthomonadaceae; genus Stenotrophomonas. Next base: position 21,678 of record DALZLW010000006.1, read on the forward strand.
GCGCGCCATGGTGAAGCGAAGAAGCCAGGGCGCCACAACGCTTGGGCCACGATGATCGGCTCGGCAATAGTCCTGCTGCTGCTCTGGTGGGGCGGGTTCTTCCGGCAATGAGCCGTCCCATGCCCCCGGCCCACATGGCGACAGTCCAGGAAGAGGACTTCACCGACCTGTGCGCCCGCTTCCAGCCAGCCCCAGAGGTGTGGGCGTGGGTTGAGGCCCACGTGCTCGAGGAAGGTGGGGACCTCTTCAACCCGGATCACCAGCACCTGCAGGGTGCAGACGTAGGGATCCTGTGGGTGTCCAGCGGCTTCACCAAACAGGGCAGGACGGTAGTCGGCCAAGCCGAGCTGGTGGCATTCCGGGCAGGCGGGTGGCAGAAGGCCCGCATGGAGCGCCAGATGGTGGACTGGTTCGGCAGGATCCCCGAGGTGGTGATCAGCCTGGCAGCCGACTACTGCGCCGAATGCAGCGACACCGAGTTCTGCGCGCTGGTGGAGCATGAGCTGTACCACGTGGCCCAAGAGAAGGATCCGTTCGGCGCCCCGAAGTTCCGGAAGGACGGGAGGGCAGCACTCACCATGCGCGGCCATGACGTCGGAGAGTTCGTTGGCGTGGTCCGCAGGTATGGGGCCAGCCAAGAGGTGTGCGCACTCCTGAAAGCCGCAGAGAGCCCCCCAGAGGTGGCCAAGATCAACATCGCCCGGTCCTGTGGCACCTGCCTGCTCAAGGCGGCCTGAACCTGACTGGGCCTGACAAGGCTGAATGCAGATGCCCGCCCTGAGTCCAGAGGTAAAGACCTTCATCGTCCAGCAGCTGGCGTGCTTTGACACCCCGTCGCAGGTGGTGGAAGCCGTCAAGGGTGAGTTCGGCCAGACGGTCAGCCGCCAGGTGGTGGAGGGCCACGACCCGAACAAGCGCGCCGGGCAGAAGCTGGCCAAGCGGTGGGTGGACCTGTTCAACGACACCCGCGAGCGCTTCAAGGCCGAGACCGCCGACATCCCCATCGCCAACAAGGCGGTGCGGCTGCGCGCCCTGAACCGGATGGCCAACAAGGCCGAGGGGATGAAGAACATGGCCTTGGCCGCCCAGCTGATCGAGCAGGCGGCGAAGGAGACCGGCGGGGCGTATACGAACCGCCAGCAGGTCGAACACAGCGGGCCCAATGGCGGGCCCATCCAGAGCGCCGACATGACGCCTGGCCGATTCCGTGAGGTGGCAAAGGGGCTGCTAGAGGACGTGTGACGTGGCCGAGCTGACCGCCGAACAGAAAACGGTGGCGGCGGAGCTTGCGCGCGAGGACTTCTACTTCTTCAGCCGGTACACCTTCCTGCGGAAGAAGGGCTTCCAGTGGATGCGGGCCAAGCACCACGCCCAGCTGTGCGAGGCGCTGAACCGGGTCTACCGCGGCGAGTGCAAGCGCCTGGTCATCAACCTGCCGCCCCGGTACTCAAAGACCGAACTGGCGGTGGTGAACTGGATCGCGTGGTGCCTGGGCAAGGTGCCGGATTCCGAGTTCATCCACATCAGCTACGCGGCGCCGCTGGCCCTGAACAACAGCGCCAACGCCCGCGAGCTGGTGCAGCACGAGGTATACGGGGAGATCTTCCCCGAGGTCGAGCTGCGCAAGGACAGCAGCGCCAAGGGTGACTGGCGGACGGTCAAGGGCGGGGTGGTGTACGCCACCGGGGCCGGCGGCACGGTCACCGGCTTCGGTGCTGGCAAGGCCCGGCCGGGCTTCGGTGGCGCCATCATCATCGATGACCCGCACAAGGCCGACGAGGGCGACAGCGACACGGTGCGCCAAGGCGTGCTGGACTGGTTCAACAACACGCTGCAGTCACGCGTTAACAGCGCCGACACCCCGATTATCGTGATCATGCAGCGCCTGCACGAGCGTGACCTCGCTGGTTGGCTGTTGGGGCGGAAGCCCGGCGAACCGGCGCGCCCGGGTGGCAACGGTGAGGTCTGGGAGCACGTCTGTTTCGAGGCGCTTTCCGAAGACAAAGAGGCGTTGTGGCCGGAAAAGCACAGCGTCAAAGACCTTCTGCGTATGCAGGAGGCGATGCCCTATGTGTTCTCCGGCCAGTACCAGCAGAGGCCGTCTCCGGGCGAAGGCGGCATCATCAAGACCGCCAAGATCGAGATTGTCGATGCCCTTCCTACTGGCCTGCAGTTCGTGCGCGGGTGGGATTTGGCAGGCACCGAGGCAAAGATGAAGCGGGGCGACTGGACCGTCGGCGCCAAGCTTGGTCGAAGCCGGGATGGAGTCATCTACATCGCTGACATTCTCCGGGAGCGGATGGGCCCTGATGAGGTAGAGACGGCCATTGGGAATACCGGCAAGGCCGACATGTGCATGCAGTCGATCCCGCAGGACCCCGGGCAGGCTGGCAAGGCGCAGGTGATGCACTTGAGCCGCAAGCTATACGGCGTTCCCTGCACGTTCGGATTGGAGACGGGCGACAAGGTCACGAGAAACGCTGGTTTCGCTGCGCAGGTCAATGCCGGCAACGTAAAGATGCTTCGGGCTCCTTGGAACGAGGGGCTGAAGAACGAAGCAAACATGTTCCCCAACGGTCAGTTCGATGACCAGGTGGACGCGATTTCGCGTGCCTTCAACTCCCTGGACGACGAGCTGGCCCTATTTATGGCACAGGCCCAATGACACACCCGACCTTCCGGCAAGACGGTTACATGGATGCTGTGCTGGGGGCCAATGGCCTTGCGACAGTGGTTGGTGCCATGGCCGTATCCGACGCTGCGATGTATGCGGAGGGCGGCCTGCCCGCCAGGGTAATCGACCTTCCGGCAGACAACGCGGTCAAGGGCGGTGTCAGCATCACTGGCGACAACGATGGCGTAGTGCTGGCGGAGCTCGAGCGCCTGAAGGTGCTTCCGCTGCTGGCCGATGCTGTTCGGTGGTCGCGACTGAGCGGCGGTGGATGCCTGCTGCTGATCGCTGACGATGGCGGACTGCTTCCTGCACCGTTGAATGTCTCTCGCCTTGATTCCATTGAGCAGTTCCGCGTCTTCGACATCAATGATGTCAAGGTTGACCGGTCCTACAATGACCCGACCCAAGCCAACTATGGTCAGCCGGAGATCTATCGCGTCACCGTGCGCGGGGCTGGCACTCAGGTCCTGGTGCACGAATCTCGGCTGATCGAGCTGCCGGGCGATCCTCTGCCGGCAGGCATGAAGCAAGACAGCATCCCTTGGCGAGGGCGGTCGGCGGCAGCCCGTGCATTCCGTCGCATCCGCGATTACATCGAGGCCACCGGATTGGCCCGCGAGATCCTGCGCCGGAAGCAGCAGGCGGTCCACAAGATGAAAGGCCTTGCACAGGCAGTTGCCGCCAACCAAGAGGACGCAGTTCAGAAGCGCCTGACGATGGTGGATCAGGCTCGTGGTATCCGAAACAGCGTGGCGGTCGATGCTGAAGACGACTACGACATTCGTGACAGCAATGTCGGTGGTGTAAACCAGCTGCTGCAGGAGTTTCAGATAGCGCTGTCAGCGGAGTCTGGCATCCCCGTCACCCTGTTGTTCGGCCGCTCTCCGGGTGGTCAGAACGCCACTGGCGATGCCGACTTTGAGGGGTACTACAACCTGGTGGCACAGCTGCGGAGCCTGCGTATGCAGCCCGCACTCGAGCGGATCATCTCCCTGATCTGTGCCCAGAACACTCTGAGTGGGAAGACGCCGGACAACTGGAAGGTGGTATGGGCGCCGCTCAAGCAGCTGACCGAGAAGGAGCAGGCCGACGTCGACAAGACGAAGGCTGAGGCGCTCAAGATCGAGAGCGAGGCGATCTTCGCTGCTACCGGCACATCGGGCCTCACTGAAGATGAGGCGCGATCATATTTGCGCACCCGTGGCCTGTTCGGGCTTGAGCCTGACGACAGCACGCCAGGGACGGCGAAGAGCTACGCGGCGGCGACATGAACAAGAAGCCCAGGAAGGCGCGGCGCTGGCTGTATCCGGCTGGTGTCGAGCGGGATTACACGGCTCGGCTGGTGCTGCTGGCAGGGGAAGTCACCGAGAGCGTGGGGCCCGCGGTCATCCGTGCCCTTGGCTACCGGGCAGACGTCGCGGATCCATCGATCGACAGCGGTTGGTATGACGGCCTGACCCAGGCGCTGCAGGCCGCCACCGCTCTGTCTTCGGTGAAGGACCAGGTGCTTGGCCCGCTGATTGCTGAGTTCAGCCGGCGAACGGCGGCATTCAACAAGCAGCAGTTCCACGCTGTGCTGCGCTCCGCCTACGGGGTCAAAATCTTCACGGCGGATCCGGAGCTGCGGGACCTGATGAGGGTATGGGAGGGCGAGAACCTAGCACTGATCAAATCGATCCCGACCCAATACGTGGAGCAGTTGCGGGGCAGGGTCACTGCTGCGGTGCAGTCCGGCCGCAGCCTGCGCGACGTTGTGAAGATCGTCCGCGATACCTACGACCTTCCCAAAAACCGGGCGGAGCTGATTGCCCGGGACCAGATCGGTAAGTTGAACGGCGATATCACCCAGGCGCGGCAGCAGGGCATAGGTGTCGAGGAATACCGGTGGCGCGGCGTCCGCGATGGTCGGGAGCGCGAAGAGCACCTGGCCCGCGAGGGCAAGACCTTCCGTTGGGACAAGCCACCAGAGGATGGCCATCCCGGCCAGCCCATCCGCTGTCGCTGCAGCGCCGAGGCTGTGCTGCCTGATCTGGATGACCTTGCCGCACTCATTGTTCATTAGGAGCCAGCCATGCCCACCGTGCAGCGGTTCGACCGTATGCCATTGCGTGCCACGCGCACGTCGGAGGGGTTCGTGCAGGATACCGCTGTCCTGACACGCACCGGAGTTTTTGAGTACCGCCAGCCCAACGGCAGCGTGCGTCGCGAGTATCGGCCGCCGGAGGAAGTGTTCCACGCCGACTCGCTGGCCAGCTATCGGGGGAAGCCGATCACCATCGGACACCCCGGCCTGGTCACTTCCAAGAACGCCAAGCTGCACACCTGCGGGGCGTGCTTGGGCGAGGGCCGGGCAGATGGGGACAACGTGCTCGGTGATCTGATGATCTACGACACCTCCGCGATCGACGCTGGCGCCAAAGAGCTGAGCAACGGTTACACCCTCGAACTGGACGAAACGCCAGGCGAGATCAACGGCGAGCGCTACGACGCCGTGCAGCGAAACATCAGGGTGAATCACATCGCCTTGGTCCCCCGTGGCCGTGCGGGCAACGCCCGGCTCAATCTTGATGCGGCAGATGCCGACACAACCGAGGAAGACACCACCATGACTATGGTCAAGGTTCGCCTGGACTCCGGCATCTCCTACGATGCCGCGCCCGAGGTCGCCAACGCCCTGCAGGCGACGCAGGACGCGCTCACCGTCGCCAAGTCCGATGTGGACAAGGAAAAGGCGCGGGCGGATGCCGCCGAAGCCAAGCTGAAGGACGCGGAGAAGAATGCGGACAAAATCCGCCAGGACGCTGCGGCGGCCGCCAAGGCCCGCCTGAAGCTGGAAGACAGCGCCACCAAGGTCGGCGCCGAATTCAAGCAGGACGCCTCCGACACGGACATCCGTACGGCGGTGATCAAGAAGGTCCGCGGCGACAGCTTCGACCTGAGCGGCAAGTCCGAGGGCTACATCGAAGCGGCCTACGACCTGGCCGTGGCTGAGAAGGGCCAGCGTCAGGATGCGGTTGCCCAGCAGCGGCAGGACATGGCTGGCCAGCTCAATGCCAAGCCGGAAGTCCGTCAGGACGCACAATCCGCGCGCGAGCGCATGAAGGCCCGCAATAGCGGCGAAACCACTGAGGAGTGATTCCCACCATGTATGAGAACTACCAGTCCCGCGCATTCGCGGGCATGAAGGGCGACTCGGGCGATGACCGTGTCGAATCGTTCCCGGTAGGCGCTGCGGGCCTCGGCCTCGGTTTGGTATGCGGCACGAACGCCAGCAAAATCCTGGTGCCGGGCGCAGGCACCAAGGTGCGTGGCATCAGCCTGCACAGCCATACCATCACCGGCGCGGGCTACGTGCAGTACGACTGCGCGTCGGTCATGACCAAGGGCCACGTCTGGGCTCAGGTCGCTGCCGGCGGCGCCGTGACGGAGGACGGCCCGGTGTCTTTCGCCGCAGACGGTCGTGTCGCCGATGCGGGCACCGCGCTGCCCAATGCGGTGTTCCGCAGCGGCATCGTGTCCGTCACGGATCCGGCCGGCGTCGCCAGCAATATCGCGCTGGTGGAGCTGCACAACCCGTTCGCCACCGCACCGGCCGCGCCGTAACCGGCGCAGGCCAACCCACCCAGTTCAGGCCGCCTTCGGGCGGCTTCTTCATTTCAGGAAACCACAATGCCTGCCACGCATCTGCACTACGACGAGGCTGATGTCACCGCGGTGGACCAGTTCCAGCAGATTTCCGGCGCCAACCTGATCCGTCAGGACGCCGGCATCTTCACTGCCCGCCAGCTGGACTACGTCCGCACCCGCACTTACGACCGCAAGCTGCCGCCCATGAAGGGCCTGTTGCTGGTGCCGCCGTCCAGTGACGTCCCCGAATGGGCCGAGACCATCACCTATCCGGTGTACGACTCGGTCGGCATCGCCAAGGTCATCGCCAACTATGCCGACGACCTGCCGCGCTCGGACGTTGCCCGCGTCGAGAAGACCATCCGGGTCAAGACCCTGGGCGACAGCTACGGCTACAACGTGGCCGAGCTGATCGCGTCCAACGCCACCGGCGCCAACCTGCCGACCCGCAAAGCAAATGCTTCGCGCCTGGCCATCGAGATCAAGTTGAACCTGATCGGCATGGTGGGTGATTCGGAATATGGCCTGTTCGGCCTGACCAACCATCCCAACATCGGCACGACCACCATCACTGGCGGGTGGACATCGGCCACCGATGCGGACGTGATGCTGGCTGACCTGGACGCCATCTACGACGGTATCCGGATCCAGTCCAATGGCGTGCACACGCCGAACCGCTTCGCGATGGCCACCGGACCGCGTTCGATCATCAGCAACAAGCGCCTGCCGGACTCCAACGGCGTGACTGTGCTGGAGTTCTTCTTGCGCAAGCACCCGGGCCTGGTGATTGAGGAGATGGCCGAGCTGTCCGGCGCTGGCCCGGGCGGCGATGACCTGATCATCGCGGGCGAGTTCGCGGTCGACAACATCACCCACGACGTGCCCATGCAGTTCAACCAGCTGCCGGCACAGGCCCGCAACTTGGAACTGGTGGTTCCCTGCATGGCGCGCACCGCAGGTGTGTCCGTGTTCTATCCCCTGGCATTCACTAAGGCGGTGCTCTGATGGCGACCTACAAGAACAAGTCCACCGCTGCGCATGTGCACGGCGGAAAGGTCTATGCCCCAGGCCAGACCTTTGATGCCAAGGCCACGCCGAACCTGGACAAGCTGGTCAAGGCCGACGTGCTGGAGATCACCACGGGAGCATCCGGTTCGGCATCGGCATCGGCAGCGGCTGGCGACGACGGCAAGGCCGCTCTGGTTGCCCGCGCCAAGGAACTGGGCGTACCGAACGCTGGCGCCAACTGGGGCGTGGAGAAGCTGCAGCAGGCCATCGCCGAAGCGGAAAAGGCAGCGGCCGGCGGCGACGGCAAGGGCGCCTGACCATGGCTGCGCCTACCGTCAGCGAGATCCTGGCCTTCCTCGCGCCGGGGCTCACCGCCACCGCTGAGGACCGGAAAACTGCGATCTCGCTGGCGGAGGCGTACCGTCCGGGCTGCCTGACCCAGCAGAAGGCGGATGAGGCAGTCGCGTGGTACGCCGCGTGGCTGCTCTACGGCCGCCAGCAACAGCAGGAAGCCCTGGACGCCGGCGAGGTCGTACCGCTGGGCGTCAAATCCCAGACCGACGGCGACCTCAGCCGGACATATGCCGAGGGAGCTGCAGGGGGCGCGATTGCTGACCCCCTCGGCTTCTACGCGCGCTGGGAGTCACTCAACAATATCTGCGTGCGCATGGGGGCCATTACGGTCAGCCCTGTGCCGATGGGGTGCTGCGGATGGCCGCGATAACCAAGGGCAATTCCAAGGGTCTGGACGCATACCTGAAGAGCGTCCAGGCGCTGGACGGGCACGGGGTGAAGGTAGGGATCCAAGCCGATGCGGGCACGCATGACGGGACGTCGATACTCGATATCGCCATCTTCAATGAGTTCGGCACGGAGACCATTCCTGCCCGCCCGTTCATCCGTGACTTTGCTCAGAAGAACGAGAAGGTGCTTGGTGTGGCCATGGATCGGATGGCGACACGGGTGGAGCAGGGAGTCGCTCTTGATTCTGCACTGAGCCAGCTTGGGCAGTTTGCCCAGCAAGGGCAGCAGGCTCATGTGCGTGCATCCAAGAGCTGGGCGGTGCCCAACACCGCATCCACAGTCAAAAAGAAGGGCAGCAGTGTCCCGCTGATCGATCAAGCGGTGCTGGTCAATGCCATCCGCTGGGAGAAAACCTGATGGCCTTTCTCGCCGAGCGGTCGCACCCACTCATCACCCGGTCACCGGGTGATTACGTCGATGGCCGGTGGCAAGAGGGCATAGAGACCGAGACAGCCTTCCGCGCCAGCATCCAGCCGGCCAAGAAGGATGACTATGACCAGCTTCAGGCCTTGGCAGAGGGGCGCCGCGTCGAATCGGCCGTGCGCATCTACACCCGCACGCAGTTGAACGTGGCCGGTGAAGATGAGCGCAATGGCGACCTGGTCGTTTACCGCGGCGATCGCTACCTGGTCACCGCCGGAAGCGATTGGAACATGCGCATGCGCGGGGTGAATCACTACCGCTATCTGGCCGTTCGGCAGAAGCCACCAGAAGTGGAGGGCTCATGATCGAAGACGAAATCCGGACCCTGCTGGCCAAGGCCACCCCGCTGCCAATCTTCATCTCCAACGGGAATGGCCCGCGCCCAAAGCTGCCCTACATCACGTTGCGCCTCGATACCGCCCCGCGCGGGACGCTGCTGGAGGTCGGGCTAAGCAATGAAGGTGCCCAGACCTATTACGCACAGCGCGATGGCACGGTGGAGCTGCAGTGCTTCGGCGACAGCTCCTTCGACGCGCTGGACGACCTGTCACATCGACTGAAAGGCCCGTCCATGCTGGCGGCCGCCTACGCCGCAAATCTGGCTGTCTACGCTGTCGACGCGGTGCAGAACGTCCCTGTCCTGCGCGATGGGGGCAAGTACGAGCCGCGCGCTGTGCTCGATATCGGTGTCCGCTACACCAAGCAGCACGTCGAGGACGTGGGCCTGATCAACACCGTCAAAGGCGAAATGAGCTTGGACGGGAAGGGCGGCGACCTGGTCGACGAGTTCAGCGCCACCGCAGCCGACTGACCCGCAACACCCCAACCAATACCGACCCGCCGCTGGCGGCCGTTTCCATGCCCAGGAGCAACCTGCAATGGCATCCATCAACCGCATCGCCAGCGTCGTCATCTCGCTGGCGACCACCTCGATCAACCAGCAGTCGTTCTCCGACCTGCTGTTCCTCGCCGAGCTGCCGGCAGGCCAGCCCCGGGTGTTCCTGGTCACTTCGGCCGATGAGCTGCTGGACCACGGCGTGGCGCTGACCGATGACCTGTACAAGGCCGTCCAGACCGTGTTCCAGCAGTCGCGCGCCATCAACCAGGTCTACATCGGTCGCCACACGGTCGATGAGGACGGCGACACCACCGAAACGATCACCGAGGCGCTGATCGCCGTCCGAGCTGCGCACACCGGCTGGTATGGGCTGATCCTCCCGTCGGCGGTCAATGCCGATATTATGGCCGCTGCCGCCTGGGTCGAAGCGAACGAGAAGCTGCTGCTGGCCAGCAGCAGCGACCCAGCCATCATCGCCGCCGGCAGCGCCGACATCGCCAGCCAGCTGCAGGCACTGAACTACAACCGCACCGCGCTGTGGTATCACGCCAACGCCGGTACGGAGTGGCTGGAGGCCGCCTTGGCATCCAACCGGTTCACCTATGACCCCGGTGCCGAGACCTGGGCCAATGTGCGCCTGAGCAGTGTGCAGACCGATCCGCTGACCGAAGGCCAGTCTCAGATCGTCCGCAGCAAGAACGCCAACACTTACGAACAGTTCCGGAATCTGGGCCTGACCCAGTACGGCACCGTGGCCAGCGGCGAATGGATCGACACCATCCGTTTCCGTGACTGGCTGAAGGACCGGATCCAGACGGGCATCGTGGACGTGCTGGCCAAGGCCGACGGCAAGATCCCCTACACCAGCGCCGGCATCCAGGTGATCGTCAGTGCGCTGCGTGCGGCACTTGATGCGGGTGTCACAGCCGGCGGCATCGCCCCGCGTGAGACCGATGCCGACGACAACGTGCTCGAGTCCTACCGCATCAGCTACCCGGGCCTGGCCGAAATCGCCGACAGCGTGAAGTCGCAGCGCCTGCTGGAGGGCATCAAGTTCTCGGCCCGCCTGGCCGGCGCGATCCACACGACCGAAATCACCGGCACCCTTTCCTACAGCATCTGAGGACCTCGCCAATGGGCGCAAAGACCTACGATTCCTCGCAGGTGATCATCACCTTCGGGCCGCACATCCTCACCGGTTATGCCGAAGACACGTTCATCGCGGTGGAGGAGATGGGCGACGGCATCACTTCCGTGGTGGGCGCCAACGGCGAGAAGGCTCGCTCCATGAGCCAGAACCGCTCGCTGACCATCACCCTGACCCTGATGCAGACCAGCATCAGCAATGATGTGCTGTCGGCCGCCGCCGAGTTCGACCGGGCCTCGCACGGCCTGGGCGCGCTGCCGTTCGCCATGACCGATCTGACCGGCCGCTCGCTGATCGCCGATCCCACGACCTGGATCGTGAAGAAGCCCAACAGCGAGTTCGGCGCCAGCACCAGCAACCGCGAGTGGACCTTCGAAACTTCCAACAGCGCGGTCTACCACGTCGGGGGTGCACGCTGATGGCCCGCAAAGAAGTAACGATCGGCGCAGCCGTGTTCTACCTGCAGACCTTCGCGCCGCTCGACCAGCTGCGCATCTTCGGTGACCTGCAGAAGGAGCTGCTGCCGAGCCTTGGCGGTGTCCTGGCTGCTGCCGCCAGCAAGGGCGAGGACGGCGATGTCGGCTTCGATGAGGCCAGCCTGGTCAACGCCATCCGGGCCTTCTCCGGTTCGCTGGACGGCAAGGGCTTGGAAGCCTGGTGCGCCAAGCTGATCGACTCGGAGCGGGTGACGTTCGAGCGTGACGGCAAAGACGCCAGGAAGCTGACGAAGTCCAACATGGACCATGCCTTCGAAGACTTCACCGAGATCCTTGAACTGCTGTTCCACATCATCCAGCTGAACTTCGCCGGCCCTTTGGGGCGCTGGCTCGGCCACTTTGGTCCGGGCCTGAAAGAGAAGCTGGGCGGTCTGTTGGAAGGTTCCGAGACGACCTCCAGTCCGAGTTCATGATCTATCGGCCGGTGTTGGCCGGCCTGGTCTCCATGACCGAGGTCAACCACGGAACGGTTGACCTTATGGACCTCATCAAGCTCAACGCCCTGCTGGACGCCCGGGAGGCGGCCGAGCAAGCGGCGAGCGCCAAGAAACCCGGGAAGTAGCCGTCATGGCATTGCGCGAACTGGTCACCGTCCTTCGCTACGAGCTGCGCGAGGGCAACCTGAAGAAGTACGTGGACGGCTACCGCAATGCCGAGAAGGCTGTGAATGCGGTGGCGCAGGCGGCGAACGCCAAGCTCAAGACTGCCGTGGTTGCCGCCAACCGCGAGCTGGGCGCGATGAACCGCACCAACGTCCAAGCCGTACGTGGCATGGCCAGGCTGGTGCACGAAGCACGCGAGTTTGGCATCGGCCTGCGGCAGGGCGCGCGCCAAGGCTATGGCGAGGTGCTGCGGCAGTTGGACCGCGTGGAGGCGAAGCAGCGTCGTATCCGCCGGCAAGGATCTGCCGGTGCTGGTGAGCGCATGGGGTTCGCCGGCGGCGTGCTGCAGGGCGCTGTGCAGGGGATCATCGCTACGGTCAGCGGCAAGGCCGCCATGGATGCCGCTGACGTTTGGTCCACCACCACGGGGCAGATCGCCCTGCAGAACGAATCACAGGTGGATCGCACCCGAACACGGGAGTACCTCTTCACCAAGGCGCAGCAGCAGGGCCAGGACTATGCGACGTCGGTGGACACGTACACCCGGATGGCGCGCAACCGGGAGGTGCTGAAGCTCACCAATGACCAGGTGTTGCAGCTCACCAGCACCATCGGCGGCATGTTGGCGCTCGGCGGTGGGTCGGCGCAGTCTCAGCAGGCCGCGCTTACCCAGTTCGGTCAGGCGATGGGCGCCGGCCAACTGCGCGGCGAGGAGCTGAACTCGGTGCTGGAGCAGGCACCGGTCCTGGCCAATGCGATCGCCAAAGCATTTGGGATCACCAGCGACCAGCTGAAGAAGGTCGCCGAGGACGGAAAGCTCACCGCAAAGGGGATCGCTGACGGTCTGCTTGGGCAAACCAAAGAGGTCGATGATGCCCTGAAGACCTTGCCCATGACCTTCCAGCGGTCATTCACCCAGATCCGAAACCAGTTCACCCGTCTCGCGGGCGAATTGAGCGAGAAATACAAGCTCGCCGAAAAGTTCAATGTTGCTGCCCAGTGGGTCATCCAGAACATGGCGAAGATCGGTGCAGCGATCGGTGCGATCGCCGGAAGCTGGGTGGCGGTGAAGGTATTCACCGCACTTTCGTCGGTCTTCCAAACTATCACGGCCCTTGGCCGGCCACTTCTCCTGTTCTTCGACAGGTTGGCAAAGGGCAACATCGCCCAGGGTTTCGCGAAGTTCGGCCCCGCCGGCCTTCGATTGCTTAAGATCTTCCGGGGTATAGGCATGGCCGTGTCCGGGATAGGGGTTCTGGGCGGCGCCGCCTTTGCTTTGATCATCGGGCTTGTCGCAGTAGCTGCCGCGGTGATCTACAAGTACTGGGAGCCTATCAAGGCGTTCTTCCTCGGCATGTGGGAAGGCCTTAAGGAGGGCGGCGCAGCCGCCTTTGATGAGCTGCTCGCGGCATTTGCCCCCCTCGGGCCGGCATTCGAGGAGATCGGCAACTGGCTGAAGGGCATCTGGGACTGGTTCATCAAGTTGCTGGCCCCGGTAAACAGTACCAAGGAAGAGCTCGACGGCGCGGCGGCGAGCGGCAAAGCCTTCGGCGAATTGGTGATGACCAACATCCGTGCCGTGATCGCGGTGATCGGCCTTCTCGTTGAAGGCCTGGTATGGATGGGAGAGGCTGCTGGTACAGCCTTTGGCTGGTTCGTGGTCGCTGCAGATAATGCTTGGGCCGGATTGAAGAGTGGCTTTGGCGCGGTCTGGGACTGGATCATGGAGAAAATCCAGAGCCTGACGACCGTGATCAACACCGTTTCGTCAGTTATGACGCGACTAAAGAAGGGCGGCGGCGGGGGACTCGGCGACAAGTTCCGCATTGCCTACTCGCTTCTCAGTGGCGACGACGAGGCTGTACAGGGAAGGCTCCGCGAGATGGCTAGGAGCGGAGGTATCACGCCTGGCCAGATGGCCACCGCAGGCCGTTCATCGGTGAACCAGACGATCACCCAGACCGCGAGAGTGCAGGTGACGGCGCCGCCCGGCGGCAACCCGGCATCGTTCGGCGCAGCGGCGCAGCGCGGCACGTCAAAGGCCTTCGGCAGCTTCGACTACAGGCTCCCCACCCCGGTGGAGCAGTTCTAGCCGCCGTTCCGTTTCACGCGCGGCCTAGGGTCGCTCCCGAAGCACTGCCGTCCTACCCGGCAGCTCGGCCGCGCGCCTTTTTCAGGTAGGGCACATAGGAGTAGGCATGAACAACGTCATTCAGCTCGCCACCGTCAACCGTGAGTCGCGCGTGGACAGCATGCAGATCGCCGCACATCTGGGCACTGCGCATCGAAGTGCCTTCCGGCTGATTACCCAATTTCTCCCCGATTTCGAGAGGCTTGGACTGGTGCGATTTGAAATCGCAGCAGTGAAGACCCCTGGCAGCCGCGGCACCAAGCACCAGAAGTACGCGCTGCTGAACGAAGACCAGTGCTATTTGCTGCTGTCCTACAGCCGTAATACCCCCTGCGTGCGTGACCTGAAGGTCAAGTTGGTGCAGGCCTTCGGCGAGGCCAGGCGCGCCGGAACGGCCCAGGCGCTGTCCGTCTGGCATCAGCTCCAGCAGTTGCAGCTGGAAGACGCCAGCTCCTTCGCCAAGGCCTCCTTCGGCTCCCACCTGATGCTGGACCGGAAGCGGCAGCTGCCCGGCCTGCGCGAGCGCCAGCAGAAGCTGGAGCACGAGGTGGCGCCCGACCTGTTCACGCTACCCAAGGCGGCTTGATCCATGGCAGACATGACCTTCTTCGACGGCTTCACCTTCACCTGGGCCAGTGACGGCCCGGTTGCCCAGCTCAGTCAGGAGGCAGTGAAGGCCGGCTGGGGCTTCATCGGGCAGACGCCGCCGGCGGTGGAGCAGTTCAACGCTGTGCACCAGCAGGACGGTCAGCGCCAGCGCTGGCTGTACCAGCAGATGCAGGGCGTCACCAGCGCGGCGGGCATGCAGCTCACCGCCGATGCCACGGACACGCTGTGGCTGGCCATCAAGGCCAAACTGGACCTCAAGCAGGATGGGCTGGGGTTCACTCCGGTGCAGCAGGGCGGCGGGGCCGGGCAGGCGAATCACAAGATATACATCGGCTGGGGAGGTGGCTCGCTGTTGGCGCAGGCCGATGACCTGAATCTGGGCTCGTTCGTCTTCGCTGGCCGGCAGTTCACCGCCGGCGCAGGCCTTACCGGTGGCGGGACCTTCGGCGCCGACCGCGTTATCTCGATGGGAACGCCCAGCTCCATCACGCCGACAAGCCAGAACGCCGCCGGCGGCGCGACCCACACTCATGCGTTCGACGTCCAGCTGCAGGACATGGCGGGAACACTGCCTGTGTCCAAAGGCGGGACAGGCGCAAGCACTGCTGGCGATGCGCGCACCAACCTCGGGATGGCGGCCTTCATGGCTGCTGCGGCGTCGTCCATGGGGGCGTCCGGCCATTTCGAGTTTCTGTCGCACGACGGCAGCAAGCGGCTGATCCTGCAGTGGGGCGTGGAAGGCGTGCCGGGTGACAGCGCCAAGAACTTCAACTTCCCCAGGCAGTTTCCAACGGCGTGCCTGGCCGCCTTTGCCTGCTTGGGCAATTCGTTCAGCCCCACCGCCGATGCTGGCTGCGCCATTTACAACCTGTCTGCGACTGGCGCCACGATCATGGTGGGCACCGCTCCGGAGACAGCCACTCGCTGGTTCGCAATCGGGCATTGACCATGGCAGAGACCGCACTGACCTTCACCTCGGTGTTCGGCACGCGCACCGCGGTGGGCGCCTTGCTGCTGGATGCGCTGATAAGTGAAGACACCTTCCTGGACAGCTACGCCACGGTATACCCGGTCGAAGACGGCAGCACGATCACCGACAACGTCTCCACCGACGCGGAGAAGCTGTCGCTGACTGGCAACGTGTCCACCGCGCAGATCACCGTCTACGGAACGTCCGGCTGGCAGAAGCTCGTGCAGGCCAAGGAAGTACTGCGGCAGATCCACGCCGCGCGCGAGCCCATCACTATCTCCACGGGCATGGACACCTACACCGACATGGTGATGGAGCGTTGCCGGATTGGCCGCTCCAACGAGGGTGACCACTTCAGCGTGGAGTGTGATTTCCGGAAGATCGTGAAGACGCAGTTGAAGCAGGAGACCGTGCCAGAGGACAAGGCCAGTGCCAGCGCAAAGGGCAAGGCCGGGTCCACGCGGACCAGCGGCGGCAAGGCCGCACAGGCCGAGCTGGACGAAAAGCGACGGCAGGCGGCCACCGACAACGTCAACGAGACGCTGGGCATCCGCCGGGCAGTGCGATCGCCGGGGGTGATGTGATGTTCGAGATCCTCACGATTGATGCCAACGACCAGTTGCTTGAGGCCGAGCTGGACGGCGAGACCTACTTTGTCCGACTCAGCTGGAACAGCGAGGCCTCGCACTGGGCCATGGAGATCCAGAACTACAACCAGGAGACGTTGGTGGCCGGGATCATCGTCGTCCCGAACGTGCCGCTGCTGGCCAGGTTCCATTACTTGGCCGTGCCGGAAGGCGAGCTGATGGCGCTGGTGCTCGGCGACACCGCCGGCATCACCCGCGATGGCTTCGTTACCGGCCTGGCCAGCCTGATCTACATCCCTGCCGCCGAGATCGCCTGATGCCTCGCTTCCGCCGCACATATCGCCTGGTGGTTGGCCCGCCGGGCGGGCAGGGCATTGAGATCCTGCCGCCGATGCAGATCCAGTTCGACGTCCATAAGGATGGGCAGGAAGAGCCCAATCTGCACGCGATCCGGATCTACAACCTGGCCGAGGCGACGCGCCGAGCAATGGAGAAGCCGGACCTGCGCGCCTACCTGTACGCCGGCTATGAGGAAGAGAGCGGGGGCATCCTGCTGGCCGCCGGCACCGTAGTCGATGCCTTCACCCGGTTCGAGACGCCGGATGTGGTCACCGAACTGGCGGTGGTGGACGGCTACGGGGAGTTGCGCGATAGCGCGGTCTCGCTCAGCTACGGCGCCGGCGCCAGCTCGGCCACGATTATCCAGGACGTGGCCGCCAAGATGGGCCTGGTCCTGAACATGCCGCGGTCTCTGCCGCCCAGGACGTGGGACCACGGTTTCAGCTTCTACGGGCCAGCGCGTGCGGCGCTGCACAAGCTGTGCAAGGGCGCCGGGCTGGAATGGTCCATCCAGAACCAGACGCTGCAGGTGGTGGCCGTGCGTGGCACCACTGAGCGGTCCGTGGTTGTGCTGCGCGCCGACAGCGGCCTGATCGGATCGCCTGACCGGGTGCGCCAAGCCGCGCGCGAGATGGATGCGACGGCCACACCCGATGGCACGGCCAAGAAGCGGCCGAAGAAGGACACCAGCACCGCTGGCGTTATCAAGTCCGAGCGACAGCAGCGCACCGGCTGGCGCGTGCGCTCGCTGCTGCTGCCATGGATCAACCCCGGAGACCGAGTGAAGATGGAAAGCAGGCAGGTGCAGGGGCTATGGCGGGTGCAGGCCGTGAGCCACAATGGCGACTATCAGGGCGGCGACTGGACCACTGATCTGGACCTGGTGGAGGTGGCCACGTGACCCGGCCCAGTGAGCTGCGCGCGCTGATTGCGACGGAACTGGCGGAGGTGCACACCTGCCTGCCGGGCAAGATTGTCAGCTTCGACGGCTCCACCGCCGTGGTGCGGCCCGTACTGAGCAAGGCGCTGGCCTCTGGCGACCTGCTGGATGCGCCTCAGATCGTCAGCGTCCCGGTCCACTTCCCCCGCGGCATGGGCGGCAAAGCCACCATCTCGGTGCCGCTGGCCGCCGGCGACGACGTCACGCTGCACTTTGCCGAGCGCGCGCTGGAGAACTGGCTGTCAGGAACCGATGGAGCGCCCGGTGACCCCCGCATGTTCGACTTGAGCGATGCCTTCGCGACGCCGGTGTGCCGGCCCGGCGTGGCGCCGGTCGACACCACGAACCTGGTCATCCAGTTCGGGGATGCGCTGATCACCATGGCGCCGGACGGAACCATTGCGATCGCCACCACCGCCGCGGCATCCATCACCGCACCGTCGGGCCTGACCATCAATGCCGATGTGGTGCTGAACGGGAAGCTGGACGCCACCGGGGACGTCACCGCCGACGGCGTGAGCCTCATCAACCACCTGACCACCGGCGTCATGCCTGGCAGCGGGAATTCTGGGAAGCCACTGAAATGAGCCTGGACCTGAAGTTGAACGCCGGCCATGACCTCGCTCTGGACGGCGGCAACGCCGTGCTTGTCGATGGCGCAGCCCGGGTGAAGCAGCAGATCCGGGTGACGCTGCTGACCTGGCTGGGCGAGTACTTCCTCGATACGACCTTCGGCGTGCCGTTTCTGGAGTCCATCTTGGTCAAGAGGCCGAACCGCAATGAGATCGAGGCGGTGCTGCGGCAGCGAATCAACGCGGTTCCCGGTGTCACCGGTGTGACCCGCATGCAGCTGGATATCGAACGCCAGCGCCGCACGTTGGCCGTCAGCTTCGAAGCCAATACAGACGAAGGCCTGGTGGCCGACACCATCACTCTGGAGTAATTCATGGCCGACTTCGGCGTTACCCCGGCTGGGTTCATCCGCAAGCGCCTGGCGGATATCCGGCCCGAGATCATTGCGGCCCTGCGCAACAACCTGCAGTCCGCCGGACTGTCCGGCGATATCGAGACGCGGCCGGATTCGGTGATGGGGATCACCATCGATACCTTCGCCGAGCGCGAGGCGGCGCTCTGGGAGCTGGCCGAGGGTGTCTACGGGGCGATGTACCCTAGCACCTCCAGCGGTGTGAACCTGGACAACGCGGTGTCGCTAACCGGCGGAGTGCGGGACGGAGCCACGCGCTCGCGCGGCTATGTGGTCCTGTACGGAGAGGGCGGCACGACCGTTCCGGCCGGGGCTCAGATCCGGAACAGTGCGACGTCGGAACTCTGGGAGCTGGCCGACTCGGCGCGTATCAGCCGCTCCAACACGGCGCACGCGCGGATCGGCCTCTCTGGCGCACCGGCTGCCGGCGCTTACACGGTCTACATCGAAGGGGTTGCGTACACTCACGTCGCGGGTGGTGGCGCAACGGCCGCCCAGATCATGGCCGGCCTGGTCGCTGCCATCACGGATGCATCGGTGGCTGTGAATGCTGAGGTCGGCCAGCTCGTGCTCCGGGCCGCCAATGGTGCAGGCGTGCCGCTGGGGCTGACCCCAAATCTGCAGGTGGCGCTGCTCGGCAGCCCGGCGCTGGCCCAGAGCGCGGTGCCTTCGACGCTAGGCGCAGATGTCGCCACGCTCACGACCATCGAGACCCAGGTTACCGGGTGGGACTCGGTAACCAATCCTGCTGCAGCCTCAAACGGGTCCCCGGCTGAGAGCGATTCTGAGCTGCGGAACCGCTACGGGCGCGGCCTGTACCGGATGGGCGGCGGGACGCTGCCTGCCATTGAGGCCCGCGTGCGGGCGGATGCGGCCGGGGTCGTCAACGTCATCGCCTATGAGAACACGGGCGACTACACGGATATGGACGGCCGCCCCCCGCACTCGGTCCATGTGATCGTTGAGGGAGGGCTGGAGCCGGAGATCGGCCAAGCCATCCATGACGCCAAAGCGGCAGGCATTGCGACACACGGCGCGTTCGCGGTGCCGGTGCTCACCGAATCGGGCCTGCAGGCCGTCATCCGCTTCGACCGGCCGGTCCCGGTTTACATCTGGATCAAGGCTGCCATCACGCTGCTTGACCCGCAGGAGCAGTCATTCCCGGATGCCGGGTTGAACGATATTCAGACCGCTCTCGCTGCGTTTGGTCAGGAGCTTGGCATCGGCGATGACGTGGTCTGGCAGTCCTTCTACCGGCCGATCTATGGCGTTTCAGGCGTGGCGCACGCGGCCCTGCTTTTTGCCACGTCTTCGGATCCGGCGGTGCAGCCTGCGCCGGGCGCCTACCAAGCAGCCAACATCACGATTCTGCCCCAGCAGCGCGCCCTCTTCGATGTCGGCCGCATTGAGGTGACCTGATGGATCTGAACCAAGATCACGGGGCAATCGCATGGTCCAACTGGACGGCACAGTTTCAGAACTCGCCGCGGCTGCGATCGCTGGTGCTGGCGCTGCTGCAGCCGATGAACACCCTGCAGCAGGCACTGGTCCAGCTTCGGGATGATCGGTGGTTGGATACGGCCGTTGGTCGACAGCTTGACGGGCTCGGTGAGCTTCTCGACCGGCCGCGGCAGATCACCAACACCAGGGCCATTTCCCATTTCGGCTTCCAAGGGCAGCCGAACATCGGCGGCTTCGGCCAGTTCCCGATGTACAGGGCAAACGCGGGGCTTTACACCGGTGGCTCAACGCTGGACGACGACAACTATCGGCGGCTGCTGCGCTGGAAAGTGTTGGTCGACAGCGGCTTCGGTACGGCACCCCAGATTGAAGAGGCGCTACGGGTGCTCTTCGACGTGGAAAGGGTCGCCGTGGAGGATATCGGCACGGCGCGGATCCTCGTGCACATCGGCCGTAAGCCGACAGAAGGGGATTTCTTCCTGGGCAACGTGGGCCAGTGGGTTCCGTCTGCTGCCGGCGTCGCGCTTGAGTTCCGAACCTATGAGCCGGACGAACCCTTCGAGTTCGACACCGGCAACTACCTGAACATGCTGCTTGGACACGACGGCGCTCCGCTGCTCGGGCATGACGGCTATCGACTCATCGGAAAGGGGTAATCCGTGGCAGAGAAAGAGCTTAGCCAGTACGGCGATATTGCGGCGATTGGGGCAGGGACCAAGTTGGCGGTGTTGGAAGGTGGACGGAATGCGCAGGCGTCGTCCAGTGTTCTGGCTGGCTTCGTTGATTCGCAGATCGCAGCAACGGGGCTTCAGGACCAGGTCGATGACCTGACGGCAGGCGTCATCGATGGAAGTGCGATCGCGTTTCCCACCTGGGCTCAGGCGCTGGTAGCGGCAAACTCGGGAGAAATCCCGGTCAACCGCCACGTCGCGGTAGTAGGCGACGCCGGCACCCACGTAGATCCGGTGACCGGCGACACGGTAAGCAACAGCGGCCGCTTCGTCATGACCGACGGTGGCCTGCAGTGGCGCAGTCCTGATTCGCTGAAGGACAAGATTGGGTATCAGCAATTCATCGGTGACCTCGATGCTTCGCTGGTTGGCCCGGCGCAGGTTCAGGCCATCGGCACGCAGGCTGTCGGGGCTGGTACGGCCATCTCCAGTTCCACGTTTGTTTTTGGCGTTGCCGCCGTGGAGAAGGGATACATCCGCCGGGTTCGCGCCTACGGTGCGCCGGGCGCATCGCGCGAGATCAAGCTGCGTGTATTCCAGCGGACCGGAAATGACTGGCAGGCAGTAGGCGCAGACGTGCCTGTGATCATCGCTCCAGGCCTGAACGATCTGCGGGTGAACATCCCGATTGAAAAGGGCCAGTACATCGGGTTCTACACCCCGGTGGGCGGGATCATGTTCGTCAACGCTTCTGGCACCGGGTACTACAACGCCGCAGGAGACCTGACCTCGTTTACCGACGCGACGGCAACGGCGACCATCCAGCTGCAGATCGGTTTCGAGATCCAGTACTGGCCGTTCGATGCAGCCACGATTGCCAACCTGGTGGGGGCCGATGCTCTGGTCAAAGCATCGTTCCCCGTGGCAGATGGCGTTGTGGCAGATCGGCCTTTCAACGGTTCGAACTTCCCGCCGCCCACCTTCACTGGCTGGGCATTCATGCTGGCCGCAGGCCCGGATTTCCCTGCAGGCGTTCGGCTCTCCGGGGTGAGGGTCAAGAACCTCAATCTTGGCGCAGCTGCTGCGACCTTGCGGATCCGCCGTAGCACCCGAAAGCTGACCGATGCCTGGTTGAACTCGCCGCCAGGTACTGCGGGCGATGTGTTCCTCGATCAGACCGATTTCAACGTGGCCGGCAACAGCCTGCCGGTTGGCAGCTACCGGGACGTTGAACTTCAGCTGCCGGAGGTGGTCGGGGCTGCGGATATGGTGGTGATCCACGAGATGACGGCGCTGGACGCAGATGGCGCGGCTGCGACGCTTGGCATTGGGCGAGCGACGCTTGAGGGCGCGCCGCAGTATCGCCTTGGCTTCTTCAAGCAGGCTGCAGGCTGGGTTGCCAGCACGACCACCGGCGCCGCCGCGCTTGCCCTGATCGGCAAGCTGCTGACTGTTCCGCCGGCAGAGGCCGGCGGGGACAACGAGCCGCGCGCTCGCGCGCCTGGCTGCGTTGGTGTGCATGGCCACGTCGGGCGCTTCGAGTACCCGTTCAACAACGCCACCACGACGACGCACCGGCTCCTGCAGGCCGTTCCTGCCGAGTTCGACGGGGTGCGGCTGGTCTTGGCCCACGGCTCGCCGAAGGAGGTCAAGGTCGGGGGCGCATCGATCAAGGCCGTTGCCGCAGTTGCGGCCGTGGCCGATAACACTGGCCATACGCGGGTCACCTTCAACGGGAAGGCGGCCGTGACGATGCCGGCGGCCGAGGGGAGCAAGGGGATCTCCTTCGTGGTCAGCGACCTGATGCCGATTTCGTCGGTTGCGCGATCCGACGGTGGTGCACTGCCTCTGGTGGTAGCTCAGGCGGTTCTTGAAACCCCAGGAAGCATCGCCCTGATGGGCAGCTCTACCGGTTCAATCGATCGACGCAACTGGGCGAACCGCGTTGACGATCCGTGGATCGCGCGGCAGAACACCGGCGACTGCGTTACCACTCCAGCCAACTTCACCAGCGTCGACAACCAGAGCACAACCTGCATTGCCGGGGTGGTGTTCGTCGCCCGGGGGCAGGTGGTCGCGGTGGTTGGCCTGGGCGACAGCATCACCAATGGCGAGGGCGGCGGTATCACCTACCAAGGCGCTTCGTTCCTGTACGAGGGGGTGATGAAGCTCAACCGGGAGCGGCCAGTCGCCTATTCGCTGTTCAACGTGTCCTGGTCCGGGTCCGGCACCGAGACCTTCCTGCGCCGCCTGCAGTCCGCAGTGGCCGCCGGTCTGAGCTTTGACGTGGCATGCCTGTCGCCGTGGTCGCCGAACGATATCGCCACGGTTGAGCCCACCAAGGTGTCGACCATCACGACGGCGCACATCGCCAGCATGCGCCTGCGGCTGGGCGAGCAGCTGAACTATTGCCAGCGCTACGGCATCCGCCCGGTGGTCTGGACGGGCCTGCCGACCGATCCGGGGGCGAAGAAGTACGGTGCCACCGACTCGCTGCGGCGCGGCTTCAACGCTCAGATCCGGGCCATGGGTAGCCAAGGCGTCGTGGCCATGGATCTGGATGCCGCCGTGGCGGGGGAGACCGATGCCGATGGCCAGGTGCATTTCCGTGCTGGGCAGAGTGGCGATCAGATCCACTTGGGGAATGCCGGCATCGCCACCTGCGCGGATTACCCGTGGCGTGCCTTCCCAACGCTGGCGTTGGAGTGGGAGGGGGCATTGGTCGCCCCGATCTCATGACTTACCCGATTGGCTCCAGAAGCCCTGGCGCATTGCTCCGGGGCGAGTTCACGGCCCGGCTGACCCGGTAGGTCTCCATCGACGGGGGCTCACTGGCCAGCAGCAGGGCCATGGCCTGGTCCGGATCGGCGCGGAGCCACTCATCGATCTGTGCCGGCCGCAGCCACACCGGCATGCGGTCGTGGATATCGGCTGATACGCCGCTGCTGTCGCCGGTGATCACGGTGAAGGTGCCGAGGTTGCCGTCGGGCAGCAGCGGGCTGGTGTCCTCCCACAGGCCGGCAGCCCAGAGCGGTGCCCCGGCGTGAATGAACCACGGATCCTTCTTGCCGTCCTCGGTGCTCACTGACCACTCGTAATAGCCGGCCATGGGCACCACGCACCGGCGCTTCTTGAATGCTGAGCGGAAGGCAGGCTTGGTGGCCACGGTTTCGATGCGGGCATTGATTGTCGAGCCCTGCAGGCGCTTGGCCTTGGCCCAGAAGGGCAGTAGGCCCCAGGCCATACGGGTGAGCTGCCGGCCCTCGCCACGGTCGAGGATGACCGACGCGCGCTGGGTCGGCGCTACGTTGTAGCTTGCCGGCAATTCGAGCAGCGCCTGCGCCAGGTCGGGCAGGCCAACCTGGTCGGGTCCGAAGATCGGTTTCTGGACGAATCGGCCGCACATGAGCCGAGTATGCGGGTCTGCGGTGACTTTGATGTAGTGAACCTGCTGCATTGCTGCATTGCTGCATTGCTGCATTGCGGCGTTGAGTGGCAGTTAGGCAGTTCGCCGGAAGTCCTGCAGTCTCGCGCGGCTGATTGCCTGTCGATTGCCGCAGCCGGGGCAGGTGATGACGCCGGCACCCTCATGGTCAACTAGTCCCTCCCCGGGGACGGCACGAAAATGGGTTTGGCAGCTGAGGCACCTGGCGTCGATTCGCGTGACTTCAAGTAGGTTGCCGCGGTCCTCTAGACCGTCGACGTTCAACAGATAGAAGCGTCCGGTGTCAGGCATTGCTATCCCCATAGCGGCTGGCAGGCGCGTGTAACCTTGCTGCATCATGCACCATAAGCGGCGCCTGTAGCGCCATATGGCGGCGGACCGATGACCGTACTGAACGTACTGCTGCGTCCCGATAGGCTTGCGGTTGCGGTAGATACCTTGGCTGAGAATGCTTCTTCAGGGGCGCCGTCTGTTGGAGCGAAAGCCCTGCTTGTGCCGCAGCACAACATCGTTCTGGCGGCTCGTGGATCCGCAAGACTTCTACTACACCTTTACAGCGTTCTGTTGCAGGCGAGCTTCAGGCCAGACTTCCAGATCGAGCGCGCAGCTGCGGAGATGGGAGCGCTAATTGACCGGGTATGGCCTGCCTATGAAGCTTCCTCCGCGCAGATGGGGATAGCGGAGGCAGACTTGGGCATCGAGCTGGTGCTCGGTGGCTGGTCGAATGCCGAGCACCGGATGATCGCCACGGCGTATGCAAAGAGCTCAGGTGCCGCGCCTGCGATCGTCCGGTGTCTCGAAGGCGGGTTGGCTTCGCCAGGTGAACCGCTGAGGGGCAGGCCTGATAGTTTTGAGCCGCAGGCCTTGCTTGAAGCGGGACGCCTGCAGGCCCGTTACTTGAATGAGAAGGAGGGAAGGGTGGTCGCCGGCGATCACCTTCTCCTGTTCGATCTGACCCAAGGCCGTGCTGTGGTCACTGAGCTGGGTATGCTTTGAAGAAGCTAGTCCTTTCCGCGCTCAGCGGCACCGTTGATTTGCTCGGTCATGACTGCCAGCGCCTGCTGAAACGCCGCGTGATAAAGCAAGGCTCGATCCTGCATCCCTGACTGCTCATCTGAGACTTCCGCGAGCACGTGGGCCCATAGATCTGAAAGGCTGGCTGGATCCGGATGGCGGGCTACCAAAGCGTGAACCCCGTACTCCAGAGCCTTGATGTAGCCGCGAGAAGCGTGAAGCTCCATCTCGCAGCGCTCGAGGCGAGAAACAATGTCTTCGATGGGCGTAGGCATATCGGTGATGCAATCTGATCTCGCCGAAAGGATACCGCTCTGCGCTCTGGCGTCCAACGCCGCGCGCGCAATGGCATGTCCAGCGCTCCTCGCGTCTCCCGAGCGTGCCCATCTGCCGTCAGGACGGATGAAGGGGGCGATGCCCTCGACTTCTACCCTTACCAGGACATGAAACCTTCCCATGCGGCCGATGCGAATCAGACACTCTGACTCGGCGACCCGATCCTTGAACACAAGCTGCCCAGCAACAGATGCTGGCGACCTGTAGTCGATCCCTGTCATCCTGGACTCCCCCTGTCCATGGTTTCCCCGACCATACCTGCCCGATGGGATTTAGAGCAAACACAAGGGGAGAGATCGACGGACAAGATCTTGGAAGTGAGCCGGCGTATCACGGCCTGAGACTGGCCGCTAGTAGGCTCCCGGCCATGAAGACGTATCCAACCCACATCCCCATGCCCGATGGATTCACCTGGGCACCCAGGTGCCATCTGGACACCCTGCCCACCGGCCTGTTCCTTTTCGGCGAGGAAGTGGCATCGCTGATCGAGCGATTAGACGGCAGTTGGTTTGCGTACCTTCGGATCTCTGGCGAGCTCTTTGCCGACCCCATTACGCGGGACTGCACGTCATTCGAGGCCGGCCAGCGCGGGTGCGAGCTGTGGGCCCTGCGCCACGAGCTCATGCTGCGAGAGCGCGTGGCCGCGAAGGTCCAATGGATGCAGAACAACGTGGTTGCCGGCGGCCGTGGGAGGACGGTGGACGTGTCCAGGATTCTGGGTCTGGAGCCCTGGAGGCCGGGGCCGACACTGGAAACCGACATGGCTGCGAGTCCCGACCGCTAATGATCCGCTCAGTCATGTCCCGTTGCCGTTGTATCGCCTGGTGCGACGGGTCCGCCGCACGATGGACCCATGACCAAAGCGAACGAAGGAAAGGCGCGCTGGGCGCGCGCGAAGGCAGCCGGGTTGATGCAGCAAGCCCGGCAACTGGACCAGGTGCAGGGTGGCGACTGGCGGGCGAGGGCTCGCCGGCGGCGGGCGGTCGATGGGCTGAGGCAGGAGGCCATGCGCTTCGAGCGTCTGGCAATGACGTACTATCCAGAGCCCGCGCACTGGGCGGCATGACAGGTTCGTCAGCCGGCCTTTGGGGCCTCGGGAAGACCCTTGGAGCGGCACATTTGGCACAGCTTTGGCACAGCGAGCCGGGAAATCCGCGCCAGATATAGCCAGCTCGCCCCCCTCCTAAGGGGAAGGTCGCCCGTTCGAATCGGGCCGGGGTCACCAGCTTGG
>DALZLW010000007.1:0-45810 GCA_032007425.1 Stenotrophomonas sp.
GCTGCGGCTGGCAGCGACTGCGCTGGGATGGCGGCGCACTGCTCCAGCCCGGCGGCCTGGAACTGGACCTGTCAGCCATCGCCAAGGGCTTTGGCGTGGATGAAGTGGTAGACGCGCTGCAGGCACTGGATGTGCAGGCGGCACTGGTCGAAGTCGGCGGTGAGCTGCGCGGTTACGGTCTCAAGCCGGATGGCCAGCCCTGGCGCGTGCTGGTGGAGTCGGCCCCGGAAGAAGATGCCTGCGCCGACCATCCGCCCCGCGTGCTGGCCTTGGAAAACCGTGCGGTGGCGACCTCCGGCGACCGCTGGCATCACTATGAAAGCGAGGCCGGCGCGGTGAGCCACAGCATCGATCCCCGCAGCGGGCGTCCGGTCAGCCGGGTCGCCGCCGCGGTGACCGTGGTCGCCGCCGATGCGATGCACGCCGACGCCTGGGCCACTGCGCTGACCGTGCTCGGCCAGGAAGAAGGCCTGGTCCTGGCGCAACGGCTCGGGCTGGCGGTGCGCTTCCTGCACCGCCATGTCGACGGTCCGGTGGAGACCATGAGCCCTGCCTTCAGCGCCCTGCTGGAGGCGCAGGCATGACCGTGGCCCGCGGCGCCTGGCGCAACCGGCTCGGCCATGCCGTCATGTTCATCACGCTGGCGGCGATTGCCGGGGCACTGTTGCAGCTGCACCTGGCCGAACCGTGGTGGCAGGGCGCGCCCGCTGGCCATCGGCTGCAGTGGGCCGCCGGCGCGGTGGCCGTGTACGCACTGGCCTGCCTGGCCTTGTGGTGGCGCGGGCGCCGCCGCGACGACCCGCTGCCGGCCGGCCAACGCCCGATCCTGCTGGCCTGGGCCAGCCAGACCGGCTTTGCCAACGAACTGGCCCTGCGCAGTGCCGAGGCGCTGCGCGAGGCCGGCCTGGCGGTGCGCCTGCGCCCGCTGCACGAAGTGGACGCGGCCCTGCTGGCCGACAGCGAACGGGCGCTGTTCGTGCTCAGTACCACTGGCGAAGGCGATGCCCCCGATCATGCCCTGCCCTTCCTGCGCCGGGTGATGGCGCAACCGCTCGTGCTGGCCCATCTGCAGTACGGCGTGCTGGCACTGGGTGACCGCAGTTACGGGCACTTCTGTGCATTCGGCCACCGCATGGACGACTGGCTGCGCCAGCAGGGTGGACACGCGCTGTTCGACACAGTGGAAGTGGACAACGCCGATGCCGCCGCGCTGCGCCATTGGCAACAATTGCTCGGCCAGTTGGGCGGCAGCGCCAGCGAACTGCCCGACTGGGCACCGGCCGCCTACAGCCCGTGGATCCTGCAGCAACGCCACCTGCTCAACCCCGGCAGCGCCGGCGGCCCGGTGTACTGGCTGCGCCTGCGCCCGCAGCTGCCTGAGGTCCCGTTGGCAGGATCCACAACCGACCACCTGCACTGGCAGGCCGGCGACATCGCCGAAATCGGCCCGCGCCACGGCCACGCCGAAGTTGCCGCGTGGCTGGTCGACAACGGATTCGACGGCAACACCCTGCTCGATGATGGCCAGACCCTGTCCGAACGCCTGTCACGCAGTCACCTGCCCCAGCTGGCCACGGCCGGCGATCTGGCGGCGCTGCTGCCGACGTTGCGGCCCCTGCCGCACCGCGAGTATTCCATCGCCTCGGTCATGGCCGATGGCAGCCTGGATCTGCTGGTGCGGCGCCAACTGCGTGCCGATGGCCAGCCGGGACTGGGCAGTGGCTGGCTCTGCGAGCACGTGGCAGAGGGCGGCACGGTGGACCTGCGTCTGCGCCGAAACAGCAACTTCCATGGCCCCGCACTGCACGCACCGCTGATCCTGATCGGTAATGGCACCGGCATCGCCGGCCTGCGCGCCCACCTGCATGAGCGCGCCACCGCTGGCGCCGGTTCCACCTGGCTGCTGTTCGGCGAGCGTTCGGCCGCACACGATTTCCACTTCGAAAAAGACCTGCGCGCATTGCAGGCGGCCGGCCATCTGGCGCGGCTGGACGTGGTGTTCAGCCGTGACGGTGAGGCGCACCGTTATGTCCAGCACCGCCTGCAGGCCGAAACGGCCGCCCTGCAGCAGTGGGTCGCCGACGGCGCCACCATACTGGTCTGCGGCAACCTGCAGGGCATGGCGCCGGCGGTGGATGCGGTGATCGAGCACGCGTTGGGCGCGGCAGGCCGTGAAGCCCTGCTGATGCAGGGCCGCTACCGGCGCGACGTGTACTGAGCACAGTCGCCCGGGAACGCCCCTGCCTGGCCCGCCCTAGTCGATGGCGGCAAAGCGCAGCGTGGCCTGCAGGCCAGGCGACTGGTTGGCCAGCGACAACACGCCGGCATAGCTCAGCGCGATATCCATCACGATCGACAGCCCCAGCCCGGTGCTGCACTCGCGCTCATCCAGCCGCACACCGCGCACCAGCACCGCCTGCAGCTTGTCTTCCGGAATCCCCGGCCCATCGTCGCGCACCTCGATGCACAAGGCACCGGCCACCATCGCGGCCTGGACGCTGACAGCAGTCCTGGCCCAGCGGCAGGCGTTGTCCAGCAGGTTGCCGAGCATTTCCTCCAGGTCCTCGCGGGCCCCGGCGAACACCGCGTCATCGTCCACGCTCACCCCGATCTGGATCTGCCGATCCTGGTGCGCCCGTTGCAGGAACGAAGCCAGCGCAACGGCGACCGGCTTCACCGCCGTGCGCTGGTGCGCATCCACGGCAATGCCGGCGGCCAGGTAGCGTTCAATGGACGCGTTCATCCGCACCGTCTGTTCACGCAGGGTCGGCTGCCAGTTCGGCGGCGGCCGTTCGCCCAGTGACATCAACACCGACAGCGGCGTCTTCAACGCATGGGCCAGGTCGCCGGCACTGGTGCGCGCACGCGCGACCATGCGCCGATGGTGGTCCAGCAGCTCGTTGAGATGCTTCACCAGCGGCAGCACTTCACCGGGAAGGCCCTGCTCATGGAAGCGCGCATCCTCGCCCGCGCGCACCCGCGCAGCGGTCAGCCCCAGATTGGCCAGCGGCTGCAGGCCGAAATGCACCTGGGTCAGCAGCACCGCCAGCCACAGCGCGGTCAGCACCGCCAGCGCCGCGGCGGTGAGCTTGCGGAACATCGCGACGTCCTGCTGTACGTAACTGCGGTCCACCGCCACCACGAACTGCAGCGGGCGCTGGCTGCGGGGCAGGATCACCTGCCGCGCCAACGCACGCAGCGGCTGTTGGGCTGGCCCGGCCAGGTCGTAGGACTGCGCCACGCCATCGGCCAACGGGCCCGGCCCGTGCAGCGAGTCATCCCACAGCGAACGCGACTGCAGCAGCGCGTTGCCCTGGGCGTCGAACACCTGCCAGTACGCGCCGGAGAAAATGCGGCCATAGCGCTGGTCGTCCAGCTCATGGCGCAGTTGCAGGCGGCCCTGCGCATCGGACTCCACCAGCGCCAGCAGCGCGATCAGATCGCCTTGCAGTTCACGGTCCAGCGAGCGGTGTGCGGCGATCGCAAACAGGCTGCCCAGCACCCAGGTGGCGATCGCCGAGACCAGCAGGATGCCCAACCCACCGGCCAGCAGCAGGCGCCGGCGCAGGGTCAGCGGCAACGGCTTCATGGCGCGGCCGACAGCATGTAGCCCTGGCCGCGCAGGGTATGGATCATCTCCACGCCGATCTTGCGGCGGATGCGCCCGATCAGCACGTCCAACGTGTTGGAGTCCGGATCCAGCCCCGCCTCATAGACATGGTCGGCCAGGCGCGAGCGGCTGATCACCTTGTCGGCGTTGTGCATGAAGTAACTGAGGATGCGGAACTCCTGCGCGGTCAACCGCAGCGGCGTGCCCGCCAGTTCGATGCGGCCGGTGTTGGTATCCAGCCGCAGCTCGCCACACACCAAACAGGGGTGGACCAGGCCGACGCTGCGCCGGATCAGCGCGCGCAGACGCAGGATGAGCTCCTCTTCCAGGAAGGGCTTGGTCAGGAAATCATCGGCGCCGGCATCGAAACCGGCCAGTTTGTCGTGCCAGCGCGAGCGCGCGGTCAACACCAGCACCGGCATCTTCACCCCGGCCCGTCGCCAGCATTCCAGTACGCTCAGGCCATCCATGCCGGGCAGGCCCAGATCGAGGATGGCGGCCTGGTAATCGTCGATCTGGCCGGCTTCTTCAGCCTCCACGCCCTGCTTGAAATGGCCGACCACGAAGCCGGCTTCTTCCAACGCCAGGCGGATGCGGCCGGCCAGCACCTCATCATCTTCGGCCAACAGGATGCGCATCAGTCGTCCACTTCCATCGACTTGAAGCGACCCGTGGCCGCGTCGTATTCCAGTTCCATGATCACCCCGTCTGCACCGAGGATCTCGATCTCGTATTCGCCATGCTCCAGCTCCACTTCCACCAGCGTGCCGGGGTAGCGCCGCATGGCGTCGGCCAGCACCTGTTCCAGCGGCACCAACTGGCCCTTGCGCACGGCTTCGCGCACCTGGTTCTGTTGTTCGGTGGTAATGGGCAGCGCCGCGCCGGACTGGGCCAGCGCCAACAGCAGTGGAGTAAAGGTAAGCAGCATCAGCGGATCCGGGAAAGAAGCGGGCAGGTGCAGGATGGACCCACGGGAAGCGCCGCCACGCTAGCGCGCCAGTATAAACGGCACCTGACACCCCGTTTCATGGACGCATCAGCCGGCAGGAGGACACTGCGCCCCGCAACGATTGCCCTCCCCTTCATCCAAGGACCCCCATGAAAACCACCCTGCTCACCCTGGCCCTGCTGGCCGCCGCCCCCGCCGCCTGGGCCGCCGACGCGACGGCATCGCGTTTTGCCGCCACCGTGGGTTACTCCTCGCAGTCGGTCGGCGGCGATTCGCTGGTGCCAGTGCAACTTGGCAACAGCTACCCGGTGGGCAGCGAAGTGGAAAACAGCGATGACGGCGGCGCCGCCACCGTCGGCCTGAGCTGGTACGTGACCCCGCGCGTTGCAGTCGAGCTGTGGGGCGCCACCGGTGCCAAGAGCGATGTGGAAATCGACGTGGAAAACGGTCCGGATGTCGGCGTGGCCAGCTACCGAACCCGCCCGCTTGCGCTGAGCGTGCAGTACCACTTCGTCGACCTGTTCGAGGTCGCGCAGCTGCGCTTCAGCCCGTTCGTCGGCGTCGGCTACCACCACACTGAAGTCAGCAGCGTGCGCAGCAACAGCGCGCTGCCTGCCTACAATGGCCTGGCCGTGGACAGCGGCGGCGGGCTGGCGTTGTCGGCCGGCGTCGACGTGGCGATGGGCGAGCGCTGGTTCCTGCGCGGTGACGTGCGTCGCCTGACCAGGAGCAGCGAATCGACCGTCAACGGCCAGCCGCTGGCCAAGGGCGACATGGATGCGACGCTGTTTGGCGCGAGCCTGGGCGTGCGGTTCTAAGTACGTCTCAGGCCAAGGGGGGGGGCTACAGCCGCCCCCCCGCCAGACGCCCACCGAAGAACGTGGCAACACGCGGTGAGCGGCGTGCAACCAGTTCGGCGGTGCAACTGGCGTCGACCAGACTGAAGTCCGCCGCATCGCCAGCTTGCGGCCATTGCCGGGTGCCATCATCGGCAAGCGGCAGCACGCCGCCGGAACCCAGCGCCAAGGCACGTGAGAGGCCCAGCTCGTCATATGCGCCGTAGAGCTGTGCGTACAGATTGCACTTCTCCACCATGTCCCCTGTTCCAAACGGCGACCACATGTCGATCACTGAATCGGTCCCCGAGATCACCGTCACCCCCAGTTCGCGCAGGCGCGGCAGCGGCATCGTCATGCGGCCGATCGGCACCGTCGAGGCAACGGATACGCCCAGGGTGTGCATCCGCCTGGCAGTGGCATCAAGCACTGTTTCGTCCATGGTTCCCAGCGCGAAGGCATGGCTGAGGGTCAGGCGGTTGCGCAACTCCGGAGTCCGCTCCACCACGTCGAGCATGTAGGCAATGGCTGCGTGGCCGGAGGCGCCGCGTTCGTGCAGGTGGATGTCCACGTCCTTGCCGTGATCAACGGCGATCTGGAACATGGTATCCAGCGAGCGCTCCATCGCACCGTCCACCGTCGTGGGATCCAGGCCGCCCACCGAGGTCACGCCCAGTGACATGGCCTCGCGCATCAGGCCGTCCACCTTCGACCGCAACAGGCCGTGCTGGGGAAAGGCAACAATCTCGCAGGAGAACGTCTGCGCATGCCGCGCGAGCGCCGTTTTCAGGTGTTCCAGGCTGCGCAGCCCGCTGACCGGATCGATGTTGCAGTGGCTGCGCGCATGGGTGGTACCGAAGCCCTGCAGCAGATCGATCAATGCTTCTGCACGCGCCACCGAAGTGGTGAGCAGTTGCGGTATCTCGCGCTCTTCAAGCGCGATCATGTCGAGGATCGTCTTCCCCCGACGTGCCTCCGGCGCACGCCACGGACCAGCGTAGTAAGTCTTGTCCAAGTGGATATGCATGTCACGCAGCGCAGGCACAGCCAGCTTGCCCCCCGCATCCCGTACCGGCAGGTCCTGCAGCGACGGCGGCACCTTGGCGTGGATGCCGGCGATGCGCCCTTCATTGATTTCCAGCGTGAACAGGTCGGTCGTCGTGCCCGAGACAACACCAGCGCTGAAAACGAATCCTGTTTCCAGACGGACCGAGGTGAGCAGGTAGCGGGCAGGCAGCGCGGGATGTTCCACGGTACTGCTCGCACGAGCCGGTGCTGCGGATTTTGCCGCCAGCGGCAGGGCCTGGCCGATCCCGGCGGCCAGCAGCGTGGCGCCGGCGCCTTGAATGAAGGTGCGGCGGGCGGTTTGTTGGGTATGCGGCATGGCTGGCTCACCGAGCTATGGGATCGGCACTGTGAACCGTCGCGGCAGACGGATCAAGGCACCGGGGTGAATACCCGATTCATCAGCAGCGAGCGGCCGAGGAACGTACCATTCCAGACGCCGCCGAGCCCGGACCGGACGCGGGAATTCTCGCAGTCAGGGTGTATCCCAAGCCGACGGTCATGCAGTTTGCGACAATGCACGCGTCGCTCGACATGGCTGGCGGCTGAAACCCACTACTGCGCCTGCAGGAAGCTCCCTCCCATGACGTCCATCGAAGGACAGCCCATCGCCCCCCTCTTGCAACACCTGGATACTGATCATGCGTCTTACCGTCGTTTTCATCGCCGCGCTGGCCGCCAGCGCACCAGCGGTGGCCCTGCACGCCCCTGACGGCGCGGCTTACGCCATCGCCAATCCGCAACGACCTGGCGCCAAGGCACCCGACTGCACGACGCTGGACGAAACCCGCGACGGCTGCACCTTCCACAACGAGCACGGCGTCACCCAGCACGCACTCCTGCCGCTTGCCGATGGCGAGCGCTGGACCGCCCGTGCAGGTGATGCCGATGAACTGCGTGTGCAGGTCATGCCACCGGCACAGCAGGACGGCCGGCGGCTGCAGCGGATCGCGTTCACCCCGCAGGTGCACCGCGATGCCGATACCACGCTGACGTTCGACCGTATCCGTGGCAGCGGCAGCAGCGCGCAACTGGTGGAGCGTCGACGGGTAAGCGTGATGATCCACCAGCATGGGCCGCACGCCGCGCACAACGACGGTCATGCCACGGCAGGTTCAGGCCACTGACATCCTGTACTGCCTCCTGCAGGGCAGGACACTACAACGTCCTGCTCATGCGCCGCTGTTGGCATCCAACGCCTGTGCAACCTCGGCCCAGGCGCCAGCCTTGTCCACGTGCGCGAAGGTGTATCGGATCGGATGCAGGTAAGCCTGCGCCGGCGACAGCATGGTCGAAGGGAAGTGAGGGTGATTGGGTGCGTCCGGATAGCCCTGGGGCTCCAGGCAGAAACCACGTCCCAGTTGCGGCTGGCTGCGGTCCAGTGCCTGCCCTTCATAGAACTGCAGCGCCGGCATCGGACTTGAAATCCGCATCGCCACGCCACTATGGGGCGAATACAATTCCGCGCTGCAGTCGGCATCGCCGGCCAGCACCAGGCAATGGTCGTAGCCGGACGAGGCCTTGACCTGCGCCTCGTCAGTACGTCGCAACCGCACTTCCACGGCCTCGCGGAAATCAAAGGCGCTGCCGCTGACATCGCGCACTTCGCCAGTGGGGATCAGTTCGCCATCCACCGGCAGGAAACGATCCGCAGGCACCCGCAACCATTGCCGGTCGGCAGGCACCCGTGGGTCGCCAGCGAGATTGAAGTAAGGATGGTGGGTGAGGTTGACCGGGGTATCGGCATCCGTGCGTGCGTGATAGGTCAGCAGCAGCGCAGGCCCCACCAGCTCGAAGGTCGCGGTGACAACCAAGGTTCCCGGGTAGCCCCCCTCGCCGGCAGGCGAGGTGAGCGCCAGCACAAGCCGCTGCGGGGACTGCTCATGGACATTCCAGAGTCGACGTCCAAAGCCATGCTGGCCGCCATGCAGATGATTACGCCCTTCATTGGCATCCAGCCCAACGCGCACGCCCGCATGCACATACTGCGCGCCGGCGATGCGATTGCCATAACGCCCGACCAGAATGCCGAGGTTGTCCGTATCTGCCACGTAGGACGCCAGGTCAGGCAGGCCGAGCACGGCGTCGACCGCGCCCTTCGGGGTGTCCACCTGCAAGCGCCGCAGCACCCCGCCGCGGGTCAGTATCTCGGCCCGCAGGTACCCGTTATCCAGGGTAATGGCCTCTACCGTGGTGCCATCGGATAACTCGCCAAACACTCGCTGCGTCACGTCTGTTGCCTCGGTTTTCTTCACTGCCGGGCAGCATAGTCAGCCGCGTGGCGAACAACCATGGCAAATACTGCATGGGTCCTGTCCGCGATGGCATGGCAGCGACGAAAAACTTGCGCATCGCAGCATTGCAATTGCCATATGGCAAACCGGTGACAAATTATTAGTAGGTTATCGGTCGCTGTCCTATCCTCCCCTGCACTGCCAATTTGCAGTCGTCATTACCAATGGCGCCTGGTGAGTGGGAACGGTTGAGAATCACTGAACCAATCCCACGTTCGATGCTTGGTTCCGCAGTGGTGTCCATCGCACCTGCCGGACCAGCGGCTGTATCACCGGTCGCGCCTGCAAGAGAAACTCTGGGAGGGGTTCAACGCGATGTCCATCGTGAGCAAGAACACGCGGCGCAAGCCGCTGGCCACCGCCGTGCTGCCAGCCGCAATGGCCCTGGCCATCATCGGCAGCGCCCATGCGCAGCAGGCCAACACGGAACAGGAAGGTGCCACCGAACTGGATACCGTGCAGGTGCGTGGCGTGCGTGACAGCATCGCCAGCGCCATTTCACTCAAGCAGAACAGCGCGCAGATCACCGATTCGATCGTTGCCGAAGACATCGGCAAGCTGCCGGACAACAGCGTGGCCGCTGCCCTGCAGCGTGTCACCGGCGTCCAGGTCGCACGCGGCGCAGGTGAAGTCGGCACCGTGCTGGTGCGTGGCCTGCCCGATGTGGTGACCACGCTCAATGGCCGTAGTGTCTTCACCACCACCGGCCGCAGCATGGCCCTGGCCGATATTCCGGCCGACCTGCTGCAGCGCGTGGACGTCTACAAGACCAGCGGTGCGGAAAACATCGAAGGCGGCATCGGCGGCCTGATCGACGTGCGCCTGCGCCGCCCCTTCGATTTCGACCAGCCCTTCACCATCGCCGGCAGCGCGCGTGCGGTATACAGCCGCAATTCCGAGCAGGCCGATCCGAATGCCAGCCTGACCATCAACAAACTGTGGGATGGCGACCATGGCCGCTTCGGCATCATGGCCAGCGCCTCCTACCAGTCGCAGGATTACCAGGAAAGCAACACCTTCAACGGCATCTACAGCCTGAAGGATGATCCGACCGGTGGCGAGCAGCAGGTCTACATCCCCGACACCATCGGCTCGATCTACACACTCGGCGACCGCAAGCGCAGTTCGGCCAACCTGACCCTGCAGTGGGCGCCGAACGATGCAACCGAGTTCTACTTCGAGAACTTCTACACCAAGTACGACAACGACAACCAGGTCAATTTCCTGATCCCGCTGCCGTCCCTGGTCAATGCGGGCAACGTGGTGGAAATGGGCCTCAAGCCCGGCAGCCAGGTGGTGGAACACCTGGTGGCGCGTGACATGTTCACGCTGACCAGCAACCAGGCCTTCGCCAATTCCTCCGATACCTGGCAGAGCGCGATTGGTGGACGCTGGCGCGGTGAGCGGATGACCCTCTCCAGCGACCTGGCCTATACCTACAGCAAGGCCGACAACCGCAGCTTCATCCTCGATACCGCATTCAACGCGCCCCTGCTGGAGATGGACTTCGGCAACGGCGGCGCCAGCAACGCACAGGCACGCAATGCCGATGGCAGCCCGATGGACGTCACCGATCCATCGCACTACTGGCTGAACCAGTACTTCGATGCCTGGAGCCGCCAGGAGGGCAAGGACTGGTCGTGGAAGGCCGACATGAACCTGCAACTTGATGCCGGCCCGTTCACCGGTCTGGACGCCGGCGTGCGCGCCAGTCGCCGCGAGGCACTGAACGTCGCGGCCGATACCGGCGGCATGGCCAACATCAGCGGCAACACGGTGTTCGTCAACCAGCTGGCCGGGTTGGCCTCGATCACCCCGTCGAATTTCCTCAATGGCGAACGTCGTACGTCCACGCCGCAGTGGATGGTCGCCGACCGCGGCTACCTGCTGCGCAACTCCGGGCTGATCCGCAGTGCCATGGGGCAGAACCCGGCCGCGCCGGCAGCCAACCCGCTGCTGTACTTCAACGATCAGGAGGACAGCTACGCCGCTTACCTGCAGGGCCGCTATTCGATGCAGCTGGGTAGCTTGCCCTTGGATGGTGCCATCGGCGTGCGCGCGGTCCGCATGGAGTCCGACCTGGCCGGTACCACCGTGCTCGATGGCGTGTCCTCGCCGGTGAACCTGTCCAAGCGCCGCGACGAAGTACTGCCCAGCTTCAGCGCCAACCTGGGCCTGCGCGACAATCTGCTGCTGCGCGCCACCTATGGCAAGTCGATCACCCTGCCCAGCTTCGCCGCCCTCAATCCGCAGCTGTCGCTGTACCGGGCCACCGACACCGTGCCGGCCACCGGCACCGGCGGTAATCCGGACCTGGCACCGATCACCTCGGAAAACCTCGATGTCTCGCTGGAATGGTATTTCCGCCCGGGCTCGATGCTGTCGGCCGCCGTGTTCAAGCGCAACATCGATGGCTATATCCAGACCTATGCCGATGACGAGCTGATCGACGGCGTCGTCTACTCGGTGAGTCGTCCGCGCAACACCGGGCGCGGCACGCTGGAAGGCGCCGAGCTGGCCTATACCCAGTTCTTCGATCAGCTGCCTGGCTGGCTGTCGGGATTCGGCGTGCAGCTCAATGCCACCTTCATCGACGCGCAGACGCGCTCGCCGACGGGTGAGAAGCAGGACCTGGTCAATGTCTCCGACCGCGCCTACAACGCCGTGCTGATGTACCAGCAGGGCGGCTTCTCCAGCCGCCTGGCCTGGAACAAGCGCAGCGAATACGCACTCAGCTATACCGCCAGCGGCGACCAGCCGCAGTCGATCTACGTTGCGCCCACCGACTACCTGGACCTGTCGATGAGCTACGACATCGATCCATCGCTGACCGTTTCGCTGGAGGCCACCAACCTGCTGGGCAAGGTGACCCGCAACTACTTCGGCAGTGACCCGAGCCTGTTCCCACGCGATCTGGCCATGGCCGAACGCACGTTCTCGCTCGGCCTGCGCTTCCGTTTCTGATCTCCCCCGCGTGACTGCAACTGCAGGGCCATGAAGGCCCTGCAGCGGTCTCGTGCACCCCCACGCACGACGTTTTCCCCGCTACTTCAGCCTGAGGGTCAAACGCAATGAATTGTGCACGTGCTTCACTTCCCACTCCCGCACTGCTGCCGCTGGCCCTGGCCTTGGCGCTCAGTGGCCCCGCCCTGGCGCAGGACAGCCCACCGGCGGCCGGCAGCGGTACCGCCAGCGACGATGCCACCGCCCTGGATACCGTGGAAGTCCGCGGAGTACGCCAGAGCCTGATCTCGGCACAGGCGATCAAGCAGGCCACCCGCCAGGTGGTCGATGCCATCGTCGCCGAGGACATCGGCAAGTTCCCCGACAACAACGTCGTCGAGGCCCTGCAGCGGGTGACCGGCGTGCAGACCACCGGCCGTGGCGGTGGCGAGGTGGCCGGGGTGACGATCCGCGGCCTGGGGGATGCATCCACCACGATCAACGGGCGGCAGATGTTCACCTCCACCGGTCGCTCGGTGGCGCTGGCCGATATTCCCGCGAGCCTGCTTTCGGAAGTGACTGTGTACAAAACCCGCTCGGCGGACCTCGTCGAAGGTGGCATCGCCGGACAGATCGATATCCGCACCCATCGGCCACTGGATTTCGAGGGTTCGAAAGTCTCGGTCGCCGCGCGCGGCATCCATGCCAGCAACACCGGAAAGTTCGATCCAAACCTCAGTGCGCTGTTCAGCGACCGCTGGTCCATCCGTGCCGGTGAATTCGGTGCCCTGCTCAACCTGAGCCACGCACGCACCAACTACCGCGACGAGAACATCTGGAACGGGTCGGCCGACCCCTACTTCGCCGATACCTTCCAGCGCATTCCCGAGTTCGGCGCCAACGGCCAGCGCATCGTCGACCGCGGCACGCCGCTGTCCACCGCCCCTGGCGCCACCCTGGATGTCGACGGCACCCAGCGCGAGTACGTGCTCCTGCGCGATGCGCTGGGCGGCTGGAACCGCTTTGGCGAACGCAAACGGCCGGCCGCCAACCTGGCGCTGCAGTTCCAGCCCAACGACTGGTCCGAGTACACCTTCGAGGCCTTCTACAACGGTTACCGCAACACCGATTCCAACTCGCTGCTGTTCGCCTTCGCCAACAACCCTGACCGCTACCAGGACAGCGTGCTGTACCCGGGCAGCAACGTGGTCAAGGAAAACTACATCAACAACCCCTACATCTTCACCAGCACCCAGGCACGCAACGCCAAGACCGATACGTTCCAGTACGCACTGGGCGGCAAATGGGAGTTCACCGACAACTTCAAACTGAAGTCCGAAGTGGTCTACCAGAGCTCACAGTACGACTGGCACAACCAGATCATGGACATGGGCAGTGTCCGCCACCGCATGGCGGTGGACTTCAACGACGCAGGGTCGGGCACGCCATCGCTGTCTTTCCCGGACAATCCTGCCACCGCCGATATCGACGAGAGCGACCTGACCGATCCGCGCGGCTGGGGCCTGGCCTGGTACTACGACCAACACGGCCGCGACAAAGGCGATGCACTGACCTGGCAGACCGATGGCGAGTACCGCTTCGACGCCGGCTTCTTCGAATCATTGAAGTTCGGCGTGCGCCTTGACCGCCGCAGCGCGACCTCGCAGGCCGGTGACCGTTCGGCCGACTGCGCCGCGGTGGCCAACTGTGCCAGCCAGCGCGATGTGGCCCTGCATCCGGATCTGTACCGTGCCAGCCCTGGCTCGTTCTACTCCGGTGAAGCCAATTTCCCCCGGCGCTGGATCATCGCCGACCACCAGTACCTGCTCTCCCATTCCGATGACATGCGGGCGCTGTATGGCTTTGCCAGTGGCCGTCCGCTGTATGACCCGGCACGCTTCTTCGACATCGAAGAAGACACCTATGCCGCCTACCTGCAGGCCGACTTCAGCACCGATCTGCCGGTCGGTGTGCTGGATGGGCAGGTCGGCGTGCGGGCGGTGCGTGCCCGCACTGACATGAACTACAACAGCCTCGTCCAGGAGTGGGTGCCGACGTCCATGGGCAAGAGCCGTACCGACGTGCTGCCCAGCGCCGTGCTGCGCTGGCACGCCACCGAAAAGCTGATGGCCCGCCTTGCCTATGGCCAGACCATCAGCCGCCCGGCCTTTGCCCAGCTCAACCCGGCCATGGTGTTGACCCCGCCATCGTCCACCGCCGCCACCTTCGGCTACGCCACCAGTGGCAATCCCAACCTGGCGCCGGTGGAGGCCAAGACCATCGACCTGGCCCTGGAGTACTACTTCAGCGCCAGCAACAGCATCTACGCGGTGGCCTTCCTGCGCGATGTCGATGGTTTCATCTTCAACGCCGATCGCAGCATCATCGTCGACGACCGCAGCCCGGAGCTCAACGGCAACTACGTGCTGACCTCTCCACAGAATGCCGGTGCAGGCACGCTGAAGGGACTCGAGCTGGGCTTCCAGTACTTCCCGGACAACGTGCCGGACTGGCTGCGCGGCATCGGCATCCAGGGCAACTACACCTGGATCGACGGCGAGTCCAAGGATCCGGTTTACGACGAAGGCGATTCCACCAGACTGCTGGGCTACCAGACCAACCCGCTGATCGGCGTCTCCGACTGGTCCTACAGCGTGGTGCTGATGTACGAGCGCGGCCGCTTCTCCTCGCGCCTGTCCTGGGTGGACCGGGACAAGTTCCTGACCGGCTACAACTACTGCTGCTCGATGCCGACCCAGGTGTGGTCGGCGGGCGAAGGCTCGATGGACCTGCAGTTCAGCTGGCAGGCCACGCCTTCGCTGGTGCTGACCCTGGATGCCACCAACCTCACCGGCGAGAAGTACCAGGATTACTACGGCAACCGCCAGTTGTTCAACCTGGGCACCAGCATGTTCAGTCGCACCTATGCGGTGGGCCTGCGCTACCAGTTCTGATCCTTTCCACCTGCACCGCGGCCGTCGGCGGGCCCACCAGGTGCACTACCCGAGGCGGGCCTGCCGATCCGCATGCAATGGCAACAGGAGGAACACTGATGCCCATCAACTCAAACGGAAACCGTCGGCCATGGTTGCGCCGGCTCCCGCTGGCACTGGCCGCGCTGGCCCTGGTCGGCGGCATCGCCAATGCCGCCGAGGTCAAGGTCCATGCCACGCTCAAGGCCGATCAACCCGGCCCGCAGGTATCCAAGCACATCTTCGGCCAATTCGCCGAGCACCTGGGCACTGGGATCTACCGCGGCCTGTGGGTCGGCGTGGATTCGCCGATCCCCAACACCCGTGGTTACCGCAACGACGTCATGGCCGCGCTGAAGGCCATCGATGTCCCCAACGTACGCTGGCCGGGCGGCTGCTTTGCCGATGAATACCACTGGCGTGATGGCGTTGGTCCGCGCGAGAAGCGCCCGACCAGCATCAACACCCACTGGGGCGGCGTGGAGGAGAACAACGCCTTCGGCACCCATGAGTTCATGGAGTTCACCGAACTGCTCGGCACCGATGCCTATGTCGCCGGCAACGTGGGCAATGCCCCCGCCGATGAGATGGCGCAATGGGTGGAATACATGACCGCCCCGACCCGCTCCACCCTGGCCGAAGAGCGCCGTGCCAATGGCCGCGACAAGCCCTGGAAAGTACCGTACTTCGGCGTGGGCAACGAGCTGTGGGGCTGCGGTGGCAACATGCGGCCGGAGTACGCTGCCGATCTGTACCGCCGCTACCAGACCTTCGTGAAAGCCCCGGCCGACCAGAAGATCCTGAAGATCGCCCCCGGCGCCAACGTGGACGATTACAACTGGACCGAAGTGATGATGCGCGAGGCCGGCAAGTTCATGGATGGCCTGAGCCTGCATTACTACGTGGTGCCCGGGCAGTGGCCGCCGCGCGCGTCGTCCACCGATTTCGACGAGGACGGCTGGATCGAGACGCTGTCTGAAGCGCTGCGCATGGACGAGCTGATCACCAAGCACAGCGCGATCATGGACAAGTACGACCCGGAGAAGAAGGTCGCCCTGGTCGTGGACGAATGGGGTACCTGGTACATGGGTGTGCCGGGCGTGAACCCGGGCTTCCTGCACCAGCAGAACACCCTGCGCGACGCGATGGTGGCCTCGCTGACGCTGGATATCTTCACCCAGCACGCCGACCGCGTGCGCATGGCCAACATCGCACAGATGATCAACGTGCTGCAGGCGATGATCCTCACCGATGGCAACCGCATGCTGCTGACGCCGACCTACCACGTATTTGCGATGTACAAGCCGTACCAGGACGCCACCCACCTGCCGATGCAGTTGCAGGCGCCGAAGTACACCCACGGCAAGTACACGGTGCCGGCGGTGCATGGCTCTGCAGTGAAGGCCAAGGACGGGCATGTGTACGTTGCGCTGACCAACCTGGACCCGGACAACGCGGCCAGCGTGAGCGTGCAGGTCGATGGGCTGGCCTCGGCGTCCTCGGTCAGCGGTCAGATCCTGAGCGCACCGGCGATCACTTCGTTGAACACCTTCGACACACCCGATGCGGTGGTACCGCAGGCGTTCACCGGCGCAGACCTCCGTGGGGGTGCGCTGCAGGTGAAGCTGCCGGCCAAGGCGATCGTGATGCTGAAGCTGCAGTAAGGCGCCCCTACCTCGCCGCCGGCACCTCTCCGGCCGGCGGCGAGGGTGAATGGACGCTTGCACGGGCCCTCGCCATCTGGCGAGGGTTCTTTTTTGTGTGCGTAAATGTGTTGCAGCCAATGAAAAACCCCGCCGTGGCGGGGTCGTGTGACTCAAAAGCGCTGTTTGCCAGCTTACTTGAATGCGGCCTTTGGCCAGCCTTCGCCGTCATAGCTCAACGGCAGCAGTTGCAGCTTCGGCAGGCCATCATCCTTGGGATCGTAGGCATGGAACACCAGGTACTCCTTGCCACCATCGCTCAACACACTGTTGTGGCCCGGGCCGATCCAGCGGC
Organism: Stenotrophomonas sp.; assembly: GCA_032007425.1. Classification (GTDB taxonomy): domain Bacteria; phylum Pseudomonadota; class Gammaproteobacteria; order Xanthomonadales; family Xanthomonadaceae; genus Stenotrophomonas. The sequence continues at coordinate 16,668 of DALZLW010000007.1, forward strand.
TGTTGCCACGCAGCACTTCGGTACCGCCGCCCTGGTCCAGGCGCTTGCCGTCGCGATCCAGGTACGGGCCCTGCAGGCTGCGGGAGCGGCCAACCATCACCCGGTAATCGCTCTTGATGCCACGGCAGCAGTGGTCCCAGGACAGGTACAGGTAGAACCAGCCGTCATGGCGGACGATATGCGGCGCTTCCAGGGCCGCCGGTTCCGGCTCGGCATCATCGACCAGGATCGAGCGCTCGCGCTTGGCGATGGTGTGCCATTCCTGCGGCTCGGCCAGGCTGCGACGGTCGGCGCCGAGCTTGACCAGCTTCAGCCCGCCCCAGAACGAGCCGAACGACAGCCACGGCGTGCCATCGACGTCGTCGATCGGATTGCCGTCGATGGCATTCCACAGATCACGCTGCGGGACGGACCGCAGCAGCGTGCCATGGTCCACCCACTTGAAGGCCGGGTCAGCCGGATCCAGGGTGGTGTTGGTGGCCACGCCGATGGCCGAGGTGTTCTTGCCACCGGCCGAGACCGAGTAATACAGCGTGTACACACCGTCGTGGAAGGCGATTTCCGGCGCCCAGATATGGCCGTTGAAACCCGGAACGACCTGCTCCGTCCACGCCGGGCTGCGCGCGAACACCGGCGCCTGCTGCACCCACTTCTTCAGGTCCTTGGAACTCCAGACGCTGACGCCAGGACCGGTGGTGAACAGGTACCAGGTATCGCCCTGGCGCTGGATCACCGGGTCATGCGCCAACACGTCCGAGGTCGGTCCCTTGTTGGCGGCTACAGTCGGCGGTGCATCCATCATGTCGGTGTTGCCGGGCTGGGGTGCATTGACCGGCTGCGCCAATGCGCCGGCTGCCGGCATGGCCAAGGCCAGGCACAGGGCCACCCCCAACGGACGGCGGCTCATGCCTGCACCTCGCGCAACGGGCGGCCAAACACGGGCATGCCCTCCCCATCCCATTGCACCGGCTGCACACAGGCATGGCGATCGGGATTCCACAACGGATCGCCCTCGATGCCAACGTAATTGCGTGCGTGATAGACCATCAGGTCGGTCTGTCCGTCTTCGCTGGTGGTGAAGCTGTTGTGCCCGGGACCGAACACCTCGCGCTCGGCATCACTGCTGAACACCGGCGTGGACGACTTGTTCCAGCTTGCCGGATCCAGCAGATCGGCCTCGGCGTCGGCCCACAACAGGCCCATGGCGTAGCGCTCGTCCGTTGCGCTGGCCGAATAGGTGATGAACACCTTGCCATTGCGTACCAGCACGGCCGGGCCTTCGTTCACCGCAAACCCCTGCACCTCCCAGTCCAGTTCAGGACGGGTGAGCAGCACCGGTTCACCACCGAGGGTGGTCGGCGTCGCCAAGGGGGCGATGTACAGGTTGGAGTTGCCGGCGATGTCCGGGTGCTTCTGCGCCCACAGGTAGTAGTCCTGGCCACGATGACGGAAGCGTGTGGCATCCAGGCAGAAGGCATCGATGCCGCTGTCCACCTGGCCGGCGAACTCCCACGTGCCGGTCATGGGATCGGCATCGACACAGCGCAGGGCATACATGCGGTGCTGGAACAGCGCATCCTTGATCTCGCGGGTCGGCGCGGCGGCGAAGTAGACATACCAGCCGTCCTCGAAGCGATGCACTTCCGGTGCCCAGATCAACTGGCTCCAGGCGCCTTCGGCCGGTGCACGCCACAGCACGCGTTCCTCGGCATCGACCAGGCCCTGCAGGGTCGGTGAACGACGCAGCACGATGCGGTCGTACTCGGGCACCGATGCAGTGAAGTGGTAGTGGCCGTCTTCGCGGAGCACGAAGGGGTCGGCACGGTTGAGGATGAAGGGATTGGTCTGGGTCATGGCATGCATTCCGTGGTGCGTTGGGAGATCGGCAGTGGCGCATGTCCGCCGCCTGCTGGCGCCTGCTCGGGAACGATCTGCTCCTTGAGCGTGCGGTAGTACTCGTCGGTGATTCGGTAGCGGAACATCAGCGCGCCCATCAGTGCATGGAAGGCACCGGGGATGATGGTCAGCATCAAGGCGATGCCGGTCAGCGACAGCGTGCTCTGCGCCTGGTCCGGCACGTAATCGAAGGCCGCCAACAGCACGCCGACGATGGCACCGGCCACGCCCATGCCCGCCTTCTGGCAGAACGAGATGCCGCCGAAGGACATGCCAGCCACGCGCTTGCCGCTGCGGGCATGGCCGTAATCCACCGCCTCGGCGATCGCCGACCAGAACACCGGCGCATGCAGATCGACCACGAAGCAGATCAGGAAGTAAAAGACGAAGGCCAGCACGGTGTCACCCGGCTTGACCAGCAGGTACATGGCCACGCTGAGCACGCCGACGGCCAGCTGGCTGTAGCGGAACAGCTTGATCTTGCAGTAGACCTTGGTGATCCAGGTCGAGGCGACCATCGCCAGGATCGCAGCGACCACGCCGGTGGCCATGAATGCCGACATCAACGCCGCATCACCGCCAAGGAAGTACTTGGCGTAGTAGGCCGCCACCGAACCACGGATGACGTAGCCAATGGTGCCGATCACGCAGACCGCGCCGAGCACCAGCCACTGGTCGTTGCGCAGCAGCAGCTTGATCTGCTCGCGCACCGGCTTGCGGTCCACCTCGTGCTGGATGCGCTCCTTGGTGCTGGCAAAGCAGAACAGGAACAGCAGGGTGGCCATCAATCCCATCAGCCCCATCGCCCACTTGTAGCCCTCGGCGAGGTTGCCCTCGCTGCTCCAGGCCACCGCCAGTTGCGGCACCACGATGGTGACCAGGAAAGCCGCCACCTTGGCGAAGAACAGCCGGTAGCCATTGGCGGAAAGCCGCTGCTGCGGATCGGCGGTCAGGACGCCGATCAGCGAGATGTACGGAATGGTCACCGCGGTGAAGATCAGCATCACCAACAGGTAGGTCGCGTAGGCCCAGGCCAGCTTCAGGTTGTAAGCGAGATCTGGCGTGGTGAAGGTCAGGAAGACCGAAATGCCGAACGGTACCGCCATGATCAGGAAGTAGGGCCGGTAGCGGCCCCAGCGCGTCGTGTGGCGGTCGGTGAAAACGCCCATCAGCGGATCGGCGAAGGCGTCGATCAGCCTTACCACGATGAACAACAGTGCGACGTCGGTGGGCTTGAGGCCGTAGATGTCGGTGTAGAAGAACGTGATGATCAGCATCATCGACGAGATGACCACGTTCACGGCCATATCGCCGGCCCCGTAGCCGATCTTCTCGACCACGCTCAGTGTCTGGTTCTGCATGCGCCCTCCTCTTGAGCTCCTGCATTGCTTGGCTTGCCTCGGCCGTGCCCTCCACGCCGGTGCTTTGTTTCGTTGTTCAGCTCATTCCAAAGGGCGTAGTTCCAGTCGTCATGTGGATCGATGGCGAGAATATCCCCATCCGTGCCTGCTGCGAATGCGACCAAGGGCGCGTCGCGTCGATGGCTCAGAACTGCGGTAGTTTTTCCCACTTCGGACGCACGCGCAGATGCACCGAATAGCGTTCGTGGAGGATCTGGTAGAACGGCACCAGTTCCAGCGTGCCGTCGATGCCTTCGGCCTCGAACACCAGCGCCTGTCCGGGACGTGCGGTGGCCCACGCGCTGTTGCCCTGCTGGTACGCGGTTGGCAACTGCTGGCCATGGATGCGGTTGAGCGAAGGCCGCTGGTCGGACACGTGCAACTGCGAGGAAGGAATGCCATCGGTGCCCATCCGCGTGGCCAGCACCAGCGGCCCGAACATCATGGCCTGCAGGCTGGGTTCGTCCGGAAGCGGTGCGGCGTGCAGCGCCATCGGCAGCTCCAGTTGCACGACATCCCCATCGACGAAGCGATGCTGCAGGCTGGCATAGCGGCCAGGCTGCAACGGCAGCTCCTGCAGCACGCCGTTCAGGCGCAGTCGCGCTCCCGTCGTCCAGCTGGGGATGCGCAGGCGCAAGGTCAGCTGCTGCGGCTTGCGCAGTTCGAATCGCAGGGTACTGCCCTGCTCTTCCGGGAAACGGGTCTGCTGGGTCAGGCGCAGGCCCCGTTCGGGCCAGTCCAGCCGCGAAGCGATGTACAGGTTGACGCTCAGCCCCGCATCGTCGTGGAAGTAGATGGTGTCCTGGGTCTTGGCGAACTCCTCGGCACCGGTGCCGGTGCAGCACCAGAACGAAGCATCCGGGGTATTGAACAGCTTCCAGTAACCGGCATCCATGGGCACGAAGTACATCATCATGCCGCTGGCATCCTGGGTGCCCAGGCGGGCGTTGAACATCACCCGCTCGTAGTAATCCATGTAGCGTGCATCAGGCTGCCAGCCATGCAGGTGCCGGCTCAGCTTGAGCATGTTGTAGCTGCAGCAGCACTCGTGGCTGTGGCCGCTGAGACGACCGGCCAGGTGATCGGGCCGGCCGAAGTGCTCGTAGTCGCTGGTGCCACCGGTGCAGTAGGTGTGGTGCTCCACCACCTGCTGCCAGAAATACTCGGCCAGGCCGCGCTGCACCGGGTCACCGGTGACTTCGTACGCGCGGGCGCTGGCGACGATCTTGGGGATCTGGGTGTTGGCATGCAGGCCGTCCAGCGCGTCACGGCGCTCGCGCAGCGGCTGCAGCAAGCTGGGCTGGTCGTAGCGTGCCGCCCAGCGACGGTAGTCCTCGTTGCCCGTCTGCAGGTAAAGCTCCAACAGCGATTCGTGTACGCCGCCGAACTCGACTTTCAGGATGTCCAGCCAGCGCGCGTCATCGAACTGGTCCATCCACGCCCCCAGCCAGTCGGCCAGGCGGGTCGCGGTGCGCAGCGCCTGCGCGTTGCCGCAGTGGCGGGCCATGTCCAGGTGACCGGCAAGGATCTTGTGCAGGGTATAGATCGGCACCCACACTTCGGTGCCTGCGGCCAGGCGGTCGTAGAACTCGGTGGAATACGCGCCCAGATAGCCATCGGCGGCCTGGCAGCGCGCCAGGCCTTCAACCAGCGCATCGGCCTTGCGCTTCAGCGCTTCGTCACCGGTGGAGGCGTACAGCAGCGCACACGCAGACAAGTAATGGCCACCACTGAAGTGGCCGCGGATCTCGCAGTGCGGCGACTCCCAACCGCCCAGTGGCTCGGCGTTGGAAGGCAGGCCTGCGGTAACGCGGAAGCTGTGCAGCAGGCGCTCGTTGGGCAGCGACATCAGGAAGCGTCGGTTGCGCTGCTGGGCCTGCAGGAACGGGCCCTCCAGCAGGGTGACCTGGCCCAGTGCGAAGGGCTGCTCCTGCCACTGCACTGCCGGCCGAAGTGCCGGTGCGGTCGGCGCGGCGGCGGCGGTCGAGGCAGGCAATGCCACCGAAGCGGTGATGGCAGCCGCACTGGCGGCTCCCGCCTGCAGCACATCGCGGCGGCTCCAGCGCTGGCCAACGGGGACCTGCGTTTCTTCTACACTCATCAGTACTCTCCTTGTGTGCGGCGACCGCCGGCCAGTACCCGCTGCAGCAGGCAGAACACCAGCAACAGCACACCCACGGCGATGCGTGTCCACCACGAGCTGAGCGTCCCGTCGAACACGATCAGGGTCTGGATCTGGCCCAGGATCAGCACGCCGAACAGCGTGCCCAATACGTAGCCACGGCCACCGGCCAGCAGCGTGCCGCCGATCACCACGGCGGCGATGGCATCCAGCTCCAGCCCCAATGCGTGCTGGCTGTAACCGGACAGCATGTAAAGCGCATAGACCACGCCGGCCAACGCGGCGCAGAAGCCACTCAACGCATAGACGGAAACCACGGTCGCCGGCACCGGCAGTCCCATCAGCCGCGCAGAAGCCGGGTTGCCGCCGACGGCGTAAACCGCGCGGCCAAAGCGGGTCCAACCGGCCAGCAGCACACCGGCCAGCACCACCACGATGGCAATGCAGGCGCCGAGGGTAAGCGATGCACCCGGCAGCACCGGCAAGCGCACGCTGGCCAGGCCCACCAGCAGCGGTTGGTCGATGTTGATCGAATCAACGCTGAGCAGGGTGGCCGCGCCACGCGCCAGGAACATGCCTGCCAGCGTCACCACGAACGGCGCCAGGGTGTAACGCTGGATCAACCAGCCCATCAGCGCGCCAAAGGCCGTGCCCAGCGCCAGCACCAAGGCGATCGCCAGCAGCGGCGGCCAGCCGTGGCGCTGTACCAGTTCGGCCAGCAGCACGGTGGAGAAGGCCAGCACCGCGCCGACCGAGAGATCGATGCCGCCGGCAAGGATCACGAAGGTCATGCCAACGGCGACGATCAGCAGGAAGCCATTGTCGATGAGCAGGTTGGCAAACACCTGGGGCGACAGGAAACCATCGAACAGCATCCCGCCGGCCAGCGACATCGCCACGAACAGGCTGATGGTCACCATCAGCGGCAGATGGCCTGCCTGCCACCAGCGCGCGCGCGGTGCACGCAGCACCGGACTCTCCACGGCGCTCATCGGCGGCCTCCCTTGCTGCCGCGCGCGAACACGCTGCGCACGCTGTCGCGGAACGCGCTGGATTGCAGCAGCATCACCGCGAACACCAACAAGGCCTTTACCAGCAGGTTGACCTGCGGCGGCACGCCGATGGCATAGATCGTCGAAGTCAGGGTCTGGATGATCAACGCGCCGATCACACTGCCGGCAAGGCTGAAGCGGCCACCGCCGAGCAGCGTGCCGCCCAGGCTCACCGCGAGGATCGCGTCCAGTTCGAACAGCTGCCCGGCGCTGTTGGCATCGGCGCTGCTGACATTGGCACTGACCAGCAGGCCGGCAATGCCCGCGCACACCGCACAGAACACATAGACCGCCAGGGTGATGCTGCGGGTACGGATCCCCGCACCGTGCGCAGCCGCCGGGTTATGGCCGATGGCGCGCAGGAACAACCCCAGCGCGGTACGCGAAAGCAGCAGCAACAGCGCTGCCAGCACCAGCAGCGCGATCCACACCGGCACCGGCAGGCCCAGCAGGAAGCCGGTGCCCAGCCAGGCGTAAGGCGCGTAATAGACCGTGAGGATCTGTCCATCGCTGATCAGCTGGGCGATACCGCGCCCGGCGACCATCAGCACCAGCGTGGCGATGATCGGCTGCATGCCCGCCTGTACGACCAGGACGCCGTTCCACAAGCCGCACGCCAGTGCGGCCAGCAAGGCCGCGGCGATAGCCAGCAGCAGCGGCCACGGCCCGCCCAGACCGGCGGCAAGCGCATGGCCCAACGTCCACGTCGCCACCGTGGCGGCGATGGCCAGTACCGCGCCTACGGAGATATCCAGGCCGCGCACGGCGATGACCAGGGTCATGCCCATCGCCACCAGCATCAGCGGCGCGGCGCGGTTGAGGATGTCGATGAGGTTGCCGTACAGATGGCCGTCACGCCATTGCAACTGCAGGAAGCCTGCATTGAACAGGCCATTGCCTGCCAGCAACAGCAGCAAGGTCAGCAGCGGCCAGAACAACGGCCAGGCGATGACAGTGCGCCACGCCGCAGGTGGCGCAGCGTTCGCGCCGTCGGTGCGGGAAGAAGAAGCAGACATCAGGCGGCCCTCTTCTCGTGCCCGGCAATGAGTTCCAACACCTGCGCCTGGTCGCTGCCCGCGGGGAGTATCCCGGCCATGTGGCGTTCGCGCAGTACAGCGATGCGGTCACCAAGACGGGTCAGTTCCTCGATCTCGGCGGAGATGAACAGCACCGCCATGCCCTGCCGCGCCAGCCGTGCGACTTCGCCCATGATTTCCTGTTTGGCCGCGATGTCGATGCCACGGGTGGGCTCATCGAGCACCAGCAGGCGCGGTTCGGTCAGCAACCACCGTGCCAGCACCACCTTCTGCTGGTTGCCGCCGGAAAGCAGGCCAATCGGCGTTTCGATGTCTGCGGTCTTGATCCCGAGCGCCTGCACCCAGTGGCTGGCCAGCCGCCGCTGTTCTGCCGCTGCCAGCGCGCGGGTCCAACCTTGTCGCGCCTGCAACGCCAGGATGATGTTCTCGCGCACGCTGAGCTCGGCAACGATGCCTTCGGTCTTGCGTTCCTCCGGGCACAGGGCGATGCCGGCCGCGATGGCGTCGGCGGGGTGTCGCCACTGCATGGCCACGCCATCCAGCTGCAACTGGCCAGCGTCGGCGCGGTCCAGGCCGAACAGCAACCGGGCCAGCTCGGTGCGCCCCGAGCCCAGCAGGCCCGCCAGCGCCAATACCTCGCCTTCATGGACGGTCAGGTCCACCGGCTGCAACGCACCGCGGCGCGCCAGCCCCTTCAGCTCGATCACCGCGGCGCCCTGCGGCGTAGAAGCCGCATCCGCCTGTCGGCCGCCGGCCAGAGTCACCTCGCGGCCCACCATGGTGGCGACCAGTGCTGCCTGCGGCAGCGCCGTGGCCAGGTACTCACCTACCAATCCACCGTTACGCAGGACGGTGATGCGATCGCTGACCGCATACACCTGATCGAGGAAGTGGGTGACGAACAGGATCGCCATGCCCTGCGCGCGCAGCTGTCGCATCACGCGGAACAGTTCCTGCACTTCGTCTTCGTCCAGGCTCGAAGTGGGCTCGTCGAGGATCAACACGCGCGCGGATACATCCACCGCACGGGCGATCGCGACCATCTGCTGCACCGCCACCGGATGGCTGCCCAGCGGGCTGCGCACGTCCACCCGTACACCCACGCCCTGCAGTACCGCCTCGGCACGCGCATGCAGCTGCGTCCAATCCACCAGGCCGAAGCGACGTGGATAGCGGCCAGCGAAGATGTTCTCGGCCACCGACAGGTTCGGGCACAGGTTGACTTCCTGGTACACCGTGCTGATGCCCAGCGCCTGGGCCTGCACTGGCGATGCCGGTGTGATCGGCTGGCCATCGAGCACGATCCGGCCCTCATCGCCGGCCATGACGCCGGTGAGCACCTTGATCAGCGTCGACTTGCCGGCCCCGTTCTGGCCCATCAGCGCATGGATCTCACCCGCGCGCAGGCACAGGTCCACACCCTGCAGGGCGACCGTGCCGGCAAAACGCTTGCCGATCCCGTGTGCCTGCAGGACAGGCACGGCATTGCCGTGGTCAATGCTCACCGGCGCCTCTCCCTCAGTAGCCGCGACGCGGCAGTTCGGCGGCAGCCTGGTCCTGGGTGAACACCCCTTCTTCGACCACCACGCGTTGCGGCACCGGCTTTCCGGCCACCACGTCGGCCAGCAGCGCGGCCAGCTGGTCGCCGAACAACGGGTTGCATTCGACGGTGGCGTTGAGCTTGCCCGCCTTCATGGCCTCGAAGGCGCCACGCACGCCGTCGATGGAGACGATGCGGATGTCCTGGCCCGGCTTCAGGCCGGCCTCTTCGATGGCCTGGATGGCGCCGATGGCCATGTCATCGTTGTGCGCGAAGAGCACGTCGATGTTGCGCCCTTCCGATTTAAGGAACGCCTCCATGACTTCCTTGCCTCGCGCGCGAGTGAAATCGCCGCTTTGCGAGCGCACCACGCTGAAGCGCGGATCGGCTTTGATGATTTCGTGGAAGCCCTGCATGCGATCGTTGGCCGGCGCCGACCCCACCGTACCCTGCAGCTCGGCGATGCGAACCGGTCCCTTGCGTTCCTTGCTGTCTTCAAGCAGCCAACGACCAGCACGGCGTCCCTCCTCGACGAAGTCCGAGCCGATCAACGAGGTATACAGGGAGGGGTCGGACACCTTGACCGCACGATCGGTCAGCACCACCGGGATATTGGCCGCCTTGGCCTCGCGCAGCACGTTTTCCCAGCCCGATTCGACCACCGGCGAGAATGCGATGACATCCACGCGCTGGGCGATGAACGAGCGGATCGCCTTGATCTGGTTTTCCTGCTTCTGCTGCGCATCGGAGAACTTCAGCCGGAAACCCGCTCCTTCCAGGCCCGCCTCGACCGACCGGGTGTTGGCCGTGCGCCATTCGCTTTCCGCGCCCACCTGGCTGAAGCCAATGGTGGCCTGCGTGGTGCCGCCAGCGCCCTTGTCATTGCCGCCGCAGCCAGCCAGCAGCGCACACGCGCCCAGCACGGCGCCCAGAACGAAACGTTTGCTGTCCATCTTCCCTCCCTCAGATTTTCAGGCCATCACGCACGCGGCCCTCCAGCCAACGTGCGTGATGTGCCGGCAGGCCCCTTCCGCCTGCCGGACGGGTTCAAGCCGCGGTGTAGGCGGTCTTGACCGTGGTGTAGAACTCCACCGCGTAGCGGCCCTGCTCGCGCGGACCGTAGCTGGAGCCCTTGCGGCCACCGAACGGCACGTGCGGATCGACGCCGGCGGTGGGCAGGTTGACCATCACCATGCCGACCTGGGCATTGCGCTTGAAGTGGGTGGCGTACTTCAGCGAGGTGGTGACGATGCCGCCGCACAGGCCGAACTCGGTGTCGTTGGCCAAGGCCAGCGCATGCTCGTAATCACGTGCGCGCAGCACCGCGGCCACCGGCCCGAAGATCTCTTCGCGGGCGATGCGATGGTCGGCCTCGGCCGCGAACAGGGTCGGCGCCAGGAAGTGCCCTTCCGTCGCGCACTGCACCTGCTCGCCACCGAACAGCAGCTGGCCACCGTCCTCGTGGCCCGCACGGATGTAGGCCAGATCGGTATCCAGCTGCGCCTTGCTGGCCACCGGGCCGATATGCACGCTGCCATCAAGCGGATTGCCGACCTTGATCTGCGCCAGGCGCTCCTGCACGCGCTTGACGAAGGCATCGTGGATGCCGTCTTCGACGATCAGGCGGCTGGATGCGGTGCAGCGCTGGCCGGTGGAGAAGAACGCGCCGTTGACCGCGCATTCCACGGCCTTGTCGAGGTCGGCATCGGCCAGCACCACCAGCGGGTTCTTGCCCCCCATTTCCATCTGGATCTTCAGCCCGCGTGCGGCGGCCTGGCGATGCAGGGCGGTACCGGTGCCCACCGAACCGGTAAAGGTCAGCGCGTCCAGCTTCGGATGCTCCACCAGCGCCTGGCCCACCACCCGGCCCGCACCCAGCACCATGTTGAACACACCTTCGGGCAGACCGGCGCGGCTGATGATCTCCGCGATCGCCCAGGCGCAGCCCGGCACGATCTCGGCAGGCTTGAACACCACGGTGTTGCCGTACGCCAGCGCCGGGGCGATCTTCCATGCCGGGATCGCCAGCGGGAAGTTCCATGGCGCGATGATGCCGACCACGCCGACCGGCTCGCGGGTGATTTCCACGTCCACGCCCGGACGGGTACTGGCCAGGCGTTCGCCGGGAATGCGCAGTGCTTCACCGGCGAAGAACTTGAAGATCTGTCCGGCACGGGTGGCTTCGCCGATGCTTTCGCCCAGCGTCTTGCCCTCTTCCAGCGCCAGCAGGCGGCCGAGTTCTTCGCGGCGGGCGATGATCTCGCTGCCGATCGCATCAAGGATGTCGGCCCGCTGCTGCGGGTTGCCCAAACCCCAGGCCGGCGCAGCGGCAGCGGCAGCTTCCACCGCCTGGGCGGTCAGTGCGGCGTCGACACTGCCGTAGGCACCGACCGGCGCGCCCAGGTCGGATGGATTTTCATCCACGCCTTCGCTGCTGCCATCGATCCACTGACCGTTGATGTAACTCTGGAAACGCATGTTCACCGAAGTATCTCCTGTTGCTTTGACTGTTGCCGCTCAGAGCGCGCCAACGCCGCCAAGGGCGAAGCCGGCCGGTTCACCGCGCAGCGGATTGACGAGTGCTGCGCCGAGGGCGGGCAGTTCGATTTCAAACACATCACCTTCTTCGGCGCGCACGTTGTCGGCAAAGCTCAGCGTGGCGGTACCGAAGAAGTGCAGGTGCACGTCACCGGGTCGACGATGGCCCGGATACTTGAAGTGGTGGTACTCGAGGTTGGCCAGCGAGTGGCACATGTTGGCTTCGCCGGTGACGAAGGGCTTTTCCCAGATCACCTCGCCATTGCGCCGGATGCGGCTGCTGCCCTGCAGGTCGGCCGGCAAGGCGCCACTACGCAGCTCCGGACCGATGGCGCAGGCGCGCAGCTTGGAGTGCGCCAGCAGCAGGTAGTTCTGCCGCTCGGTCACGTGATCGGAAAACTCGTTGCCGATGGCAAAGCCCAGGCGATGCGGCGTGCCGTCGGGACCGATCACGTACAGCCCGACCAGTTCCGGCTCCTCGCCGCCATCAAGGGCGAACGACGGCGATGGCAGGGCCTCGCCCGGTGCCACGACGATCGCACCATCGCCCTTGTAGAACCATTCCGGCTGCGCACCGGGCTGGCCATCACTGGGAATGCCGCCCTGCAGGCCGGCCTGGAACATGCGCATCGAATCGGTGAGCGGTGCATCGGCCTGCTGTGAGAGCTGCTGGTGCATGGCATTGCGTGCGGCGGCACTGCCCAGGTGGGTCAGGCCAGTGCCGGTGACCAGGCAATGCGCCGGGTCCGGATGGTGAAGCGGACTGAGCACGCGACCGGCCGCCAGCAGTGCGGGATAGTCCAGCACCTCGGCACCGAGCAAGGGCGCCGCGGCAGCTTCCAGGTCCTGGCCGGCGGCAATGGCGCGCAGGGCCAGCGCATAGGTGGAATCAACCGCGTCCAGCAGGCGTACCTGCAGGCCATCTGCCAGCACCACGCCCACCCGCGTCGTGCCTGGATCATCAACAAGCTGGATAAATCGCATTGTGTTCCACCGGAGCCAAGAAGGCCGGGTGCTCCCGGACGCAGTCCCGCCTTCCGAAGGATCGCGCCGGATCGGAAGCAGACCCGGAGACCCGATTCTGCCCTTGCCACGGATACACAACAAATATACATTTGCCAATCAACCATACTCAAATGGATATGCGTAAGCCCCATGCATACCTCACCCTGGTTCGTGCGCGCCCGCCTCAAGACCCGGCAACTGATGCTGCTGGTGGCCATCGAGGAAGAGGGCAACATCCATCGCGCTGCTGAAGTGTTGAACATGTCCCAGCCGGCGGCTTCCAAACTGCTCAAGGACCTGGAAGACATGATCGCGGTGCCGCTGTTCGAGCGGCTGCCACGCGGCATGCGCGCCACGTGGTATGGCGAAAGCATGATCCGCCATGCCCGCATCGCGCTGGCCAGCCTCGGCGAAGCCGGTGCCGAGATCGAAGCCCTGCGCGTCGGCCATGCCGGCCAGGTCGCCATCGGCACCATCTCCGGGCCGTCGGTCACCCTGCTGCCCACCGCACTGGCGCGGGTCACCGAACAGCACCCCGACCTGCGTCTTTCGGTGCTGGTGGAAAGCAGCGACGTGCTGCTGGAGCGGCTGTCGCAGAACCGCGTGGACTTCCTCGTCTCGCGCCTGTTCGCCCAGCACGATAAAAGCCAGTTGCACTACGAGGCCTTGGCCGAAGAAGAAGTCTGCGCCATCGCCCGCCGCGGCCATCCGATCTTCCAGGTCAAGAAACCTGGCCTGCGCGACCTCGCCGCGCACGGCTGGATCGTGCCGCCGGTCGGCAGCGTGCTGCGCCATCGCTTCGAACTCATGTTCCAGAGTGCCGGGCTGGAGCCACCGCGGCAGGTGATCGGCACCGCCGCCCTGGTGTTCCTCACCAAGATGCTGCAGCAAGGCGATTACCTGGCCGTGGTACCTACCGACGTGGCGCGCCACTACGCCGACTTCGGCATGGTCGAGGTGGTGCCAGTGGAGCTGTCGTGCCGGATGGATTCGTTCGGCATCATCACCCGCAGCGACTGGCTGCTGTCGCCCGGCGCGACCAAGGTGCTGCAGGCGATCAAGCAGGCGGCCAACGAGGTCTACGGGCTGGCGCCGGCCTGATCGACCATCCGGCCGGTGCCCCTTGCAGGCACCGGCCACCCACGGTCGAACTCAGGACCAGCCGGCGTCGACCACGAACTCCTGCGCCGTGCATGCACGCGACTGGTCAGAGGACAGGAACAGCGCCATCGCCGCGATATCGGCCGGCACCACTTTGTCTGGCAGGCATTGGTTGCGCTGCAGTTCCTGTTCACCGGCATCGTCCAGCCACAGGGTCACCTGGCGCTCGGTCATCACCCAGCCGGGGGTGAGCATGTTGATGCGGATGCGTTGCTGGCCGAGCTCGCGCGCCAGCCCGCGGGTCAGCCCCTGCACCGAGGATTTGGCCGTGGCGTAGACCGGGTAACCGCCGGTCTTGGTCTGCCAGCCAGTGGAGCCGAGATTGACGATCGAACCACCGCCGAGGCGCTGCATGCCCGGCACCACCGCCTGGATGGCGAAGAACGCCGGGCGCTGGTTGATGGCGATGCGGCGCTCCCAGTAGTCGGGGGTGACCTCGGCCAAGGCGTGGCGGTCATCACTGCCCACGTTGTTGATCAACGTATGCACATCACCCAGCGCAGCGCTGGCATCGGCGATGGCCTGCTGCAGCGCCGCCACGTCGACCACATCACAGCGGCGCCACCACGGCGCGGCCACACCCTCGCCCTGCAACCGCGCCGCCAACGCCGCGCTCGCGGCCTCGTCGATATCGATGAACGCTACACGCGCACCCTGCCGGGCGAAAGCCTCCACCATCGCCGCACCGATGCCACTGCCGCCGCCGGTGATGAATACGGTTCTCCCCTGCAGGTCGGGGTACTGCGGCGCGACGGCCGGGGATGGATCAATGAACACTGGGCAAGCCTCCACTTAATACATGCCTATTGATAACGGTTTGTATATCGCATTTGGCGATACTTTCATTTTTACCGCATCAATATGCCCTGTAGCATCCGCTCCCGTAAAGCGATCCGTTGCGACGTCATCGGCAGCGATCGCCCGCACATCCCCCGCACCACCTCGTCGCAAGGATCCACGCTCCCATGGGCTCACCGAAACAGGCAAACCGACGCAGCCAGGACTGGTTCGGCCGCGAAGGCAAGCAAGGCTTCTACTACCGCAGCTGGCTCAAGAGCCTCGGCCTGCCCCACGATGTCTTCGATGGTCGCCCGGTCATCGGTATCTGCAACACCTGGTCTGAGCTGACCCCGTGCAACGCCTCGTTCCGCGAACTGGCCGAGCACGTGAAGCGCGGCGTGTGGGAAGCCGGTGGCCTGCCGGTGGAGTTCCCGGTGATGTCGCTGGGCGAAACCCAGGTAAAGCCGACCGCGATGCTGTTCCGCAACCTGGTCAGCATGGACGTGGAAGAATCGATCCGCGCCAACCCGCTCGATGGCGTGGTGCTGCTGATGGGCTGTGACAAGACCACACCTTCGCTGCTCATGGGTGCGGCCAGTGTCGACCTGCCGACCATCGGCCTGTCCGGTGGCCCGTCGCTTTCCGGTAACTGGCGTGGCAATCCCGTGGGCTCGGGGACCGGCGTGATCGAAATGTCGGAGATGGTCCGCGCCGGCGAGCTCAGCCAGGAAGAGTTCGTTGAAGCCGAAGCCAGCATGCAGCGCTCCAAAGGCAGCTGCATGACCATGGGCACCGCTTCGACGATGGCCAGCATGGTCGAGGCACTGGGCATGTCGCTGCCAGAAAACGCCGCCATTCCGGCCGTGGATTCGCGCCGCTTCCGCCTGGCCCACCTGACCGGCCGCCGCATCGTGGAGATGGTCAAGGAAGACCAGGTGATGTCGAGCATCCTGACCCGCTCGGCGTTCGAGAACGCGATCAAGGCCAACGCCGCGATCGGTGGCTCGACCAACGCGGTGATGCACCTGCTGGCGCTGGCCGCGCGGCTTGGGGTGAAGCTGGAACTGGAAGACTGGGACCGTCTGGGTTCGCGCCTGCCCTGCCTGGTCAACCTCAAGCCATCGGGCAAGTACCTGATGGAAGACTTCTACTACGCCGGCGGCCTGCCCGCGGTGCTGCGTGAAATCGCCCCGCACCTGGATCTCGATGCGGTCACCGCCAACGGCCGCACCATTGGCGAGAACGTCGCCGACGCTCCGTGCTGGAACCGCGATGTGATCCGCCCGCTGGACCAGCCGTTCAAGCCCGAGGCCGGCATCGCCGTCATCCGCGGCAACCTGGCGCCCAATGGTGCAGTGATCAAACCGTCGGCGGCTTCGCCGCACCTGCTGCAGCATCGCGGGCGTGCGGTGGTGTTCGAGAACATCGAAGACCTCAAGGCGCGCATCGACGATGAAGCGCTGGACATCGATGAAACCTGCATCATGGTGCTGAAGAACTGTGGCCCGCGCGGTTATCCGGGCATGGCCGAAGTGGGCAACATGCCACTGCCGCCGAAGCTGCTCAAGCGCGGTATCACCGACCTGATCCGCATTTCCGATGCGCGCATGAGCGGCACGGCCTACGGCACCGTGGTGCTGCACACCTCCCCCGAAGCGGCCGCCGGCGGCACGCTGGCCCTGGTGCAGAACGGCGATTTCATCGAACTGGACGTGCCCAACCGTCGCCTGCACCTGGACGTGGACGATGTCGAACTGGAACGGCGCCGTGCGCTGTGGGTACCGCCGCCGGCACCGACCCGCGGCTGGGCCAAGCTCTATGTCGACCACGTGCAGCAAGCCCATCTGGGCGCCGACCTTGACATCCTCGTCGGCGGCAGCGGACATAGCGTCACCCGCGACTCGCACTGAAGCCATGATCCACCCCTCCCCCACTCACATCGCCCAAGCGCACTGCATCTGGCCCTTGGGCGCCACCCTCGGCGAAGGTGCCACCTGGTCGGTCCGCGAGCAGGCGGTGTACTTCGTCGACATCCTCGGCCGCCGCCTGCACCGCTATCGCCCCGCCGATGGCCAGTGCAGCAGCTGGTCCTTCGATGAGGAAATCACTGCACTGGCCGAGCGCCGCGAGCATGCCGGCCTGTTGATCAGCCTTCGCCAGGACCTGGCCCTGTTCGATCCAGAGACCGGGCAGCTGGAGCGCCTGCATCGCCCGGAGCCGGAGCGGCCCGACAATCGCCTGAACGATGGCAAGTGCGATGCCGCCGGACGCTGGTGGATCGGCAGTACCGATTTCGCCTGCGAAGCGGCCACGGGCGCGCTGTACCGCTACGACGCCGGACGCTGCGAACGGATACGCGATGACATCCATATCAGCAATGGTCCGGTGTGGTCGGCCGACGGCACCCAGCTGTTCCTCAACGAAACCGGTGCCCTGCGGACCTGGCGCCACGCGTTCGATCCGCAAACGGGTGCGCTGGGCCCCGCCGAGCTCTGGCTGCAGCACGAAGAAGCAGACGGTGCGCCCGACGGCATGGTCACCGACAACGCCGGCTGCATCTGGATTGCCCGCTGGGGTGGCGCGAAGATCACCCGCCACGACGAAACCGGCGCACTGGTTGGCCAGGTCAACCTGCCGACGCAGTACATCACCAGTGCCTGCTTCGGCGGCGCGGACATGCGCACGCTGTACATCACCAGCGCGCGTGCTGACCTGACTGCAGAGCAGCTGCAGGAACAGCCGCTGGCCGGTGGTCTGTTTGCGGTGGAGTTGGCTATCGACGGACCAGCGGCGGCCACGTTCGCTGGTTGAGGGGCGTGCCAGGCCATGCCCTGCACCTGCCCTCCGGTTGCATCGAAGCCAATCCCCACGTTGGGGCGGCACCTCCCGCAACGTCTCCAACTGCCGATCAGGCGCTCTTTCGAGCTTTCCTGGCAGGGGCCTTCTTTGCCGCCTTCTTGGCCGGTGCCTTCTTCGCCGGTACCTTCTTGGCAGCGGTTTTCCTGGCAGGCTTGCTGTCCTTGGCCGAAGGCCTTGAAGCCGTCTTCACCGGGGTTGCCTTGGCGGGGGTGCGCTTGTTGGTTTTCAGGCTCTTCTGCAGCAATGCCATGAAGTCCACCACATTGGTCGCAGAGTCCTCGTGGTGCTCTGGCTCCTCGAAAGTGGTCGTGGCCCCCGCCTGCTTCACGCGCTTCTTGATGATGTCGGACAAGCGCTCGCGGAACTCGTCCTGGTAACTGTCAGGTTCCCACTCCGACGTCATGCTCTCGATCAACTGCTTGGCCATCTCCAGTTCCTTGGGCGCAACCCGATAGTCCGAGGCACCGCCTTGTGGCAGCTTGTACTCATCCGGGGCCACGAGCTCCTGCGGATAACGAAGCAGCATCATGACCAGGGCATCGTCTTCCGGCATCACCGCGCAGATGTACTCGCGCGTGCGGATGACCACCCGGGCGATGCCCACCTTGCCGGTCTGCTTTAGCGTCTCGCGGAGCAGCACATACCCCTTCTCGGCCTTCTTGCCGGGCACCAGGATGTACGGCTTCTCGAAGAACCTGAGCCCGATGCTTCCGGCGTCGACAAAGGCCTCCACGTCGATGGACTCGTGTGTTTCCGGCGCGGCCGCCGCGATATCTTCCTTCTCGATGACGACATAGCTGCCTTTGTCATATTCAAAGGCCTTGACGATGTCCTTCCAAGGGACTTCTTCGCCGGTATCGGCATTGACGCGCTCGTAGCGGATCGGCTTCTTGTCGCGCGCGTCCAGCATGCGAAAGCTCAGGTCCATGCGGCGCTCGCCGGACATCAAGGAAACCGGCACGTTCAGCAGTCCAAACGAAAGCGATCCACTCCAGATGGGTCTGGGCATGCCAGCCGCCTCCAGTTCCAGGGTCTTTACTTGTAGGCCGGCCCCCGTCGGCCGGGCGTGAACCTGGCGGGTCATCAGCAGATAACGATCAATCACTTTCCAGAACGTTAACGACACATGAATCTTCCCTGACGCAACGCAATATCACGTTCAAGGGGAAAGGAATGCTCTCACAGCCACGGCGCCTGCGCCGCGCAGTTCTACCGTTCGCACTGATCGCGGCCCTCGGCGCGGCCACTCCGGCACTGGCCCAGTCCAACGCCACCGGCACGATCTACGGCGTCACCGGCGACCCGGCGACCTCGGTGGTCGTCGAAAACACCCAGACGAGACAAATCCGCACGATCCGTCCCGATGCACAGGGCCGCTACCGTGCCGCGTCGCTGCCGGTTGGGAAGTACCGGGTGCTGCTGCAGCGTGACGGTGCCACCGTCGCCCGCCAGGACGACGTCAACGTCCTGCTGGGTAGTGGTAGCGAGATATCGTTCAGCGCGGCGGGCGGTAGCACCGCGCAGACGCTGGACGTGGTCAACGTCACCGCCAGCGCCGTGCCGCAGATCGACGTCTCACAGACCGACAGCCGTCAGGTCTTCACCGCCGAGCAACTGGAAAACCTAACCGTCGGCCGCGACATCGCTGCACTGGCCTTGCTCACCCCCGGCGCCGTTGCCGGTGACTCGCGTTACCAGGGCGCGCGCGGCTTCAGCGATGTCGCTGCCTTCGGTGGTTCGTCGGCATCGGAAAACGCGTACTACATCAATGGTTATGCGGTGACCAACCCTTACACGGCACTTGGCTCCACCAGCCTGCCGTTCGGTGGCATCGCCCAGTACCAGGCCATCACCGGTGGCTACAGCGCCGAGTTCGGGCGTGCCACCGGTGGCGTGGTCAATGTCATCACCGAACGCGGCACCAATGATTGGCGTTTCGGCGGGCAGGTGGTCTGGAATCCAGATGCCGGCCGCGCCAATCGGCGCAGCATCTACTACCCGGAAGGCACCTCCAGTCCCAACGCTGGGCGCATCTACCAGGACCGCGAATCGCACTACGAGAACGAGGCGGTGACCTACGCCGCTTACGCTGGCGGGCCGATCATCAAGGACCGCTTGTTCTTCTATGCCGCCGGCGAAGTCACCCGCCAGGACGTGCAAGGGCTGTCCGTTGGCACCTCCGGCTGGAGCAGCGGGACCAATGGCCTGCAGAACTACGACTATGAGATCCCGCGCTGGCTGGCCAAACTCGACTGGCAGATCAACGATTACAACCTGCTGGAGCTGACCGCGATCTCCGACGTCACGAAGAACAAGGAGCGCTACACCCGTTACAACTTCACCACCGGTGAGCGCGATCCGTCCACCGTGTCCGGCTACGACTACAAAGACGGCGGCGAACTGTACATCGGCAAGTACACCGGCTACCTCACCGATTCGCTGACCTTGAGTGCGCTCTACGGTCGGCAGAAGCAGGACCACCTCGTCACGCCTTATGGTCTTAATCCAGATGCGAGCGCCGTCTATGTGACCGACGGCCGCAACATCGCCGACGAGTTGAAGTTCCGCAACAGCAAGCAGGCCTTCTCGTCGGTGACCTGGAATGACCAGTACGACAAGACGGACGGTTACCGCATCGACCTGGAATGGCGCCTGGGTGCGCATGACATCCGCTTCGGACTGGACTCCCAGGATCTGGAGGTCCGCCGGGGATCGGCCTCCAGTGGGCCGGGTTACTACTGGTCGTACGGCGGCGGCGTTGGCGCCCGCCCAGGCTCACCCCTGGGTGGCGGCGCGGTCATTCCGGCAAGCGGTGAATATGTCACCAAGGTTTCCGCCAGCACAGGCGGCACGTTCCGGGTGGAACAGTCGGCGCAGTACATCGAAGACCGCTGGCAAGCCACGGATAACCTGCTGCTGTCTTTGGGCCTGCGCAACGAGCAGTTCACCAACTACGATTCCAATGGCGCGGCGTACATCAAGCAGCGCCATCAGCTGGCCCCGCGCCTAGGCGCCAGCTGGGATGTCTTCGGCGATGCCTCGTTGAAAGTGTTTGCCAATGCCGGTCGCTATCACCTGGCCTTGCCCAATCGCACCGCGTATCGGCAGGCCGCGCCATCGCTCAACACCAGCGAATACTTCAGCTTCACCGGGATCGATCCAGACACCGGCGTACCGCTGGGCCTGACGCCGCTGGGCAACGGGCCGTTCTCGCCGAACAACGAGTACGGCCAGGCCCGCAACCCCAGCTCCATCGCTGCCAAGAACCTGAAGTCGCATTATCAGGACGAATATGTTTTCGGGTTTGAAAAGCAGATCTCCGAACGCTACAGCGGCGGTGCCCGCTTCATCTACCGCGACCTGAAGAGTGCCATCGAGGATTTCTGCGATTTCCGTCCCGGCGTGGCCTGGGCAGAAGCCAATGGCGTGGATCCGTTTACCTCCGGCGGCATCCAGGACAGCTTCTACAGCTGCCGCCTGTTCAATCCGGGCGAAAGCAACACCTTCGTCATCACCGACGACAACGGCACTGTCACCACCGTGCCGCTGAGCGCCGGCGCACTGGGCTTCCCCAAGCTCAAGCGACGCTACCTGGGCGTGGACCTGTTCCTTGAACACAAGTTCGACGGCAAGTTCTACGGCAAAGTCGACTACACCTGGTCGCACAACTACGGCAACGCCGAGGGCCAGCTCAATTCCGACCTGGGCCAGGCGGATGTCTCGGCCACGCAGACGTTCGACTTCCCGGAAGTGACACTAGGCTCCAGCGGCAACCTGCCCAACGATCGCCGCCACTACCTGAAGGCCTTCGGCTATTACCAGATCACCCCGCAGTGGCAGGTTTCGGCGACCTTCAGCGCGGCCTCGGGACGTCCGAAGAACCGCACCGGCCTGCTGCCCGAATCGATCGGTGCAGATGATCCGTACTTCTACGATTACATCTATTACAACGGGCCGTACTACTTCTTCGTCGACGGCGAACCCTCACCGCGTGGCAGCCACGGCAACCTGCCCTGGACCACCAAGATCGATCTCGGCCTGACCTGGCGACCGGCCTTCGCCGATGGCAAGCTGCAGCTGCGCGGTGATGTGTTCAACGTGCTCGACCGCCAGACGGTGCAGAACACGCTGGACTACTACGAGTACCCAAGCGTGGGAACCGTGTATTCGCTGGCCAACCGGGTGGTCAGCTATCAGGCACCGCGTTCGTATCGGTTCCAGGTGCGCTACGACTTCTGATTGAAGGACGGCAATACCCCTTGCTGCTTGTACGCGGGCAAGGGGTTTGCTGTAGTCCATTGCCAGCCCGGACGACATTCAGGGGTCGCCTTTGGCTGCCGCAGAGTGCGCCGATCGCATGCACACAAGCTTCCGTCACCAGGCACACGCGCAGGATGTCGGCACCGTCCCGCTCCCGCTGGTTCGGAAGCACTTCGCAGGACCTGCCTCCTGACAGGCGCACTTTGAAGTTTTGCCCATGGCAGGGAGGCGGAACGTCTGTTGGGATGGGCGTGCTGGCGATGGTTGTCGTCAGCCGGGATTGGCATCCCGCACGCTTTGCGTCACCGCAACTCTGTTGCTGCCTTCGGGTACGGCGGAGAATGCATTGCCTTGCCGGTCATACGGCGGGCGATGCGCGGGGGTCTCCCGATCCGCCGGTTTTGACGCAAAGCACCGGTATGCCAACCCGCATCGCCCGCCACCTCGCGTTTCGACGCAGGTGGCTTCTTGCTGACGGGGAGACAATGGATGCGTAATGAAACGGTGGAGTCATCACGGCTGTTTGGGCTGATCGGCGAGGCAGCAGCGCTGCTTCCCGACAATGCCGTTGCATCGCTTGAAGTGATGCTGGCACTGCAGGAGAAGCTGCAGCAGCGCGCTTCGGCGGTGGCGCCGGTGGATGTCCGCAACACGGCCTGCCGCATCGACCGTGAACGCCCGAATGGCCTTGGCTGCCAGGAGCGCGAAGCCCTGAGCACGATCCTTGAGATCCTGCATGCCTCGCAGCAGGATGAGGGCGACGGCCATGGTTGGCATTTCGATGCTCGGCTGGTCGAAGGGCTGATCATTTGTGGGCGCCTGATTGTGGATCGACAGCGGCTTTCCTGAACTCATTGCCCCTCCTCCAGTCACCGACCGCCGCCCTCGAACGATGGTGCCTCGGTGAAGCGCTCAGCAGCGCTGGCGCCGAAGCTCAACCGATACGCAGAGGCCGACACACCCATTTCTCTTCGAAAGGCCGCTCGGAAGGTTTCCACTGATGCAAACCCACACTTCTCTGCGACCCTGTCGAGCGAGGCTTCGCCGTGCTCCAGCAATATCCTGGCCCTGCCGATCCGCTCCCGCAGCAGCCATACAGCAGGTGTCGTCCCAAGTGCACTGCGGAAACGGCGATGAAAGTTGCGCTCGCTCATCGCCGCCGCCGACGCCATCTGCTTGGAGGAAATGGGCTGATCCAAACGTTCCCGAGCCCAATCAAAAACTGCGTCGAACAGATCATGCCGACGCTCAGGGACAGGTGATGCAACGAACTGCCGCTGCCCACCTGCTCGATGTGGCTGCATCACCAAGCGCTGCGCCACGCAGTTGGCCACAACCGTGCCGTAATCGCTTCTGATGAGATGCAGCCCCGCATCAATACCCGCCGAGCTTCCTGCTGATGTCAGCACATTACCGCTCTGGACATAGAGCTCGTCTGTCCTCAGATCGACATCGGGAAACAGGTCCCGGAACTCTGGCTCGTAACGCCAATGCGTGGCGGCAGCACGGCCTTTCAGCAGACCGCAATGCCCCAGGAGAAATGCACCCGAGCAGATGGACAGGAAGCGCGCGCCGCGTCGGTCGGCCTCAACCAACACCGCCTTGAGCTCAGGCGACGGGAGGACGCGGGGTCCGGTCCAACCCGGCACGACGATCGTTCCGGCGCCCTCCAGCGCACCGAGCTCCGCCTCAGCTGCGACGCGCAAACCACCTACGGCCGTCGTCAAGGACTGATCCGTAGCGACGACCCTGAAGTCATACCAAGGCACTCCCAGCTCCGGACGCGCAAGACCGAAAAGTTCTGAAGCAATGCCGAACTCGAACAGACACAGTTGAGGATACGCCAGCGCCACCACCGAATGGGGCGCTTGATGCTTGGCAGGAATCAACCGCTCGCTGTCCATTCAGCCAGTTTAATGATGCGCGATTGGCCGTCAACCTATCGCTTCTACCCGCTGGAGGACCAAAATGAGCACACCCGTCCAACATTTCCCAGCTGCACCAGCTTCTGAGGCGGCAAGTCATTTTCAACGGAAACTGCAGTTGGAAACCGACTGCTGGGATGTGCACGAATCCATTTCCATCAACCCGCAAGCATTCGTCTTGCTCGACGTGCGTTCTCCCCAGCTATACAGGGCGGGCCACGTGCCCGGTGCAATCAATCTGCCGCACGGCAAGATCGTAGCCGGCAAGTTGAAGGCTTATCCGTCCGAGGCACTTTTTGTGGTCTATTGCGCTGGTCCACACTGCAACGGCGCCGACAAAGCCGCAGCACGCCTGGCGGCGCTGGGACGGCCCGTCAAGCTTATGATCGGTGGCATCACGGGGTGGCTTGACGAAGGGTTCGACCTGGATCGGAGCGCATGACTCCGCGCAGCGCGAGGCGTAGGCCGAGGTTTTTCAGTACCGAAACATCCTTACGCAAGCACTGGTTTTCACGGACCAACTGCCGGATTCGTTGTTGCTCACGCGTCAGTGGGTTGCCTATCCCCGGCTGTACAGCCTGCTCGGCGCCCAACTGAGCCAGCCAACGACACACAACGCTGTCGACCAGCTTTTGATCACCGTAGAGCATCTTGGGCCTGCCCTGCTCGCGCTGCCAGATGCCGCTGCCAACATTGGAGTGAACCAAACGGGACGATGGCCGGTCCAGGGAGCAGGCCGCTCTGAAGCCACGCTATGGGCGACCTTGATGAATCAGCAATCGGAATTCGAACAACGGCCATGAACCCAAGTGCTTGATCGCGAAGTAGCCTCGGCCAATCGGGTCATGGAACAAGTTGATCCAACGTGACGGCGGCAAAGTCTTCCAGCAACACCATCCGGGCCCGATCCATCGAGGAACCCAGCGCTCGATTCACCGATTTCTGCACCTTGCAGTCAGGCTCATGATCTCGATTGCCAAAGGAAAAAAGGGAAGGCTCACCCAACGCGTGGTAGACCTCGAGCAAAGTGATCGTTTCGACGGGGCGGCCCAGTCTCCACCCACCTCCCGGACCGAGAATAGACTGCACGAGACCTGCTCGCCTGAGACCGGCCATGGTCCGCCGAAACACGGCCGCGTTTGTCCCGATGCTTCGAGCGAGTGCTTCGGAGGTCACGTTCCCGTTGGCTTTTGCCATATGAAGAAGCACGTGAAGTACATCTGAGAGCCTGGTGTCTTTGTTCATGCACGCGTTGTAAGCGCTCGCGGTCGCGTGGTCAACCGCGATTTGACTGCTCACCGCGATATGTGTATCTTTTCCTGATACGTATAGCGAAATGTCCCATCTTCGTGGAAGGTAGAGCCGATCATGCGCAACAAGGAACACGTCAAGCCAATTGAGGAGGACCGTCAGAGCTTGGATGCGCCGTCTTCTTTGTCTTCCAGGAATGCTCGTCAGGCCATCTTGTGGGCGGTTTGCATCGCACTGATGGCGGTGATCGCGGCGGTCACCGGCTTGAATGTGGCGCAGCCGCAGCTTGCCGTAGACCTGCATGCCACGCAGGCATCGGTCTTGTGGATGATCAACACTTATGCCATCAGTTTGGCGGGCTTCTTGTTGCCCTTGGGGGCAGTCGGTGATCGATGGGGCCGTAAGCGAGTGCTCATCATAGGGCTGTGTGTGTTTGCCTTCGCAACTGCCGCATCGGGGCTGGCAAGTTCGACCACCATGATGCTGGCTGCGCGATTTCTGAGCGGCATCGGTGCGGCCATGATCATGCCGGTAACGCTTTCGGTCATCACCGCGGTTTTCCCGCCGCATGAGCGATCCAAAGCAGTCGGGATATGGACCGCAGTTGCAGGAGGCGGTGGAATTGTTGGAATGTTTCTGTCAGCACTCCTGGTCGACTTTCTTTCGTGGCGATGGCTTTTCCTGCTGCCCTTCGTATTGGCCTTTGTCGCCCTCGTTACCGCAGTGAAGTCCATCCCGGAGACCCGGGACAGCAAAGAGCACTCATTTGATTACGTTGGGGCGCTACTCTCATTCGTGGCCATCGTTTCAACCAGCTTTGGACTTCACGAAGCACCCGCCGAGGGCTGGATCAATGCCGTGCCACTTGTCGCCCTCCTCGCCGGCGTCAGTGCGTCGATCGCATTCTTCCTATGGGAGTTCAAGCACGAAGCCCCATTGCTTCCAGTTCGCTACTTGGCCAATCGCGATCTCGCCGCCGGAATGGTCTCGCTGCTCATCTGGTTTGGCGTGCAAGCGGGTGTGTTCATTGTGCTGTATCCCTACTTCCAGGCGGTTCTCGGCTGGTCGGGGCTGCGTTCTACCGCTGGACTGATGCCGATGGCCATCTTGATGATGGCATTTTCTGCTGGCGCCCCCAGGCTTGGCGCCAACTTAGGTCCGAAATACACCGTAGCGGTCGGAATTGCGTTCGGGATCATCGGTTTGATGCTGATGGCTACTCAGGTAACCGCTGCCGGCGGCTATCTTTCCGTATTGCCCGGAATGGTTGCCATGGGAATAGGCATGGGTTTGGCAATGCCGCCGTCCACTGAAGCGATCACCACGGCCCTCCCCGAAGGAAAGCAGGGCGTCGCTTCCGCAATCAATGATCTGGCGCGCGAACTGGGCACGAGCCTGAGAGTTGCATTGCTGGGAGCATTCTTCGCCGCAGGTTACACACGGAGCATCCAAAAATTCGTCGTCGGCGCGGACCATGCAATAGCGGACCCAGCGGTGCGTGGCATAGGAACAGCTTTTGCGGCCTACACCAGCTCCGACGTCTACGGCACCGTTTATGAATATGCCCAGGCATCATTCGTGGAAGCATGGCGAAGTTCCATGTGGGTCGGCGTTGCCTTGATGGCATGCCTGCTCGGCTTCGTGCTTCTGCGCGGTCCACGGAGGACTCAAGCAGACACGGTCCAAAACGATTGTTGATGATCGACGCCAGCACTTATGAAGTGCCGCTGTTTCGACGTGTAGCGGTTACGCACGGACACCATGCCTTTCGGGCATGCGAGAACTCACCTGGGGCTTTACGGAATACACTATGACCAACGCAATCTTCAGCTCGCCAGCGCTATTGAACTCCTATCTTACGGACACGCCGCGACGAGTTCCGGGTCTATCCGATCTGCATCGAATGGCAGGCGTGCTGTTGACTGAGCATGCAGGCAATGTCGGCAACATACTTGTTGTTGGAGCCGGCGGCGGCCTGGAGGTGCGGGCGCTGGCTCAGTTTCGCCGACAATGGAGCTTTACGGGGGTGGACCCATCTGCCGAAATGCTGGCCCTCGCCCGAGGCTATATCGCGCCCTTTGCAGACCAGGTGCATTTGATCCAGGGCACGGTGGAGGACGCCCCCGCAGGTCCGTTCGACGGGGCTACGTGTTTTCTTACGATGCATTTTTTGAATCGATCGGAGCGCTTGGCTGTCCTTCAAGGGATTCACCGCAGACTTGCGCCCGGGGCCTCACTGATCATGGCGCATCATTGCAGCCCAGGTGGAGACAGTGCCGAGGCCTGGTTGGCACGATCCATCGCATTCAGCTCCGAAGAGGGGAAATGCAGCTCCACGGATCGCTGGATGGCAAAGGAGATGGCTGCCAGGCTTACGCTGTTGACACCCACCGAGGAAGAAGCCATGGCACGAGCTGCAGGTTTCTCAAAATGCTTCCCGTTCTACGCCGGCTTTTCATTTCGTGGTTGGGTGGCGACGGCCTGAAGTTTCTAGAATCTCTCGCCCCCCGAGGTGTGTCGCGGTCTGATGCTCGTGGACACCTCGATAGGGGATGAATCCCCCAAACGGGGTGTACCAGAACCATGCCCCGCTCTCTCGGGGGCTGGCCCATCGTCTGTAGTGAACTTTTCCCGATCGCAGGACCGTTGGAAAGAGGAGATGTCGGCGTTGTCCTGCTCCCGCTGGTTCGGAAGCACTTCGCAGGACTCGCCTCCTGATAGGCGCACTTTGAAGTTTTGCCCATGGCCGGGAGGCAGAACGTCTGTTGGGATGGGCGTGCTGGCGATGGTTGTCGTCAGCCGGGATTGGCATCCCGCACGCTTTGCGTCACCGCAACTCTGTTGCTGCCTTCGGGTACGGCGGAGAATGCATTGCCTTGCCGGTCATACGGCGGGCGATGCGCGGGGGTCTCCCGATCCGCCGGTTTTGACGCAAAGCACCGGTATGCCAACCCGCATCGCCCGCCACCTCGCGTTTCGACGCAGGTGGCTTCTTGCTGACGGGGAGACAACGGATGCGTAATGAAACGGTGGAGTCATCACGGCTGTTCGGGCTGATCGGCGAGGCGGCAACGCTGCTGCCGGACAATGCGATTGCTTCGCTTGAAATCATCTTGGCACTGCAGGAGAAGCTGCAGCAGCGCGCTTCGGCCGTGGCCCCGGTAGATGTCCGCAACATGGCCTGTCGCATCGACCGTGAACGCCATGATGGCCTTGGCTGTCAGGAACGCGAAGCGCTGAGTACGATCCTGGAGATCCTGCATGCGTCGCAGCAGGATGAGGGCGACGGCCATGGTTGGCATTTCGATGATCGGCTTGTGGAAGGGCTGATCCAGTGTGGGCGCTTGATCGTGGATCGACAGCACCTTTGCTGAGGAGGCGCGACAGCGCCCAAACCGCTGGCTCCGTCTCACCGCCCAAACTGCTCGCAGTGCCTGGATACCATCGCTTGATACTCCGCCATCGGCGCCAGGCCCATTAGAGCGCGACGCTCATCCAGCTTTTCAGGCGCTTCAACCGCGCGGGGCTCCCAACGCCCCTTCTCCGCACAACGCCCCTGCGTTCCGTAGCGCTGGGGGTCGTGGACGCGGTCCCAGAGATAGGCGTAATTGGATGCTTTGACCTGGCCCGAGGCCACCAAGGGCTTCATGAGCGCCGCGACAGCGCGCTGGAACGCCGGATCCTTGTCGGCATGCTGGACCAGCAGCCAGGCCGCGTCCGCCCCGTCCTGCCCCACCTGGGCTACTGTCGGCCAGCCCTGGGCCGCAACAATCGCCTTGAGCCGGGCTGTGTGCACCGCATCAACGGCAGTGAGCACCTTCTCCTCGCCCTCGCTGGTCAGCGGAAGGTCCCGCACCGCCTGATCAGCCGTCTTCATGCGTATGAGCTCTTCGCGCAGCTCTGCCTCCGTGGGTGTCCCACCGCTGGCTCCCAGCGGCGCGAAGAGCGTCGCCACAACCACCAACATCTGACCGAGTCGTTGCGCCACAGCCTCATCTCCCTGGTGATCTCCCAGCCAACAAATCGCCCCGGTATGTCGATGATCACCCTGCCCGGCTTGCCTTCGACCGACCTCCAGTTCCTGCGCACGGCATCAGGTGCGTCCAGAGGTCAGCGCCGCGACAGAGGTGATCGGCAGGGAGGAGAAGCACTGCGTCTTTGCAGCTTTGCCCATGTACCGACGGGGGCCACACAGGCCAGCATGACCGCTCCTGACGCAAAGTACGTCAGGTCCGGCGCTTCAGCAATTCCATGGTCGCTCCGGTGGACAGCAAGCCGAAGCCGGCCACCTGATGCGCGACTGGACTCACCAAGGAT
>DALZLW010000008.1:0-41747 GCA_032007425.1 Stenotrophomonas sp.
TCCGCGAGGTCATCGCCGGTGGTCCGGCCGCGGTCAATGGCACGCTCAAGCCGGGGGACCGCATCGTCGGCGTCGGCCAGGGCACGTCCGGTCCGATCGAGGACGTGATCGGCTGGCGCATCGATGACGTGGTCGCCAAGATCCGCGGCAACAAAGACACCCAGGTGCGGCTCGAGTTCATTCCGGCCGAGGAGGGCGTGGATGGCAAGCACCATACGTTGGTGCTGACCCGGCAGAAGGTCCGTCTTGCCGAGCAGGCCGCCAAGGGCGAGACCCTGACCATCCCGGGCAAGGACGGTGAGCCGCAGCGCAAGGTCGGTGTGATCAAGCTGCCCACCTTCTACCAGGATTTCGAAGGCCGTCGCCGCAATGCCACCGATTACGCCTCGGCGACCCGCGACGTGGCCAAGCTTTTGGCAGGGTTCAAGACCGACAAGCTGGACGGCGTCGTGCTGGATCTGCGCAACAACGGCGGCGGTTCGCTGGATGAAGCCATCGAATTGACTGGACTGTTCATTGAACAGGGCCCGGTGGTGCAGGTACGCGAATCCGGTGGCCGTGTCACCGTGAATGGTGACCGCAATTCCGGTGTGGCCTGGGACGGTCCGCTGGCGGTGCTGATCAATCGCGGTTCGGCCTCGGCCTCGGAAATCTTCGCTGGCGCGATCCAGGATTACGGGCGCGGGCTGGTGATTGGTGAGACGAGCTTCGGCAAGGGGACCGTGCAGAACATCGTTGACCTGGACCGTTTGCCCAGTGGTGAGAAAGAACGCTTCGGCCAGGTCAAGTTGACCATTGCCCAGTTCTTCCGCGTCAGTGGCAGCAGCACCCAGCACAAGGGCGTGGTACCCGACGTGGCCTTCCCGGCCAGCGTCGATGCGACCGAATACGGCGAAAGCACCTACGACAATGCACTGCCATGGACGCGCATCGCCTCGGTGCCGCACACCCAATATGGCAATTTCGGGCCGCTGCTGCCGCGCCTGGAAACCCTGCACGAAGCACGCATCGCCACGGACAAGGAGTTCGAGTGGTGGAACGAGGACGTGCAGCACTTCCGCGCCGAGAAGGCGAAGAAGTATGTGTCGCTCAATGAAGCCGAGCGCCGTACCGAGCGTGAGCGCCTGGACACCCAGCGCAAGGACCGCCAGGCGATCCGCAAGGAACTGGGCCTGGACCTGGACCCGCTGGCCGATGACAGCAGCGATGATGGCCTGACCGGCAACGAGCGCGACATCGTCAAGGACGCCGCGCGCGAAAAGGCCGCGGAGAAGAGCCCGGATCCGCTGTTGCGTGAATCGGCCTCGATCCTGGCCGATGCGGTGAATCTGCTGGAGAAGGATCGCCCGCTGTCGGCGCAGGTGCTGCCGCAGTCGACCGCCGCTGGGCGGTGGGCGGACTGAGCCCGGCCCCCGGCAAGGCCGGGGCATGCCCGGCGGATCGGCGCCTGGTTGCCGGCACTGTCAGGCGTTGCCGATGAGGCGGCGCCGGTTCATTGACCGCTGCGCTCGCCGGGCATGGGCCGGCGCTGTCCCGTGGCAATCCAGCGTCGGCCTGCGATCGCCGCTGGCCTTCCTGCTGTTGCTGTGCCTGCCCATGCTCGCGCAGGGTGCACCCGTTTGCACCCAAGGTGTGCTGGAGCGGCTGGGCTGGCGCTTCGAGGCTGCAGCGGTCAATGCGCCTGTCGTGCACGGTGGTCCCGTCTGCACCCGCGCCACGTTGGCCGAAGCCCAGGCTGCCGGCGATCTGCGTGTGCAGTGGCCGGCGCATCTGGCTGATGGCGAGCGCGACATCCTGTTGCAGCACCTGCTGGATGATCCCGCCAGCCGGTGTGCTTTCGGCTTTCTGCTGGGTGCTGCCACGCGGCAGGCCACCCAGGCGTTGCAGGACAACACGGGCTACCGCTTTTCTGGCCTGCAATTGGGCTGGATCGGCTTTGGCATGCGTGGTGCGGCCGCACAGGGCTGGCAGGCCACGCGCAGCTTGGGACGCCGCTTCCAGCCCGCGCAGGGCAACAGCCTTGCCTTCAGCGCCTTCAGCGAAGGCCAGGTGCGCAGCGAGTGCGGTGTCGGTCGACAGGTTGCGCAGTTGGCCAGTCAGCGCGTGCTGTTCGGCGATGCGACCTTCGACACGGCATTCACCGCAGAAGAACTGAGCATCGGCACCTTCCTTTCGCTGCACGATACCGACAGCATTCTGCTTGGCCGCCACGCGGGCCGTTTCATCGCCGATGGCAAGGCGGTGCAGGCCTCGCGGCAGGGGCGGCAGGCCTTCATGGGTCTGCCCGGCTACCTCACCCACGCCTTCGACAGCCGTTATCTGGACGACATCAACAATCAGGCGGAGAACTTCGTCGTGGTGGATGTCAGCGCCGCCGCCGCCGAGGCGTTGTCGCGCTCAGCTGGTTTTGCCGACTACGATGCGCGCAACGTGCAGTTATGGCAGCTGTCCAGCCAGCTGAGCCGGCGTGGCGTGCGGTTCTTCGAGCGCCTGCTGATCGAACGTGATCCCCGCCTGCGCAGCCGCCTCACTGTCGAAGAAACAGGCGTGATGAAACGCATGCAGGCCCTGCTGGACGATCCGTTCTACCAGCAGTTCCTGATCTACTCCCATCCAAGGGGTATAAAGCCCATCGGGTACCACGTGGTGCGTCTGCTCGACCGTAATCCGCGGACACCGTTCACGGTCGAATTCACCCTGCACAATGTGCATACCACGCTCTACCACCGCTGGGTCCAAGCGCAGGTGCAGCTCTGCACGCGCAGCGGCCGCAGCGGCATATTGACCACAGATTCGATGACGAGGTGACACTGATGGATATCGCAATGATCGGCCTGGGCCGGATGGGCGCCAACATGGCCCAGCGACTGCGGCGCGGCGGCCACCGGGTGGTTGGCCAGGACCCCGGCGCACAGGCGCGGCAACAGGCGGCCGATGCCGGCATCGAGGTGTTTGAAACCCTGGCTGAGGCCGTCGCGGCGTTGCCAGTGCCGCGCGTGGTCTGGCTGATGGTGCCGGCCGGCGACACCGTGGACCAGACCCTGGCGCACCTGCTGCCGCATCTGGCCGAAGGCGATGTGGTGATCGATGGCGGCAACTCCAATTACCAGGACTCCATCCGCCGTGCTCGCCTGCTGGCCGACGATGACATCACCTATCTGGACTGTGGCACCAGCGGCGGTGTGTGGGGCCTGCAGGAAGGCTACAGCCTGATGATCGGCGGCGACGCGGCAGCGGCCGAGCGCCTGGCACCCATCTTCCAGGCACTGGCACCGGCCGCCGATCGGGGTTGGGCACGTGTCGGGCCCAGCGGGGCAGGGCACTACACCAAGATGATCCACAACGGCATCGAATACGGAATGATGCAGGCCTATGCCGAAGGTTTCGCGTTGATGGAGGCCAAGCAGGACATGCAACTGGACCTGGGTCAAGTCGCGGAAGTGTGGCGACATGGCAGCGTGGTGCGCTCCTGGCTGCTGGACCTCAGCGCCCAGGCCTTGCAGAAGAACCCTGCACTGGACGGCATTGCGCCTTACGTGTCCGATTCCGGCGAAGGCCGTTGGACGGTGGCCGAGGCCATAGCACTGGATGTACCGGCGCCGGTGATCACGCTGTCGTTGCTGGAGCGCCTGCGGTCGCGGCAGGACAACTCATTTACCGATCGCCTGCTGGCGGCCATGCGCAATGAGTTTGGTGGCCACGCCATCAAGCCGCGCTGAGCGACGCCGGGCCGGCGCGCCAGCGCTTGGCGCGCGCGCCAAGCGGCCTGCGTCCGCACGCACGATGCCTGAGGGAAATGCCGCCGGGCACGCCCCGGCGGCATCTGCACCACTCAGACCAGGCCGATGCGTCGGCCTTCGCGTGCGCTGATACGTCCAGCATCAAGCAACTGCATCAACTGCAATGCCTGGTCAGCAACGACCGTCGGCGGCGCCTCGCCACGGATGGCAGCGGCAAACGCCGAATACACCTGCCGGTAGTCGCCGCGCTGGTTGTCCAGGCGCTGCCGCTGCAGCACGCCGTCCGGGTCCTGCCACAGGTGCTCGCCGTGCACCGGATCCAGCCCCCAGCCCGGCGCACCGGGCGCCGTGCCGGCAATCAACTGCGCCTCCTGCACATCCATTCCGTGCTTGATCCAGCTGCCTGCGCGGCCGTGCACCACGAACCGGGGTGTCGGCGCAGTGACCAGCGAGCCGGCATGGATCACCGCGCGCAGACGCGGGTAGTGCAGCACCGCGTGGAACCAGTCCACGGCGCCTTCGCCACGCTGGCAATCCAGCTCGGCGGTGATGGCCTGCGGCCAGCCAAACGCCACCAGCATCTGGTCCAGCAGGTGCGGGCCCAGGTCATACCACAGCCCACTGCCGGCCACGTCCTGTTCGCGCCAGCGATCGCGCACTTGCGGGCGGAAACGGTCGAAATGGCTGTGGCATTCGGCGATTTCGCCCAGCGTTCCCTGTGCCAGCAAGTGCTGCAGGCTCAGGAAATCCGCGTCGAAGCGGCGGTTCTGGAACACGCTGACCACGCGCTGCGCCTGTTCGGCAGCGGCCACCACCGACGCCGCTTCGCTGCTGTCCAGGGCAAACGGCTTGTCCACCAGCACATGCTTGCCGGCGCGCAGGGCGGCGATGGCCAGCGGCGCGTGCTGTGCATTGGGGGTAGCGATCACCACGGCATCGACCACCGGGTCCGCCAGCGCGCTGGCCACGTCGGTGTGCAGTACCAGATCGGTGAAGTGGCGACGCAGTTCGTCGTGGCGTGAGCTGACCACGCTGTGCAACGCCAGGCCCGGGGTGTGAGTGATCAAGGGCGCGTGGAAAATGCGGCCGGCGCTGCCGTAGCCGATCAGTGCGACATTCAGGGGAGGGGACATGAGAGGGCTCTGCGTTGGCCAGGTCACCAGCCTAACCGCTCTGCATGCCGCTGCAAGCTGAATGCTTCTGTGTTGCGCAGGCCGTTTCACCCCGGTCTGACGCTGTCCGCACGTTGGCTGGACACCGTTGCGCGGATAGTGAGACTACACAAGAACGGAGCAACTCGCATGAACCGCAATCCGAAGACCGTACTGGCATCGATCCTCGGCCTGGGCCTGCTGGCCAGTGCGCCGCTGGCCATGGCCAACGACCCGGCCAAGCAGGACAAGCACGCCAACCATGGCGCCATGACCCACGCCGAACGCCATGATTCCAACGAACCGGTGACCGACAGCTGGATCACCACCAAGGTCAAGAGCGACCTGCTGGCCAGCAGCAACGTGCCGGGTACCGAGGTGAAGGTCGAGACGGTGAACGGGGTTGTGAGCCTCAGTGGCACCGTGGCCAGCCAAGCTGAAAAAGACAAGGCGGTGATGGAAGCCAAAGGCATCAAGGGCGTCAAGCGCGTCGATGCCACCCAGCTCAAGGTCAATGCTGCGGCGAGCCGCTGATCACGCCGCAATTCGCGAGTGTTTGACAAAGAGCGCCTCAGGGCGCTCTTTGTCATTTCCGCATGGGCGTAGAACGACCGTCTGCGCTCACTACGAAGCAAGTTGACGCGTTCACTTCGACTTCGCTGGGCCAAGCGGTGCTGGCGGCCGGAATCAGCCATGACCTGCGCGATCTGCTGCAACCGTTGCCGATGATTGCTGGGCTGTTGCGTGTCCGTAGGGACGATCCTGCGCGGCATCATCTGGACCATGTCATCGCCGAATGCGCCCAGGGCGGTCAAGCCATGCCGACAAGCCGCCGACAGTGCTGGCCCAGGCCGGGCTCGAGGTCCACGCCCTAGGGCAAACCGATGCAGATGCGGCAGGCGCTGCAGACCGTGGCCACGGCATTGGGCGCGTAGCCATCCCACCCCTGTGGGCTCTGGCGCTATCATGTGCGGCACCCGCCCGATGCCGTGGTGGGCGCTACGCACGTCCTCCTCTATGCCTCCCCAACGCCAGCGACCCGCATGATCACCGTGCTTCTCAGCCTGGGCAGCAATGTGCAGCCCCGCCACTACCTTGAAGTCGCGGTCCGGGCACTGCGTGCGCGCTTTGGCGACCTGCGGGTGTCGCCGGCTTACCTGACCGCCGCCGTCGGCTTTGACGGTCCGGCGTTCCTCAACAACGCGGTGCAGATTGAAACCACGCTGCCGCTGCTGGAACTCGATGCCTGGTTGCACGCGCTGGAAGACCAGCATGGGCGGGATCGCACCGGACCGCGTTATTCCGACCGCACCCTGGATATCGATGTTGTGTTCTACGGCGATCTGATCGCCGAAGGTCCCGGCCACCTGCGCATCCCGCGGCCAGAGTTGAAGCATGCATTCGTGCTCAAGCCGATGGCCGACATCGCGCCGGGCTTCGTTGATCCGGTCAGCGGGCTCACGCTGGAAGCGCTTTGGCAGGCACATCCGCAATACGCGGACGTGTTTGAAGTGGTGCCGCTGGACGCCGCGCCGGTGTGACCGCAGTAGCGCCGGGCCATGCCCGGCGTTGTTCGTGGCAGGGCGTTACAAGGTGCGTCCGCCATCCACACGCAGGGTGTGGCCGGTGATGAAGCCGCCTTCGGCTACCAGCCAGTACACCGCTTCGGCGATCTCCTCGACGCTGCCGATCCGCGCCAACGGGGTACGTGCCAGCAAGGCCTGGCGGGCAAAGTCATCCTTGCCCTGTTCCGGCCACAGGATCGCGCCAGGTGCGACAGCATTCACCCGCACCTTCGGCGCCAACTCCAAGGCAAGACTGCGGGTCGCCATCTCCAATGCGGCCTTGGCCATGCTGTAGGCGGCGTGGTCGCGCATCGGGTCACTGCCATGCAGGTCGGTCAGATTGACGATGGCGCCCTGCTGGCGACGCAGGTGCGGGGCGGCCGCCTGTGCCAGCAGCAGCGGTGCACGGGCATTGACCGCATACAGGGCGTCGATCTGCTCTGCGGTGATCAGCCCCAGCGGGGTGGCGAAGAAGTTCGAGGCATTGTTCACCAACGCGTCGAGCCGGCCAAAATGGGCCACGGCCTGCTCGACCAGGTCGGGCAGGGCGTCGGCCTGCGCCAGATCGGCCTGCAGCGCCAGCACACTGCCCGGCCGCTCGTTTTCCAGGGCGAAGGCCAGTTGCTGCAGTTCGGCGCTGGAAGTATGGGCATGCAGCGCTACCGACCAGCCCGAGGCATGGAAGCGGCGGGCAATGCCGGCGCCGATGCGGCGCGCGCTGCCGGTGACGAGGGCGACGGGAGCGGTGTCAGTCATCAATGCGTTTCCACGAGTCAGCTATCCTGTAGTCATTGTCACCGTTATGAAGCCGCCATGCAGTCCACGCTCCCACTTCCCGATGCCGATGCCCTGGCCCACAGCGAGCAGTTCGCGGCAGCCCTGCGCGATGAAATCCGTGCACAAGGCGGGGCGATCCCCTTCTCACGCTTCATGGAGCTGTGCCTGTATGCGCCCGGCTGGGGGTATTACAGTGCCGGTGCCAGCAAGTTCGGTCCTGCCGGTGATTTCACCACCGCGCCGGAAATGGGCAGCCTGTTTGCGGCGACCGTGGCCAATGCACTTGCCCCGGTGTTCGCACAGATGGGGCCGCAGGCACGGCTGCTGGAACTGGGCGGTGGCACAGGCGCCTTTGCCGAGGCCGTGCTGCTGCGATTGGCCGAGTTGCAGGCGCTCCCGGCGCGTTACGCGATCCTCGAGCCCAGCGCCGACCTGCGCGAGCGCCAGCGCGAACGCCTGAACCAGCAGTTGCCGCCCGAACTGGCGGGGCGGGTGGAATGGGTGGACCGTCCGTTTGACGATGACTGGGAGGGCGTGGTGTTTGCCAACGAGGTCATCGACGCGTTGCCAACCCCGCGCTTTGTCATGATCGATGGCGAGGTGCATGAAGAAACCGTCGAACTTGATGCAGGGGGCGCATTTGTGCGCGGCAGCCAACCGGCCGACATGCTGCTCGGCGGTGCGGTGCGCCATCTCGAGCGCTATCTGGAACGGCCGTTTGCAGCCGGCTACCGCTCGGAGGTTCTGCCACAGCTGCCGTACTGGCTGCAGGCGGTGGCCGGTGGCCTGCAGCGGGGCGCGTTGTTGTTCGTCGATTACGGCTATACACGCGGCGAGTATTACCAGGAGGACCGCGACGACGGCACGCTGCGTGCCTTCCTGCGCCACCATGTCCACAATAACGTGCACCTGTGGCCGGGCCTGCAGGACATCACCGCTTCGGTGGACTTCACCGCGATGGCCGAGGCCGGCCTGCATGCGGGATTCGATCTGGCCGGCTATTGCAGCCAGGCAAGTTTCCTGCTCGGCAATGGCCTGGACCAGGTGCTGGCGCTGGCCGATGAGCGCACCGATGAAGTGGGTCGCGTACAGCTGCGCGAAGAGGTCAAGAAACTCACCCTGCCCAGTGGCATGGGCGAGCGGTTCCAGGTGATCGGCCTGCAGCGCGAGGTGGACTTTGAACCGGCCTTTGAACTGGGTGACCTGAGCTGGCGGCTGTGAGTGGCCACTGGCTCAAGCCCTTACGTCGCCCGCGCTTCTGGCTGGCGGTATGGCTGGCGGCCGTGCTGTCGGTGATCGTGGTCTGCCTGATCCCACCGCCGCCGCTGGCCCTGCCGGAAGGCAGTGACAAAGTCGAACATTTCCTGGCGTACTTCCTGCTGGCCAGCAGTGGCGTGCAGCTGTTCACGCGGTATCGCGCGTTGCTCTGGATCGGCATGGGGCTGGTCCTGATGGGCATCGGCATCGAGTTCGCGCAGGGCGCATTGACCCAGACCCGGATGGCCGATCCCGCTGATGCCTTTGCCAACACCGTCGGGGTGATGACTGGCCTCGCCACGTCGTTGACGCCCTGGCGGGACCTGCTGGTTCGACTGAAGGGCTAGGCACCGTCCCCCACAGCGCGAGGCGTTGTGGCGGGCATCGGAACGTGGAGCCCTTGGACACGGGCATGGTCACGTCAGCGCCTTTACCCAAGCCTCTTTCAGATACGTCCTTGTGCTGGCCGGAACGGATTCCGGCCCAGCACTGTTGGCACGCTGTGCTGATCAGCGCTGCAGCGTCACTTCGTCCAGTACCCACATCGCTGGCCGGGTGTCACCGGTGAAGTTGATGCACAGATCGCCGGGGCCGGTGATCTGCTCGGGCAGGCGGGCGCTGAGCGTGATGAATCCATCAGCGTCGGGCGCGGCAGGCAGCGGCACCTCGGCCAGCACCGGCCCGCTGCAGTCGCCGTGGCGGATCCTCATTTCACCCTGCGCACGCGAGGCAGACTCGAACTTGCGCTGGGGCTCGTCGTGCGCCAGCTGGAAGTAATACGGAATACGACCCGCGCGCACGCTCAACGTGCGGATGCCGGAAAGGTCGGCATCGGCCCAGCGCCAGCACGGATTGAAGATGTTCACATTGAAGATCGCGCGCGCGCCGTCAGCCGGGCCGTCGTCTTCCAGCCGCAGCAGCAGTTGCCCAGGACCGGGGCAGGTCAGCAGCTCGTCATCGCGGCGGGTCAGCAGCGATTGGGCGCTGAACGCAGCCACCGTGGGGCGGGCAGCCAGCGGCTGGCCGTTGAAGAACGCGGCTGCATGCACCGTGACCGGCAGGCGGGACTGCATGGGGCCTGTATACAACGGGGAGGATGCGTTGACCGGCTGCCCGTCGGTGCGATAACGCACTTCGTACCCCAGCGGACTGGCCAGGTTCACTGTAACGCTGCCGTTGCGGCGGTTCTGCTGATGCTCCACCGCCACCTCGAACGGTGTCTGCGCGTAGGCCAACCCCCACGCGCGATACCGTTGCAGCTGTGCGGGCAGGCGGGCCAGGAAGTCGCGGAAATCACGCTGTTGCGCTGGGCTCCAGCCGGTTTCGGCGACCGCGGCAAGGCGCGGGAAGAGGTTGTGCTGCAGGCGTGCGTAGCTGCGCGTGTGTTCAGTGAACATGTTGGCTTGCAGACCGAGGACATGGTGTTGCTTGTCTGCCGCCAGCGACGACGGCACAGGCTCGAAGGCGTAGGTGCGCGCGAGCGTGGTCAACAGCGGGCGACCGGGCGGCTCGTTCGGCGAGGCGGTCTGCAGGTAATCCATGTACATGTCGGTGACCGGTGACATCACCACGTCATGGCCGGCGCTGGCCGCGGCCAAACCGCCTTCGGTACCGCGCCAGGACATCACCGTCGCCTGTGGCGGCAGGCCACCTTCAAGGATTTCATCCCAGCCGATCAGCCGGCGGTCATGCTGTTCCAGGAAGGTTTCCAGGCGCTTGAGCAGATGGCTCTGCATCGCGTTCTCGTCGCTGATGCCCAGTTCGCGCATGCGCTGCTGTACCTGCGGTGAAGCGATCCATTGGTCCTTCACCGCTTCGTCGCCACCGACGTGGACGTAGCGCGCAGGGAACAGGTCGATCACCTCTTCCAGCACGTTCTGCAGGAACACCACGGTGCTGTCTTCGACGTTGAACAGATTGGGGAATACACCCCACTCGCTGAGCGGCTGCAGCGGCGTATCGAGTACGCCCAGTTCCGGGTAAGCAGCGATGGCAGCCGTGGCATGGCCGGGCACATCGATCTCCGGGATGACCTGGATGTGGCGCGCGGCGGCATACGCCACCACCTCGCGGATCTGCGCCTGCGTGTAGTAACCGCAGTAAGGACGAGGGGCACCGGTGGCAGGATCCCGCCCACCATCGCCTGCAGGGATGCGACAACCGCCGACGCTGGTGAGCTTGGGGTAGCGCTTGATCTCCATGCGCCAGCCCTGGTCATCGGTGAGGTGCCAGTGGAACGTGTTGAGCTTGTGCGCCGCCATTGCATCAAGCAGCTGCTTGATCTCGTCCAGGCTCTGGAAATGCCGCGCCGAGTCCAGCATCAGCCCGCGCCAGGGGAAGCGCGGTGCATCTTCGATGGTCACGGCGGGCACGCTGCCGCCGGCGTCGCCGGTAGCGAGCTGGGACAGGGTGGTGGCGCCGTAGAACAGCCCGGCCTCGTCGCTGGCGCTGACCACCACGCCGCGTGGGCCGCTGTGCAGGGTGTAGCCTTCGGCGGCGACGTGCCCAACGGCAGGCACCTGTTCGAAACGAATGCCGCCATCGTGGTCATCATGGCCAGTGGCCAAGGTGAGCTTCGCCCCACCGCTGCGTGCCAGCATATCGATGAACTGGCGTGCCACCCGCTGGGCTGCCGGATCATTGGCATGCACGTGGGTATCGGCGGTGACGATGAAACCTGCGCCCGCAGCACGTTCCACCTGGGCCGGTGCCGGGATCAGCATCAGGCTGCCGGGGCGCAGCCGCGGACCGGGCGCATCGTCGACGATCGGGGTCGCTGCGGCATGTGCCAGCGGCGCGAACAGGGTGCAGGACAGCAGGGCGGCGAGACAACGCAGATTCATTGGCGGGTTCCTGTGCAGGAGCAGTGCGTGCCGATGATCGGCCGCTGCGCGATGCAGTGCCATACCCACGTCACCGCGTCATTCAGAGGCAGCGGGCCCGCGTGCTCGGGCCCGCTGCAGTGGATCAGGCCATGCTCAGAACTTGAAATGCACGGTGGCCATGTAACGGCGGCCGCTCTTGTAACGCGAGGCGACGTGGTCCTTGTCACCGGCGTACTGGAAATACTCCTCGTCCAGCAGGTTCTGTGCATCCACGGTCAGCGACCACTGCGGGCTGAAGGTGTAGCCGAAGCTGGCGCCCAGTTCGGCGTAGTCGTCCACGCTGGCCGGGGCGGAGCCGGCGACATAACCGCCAGCCAGGTAGCTGTCGCGCCAGTTGTAGGTGAGGCGGGCATTGATGGGACCCTTCTCGTAGTACGGGCTGAAGGCCACCGAGTTGCGCGACTGGTAGGGCAGGGGGTCGCCGCTGCTGCTCTCGCCGTTGGCGTAGGTGTAGTTGCCGGTCAGGCCAAAGCCGCTGTCGCCGAAGGGCTGCTGGAAGGCGATGTTGAAGCCCTTGACGTGGCCGCTGCCGGCGTTGCGCGGGCGTTGGATGCTGTAATCGCAGTAGCCGTCGGCGGTGCAGCCATGGGTGCCGACGATGTTCGGCCAGGTGGTCGGCGAGGTGTCACGCAGCGAGTTGTACTGGCGCTCGATGACCGCGCTGGTATCGATGTAGTTGTCGATCTTCTTGTAGAACACCGACCAGGCCACCACCGCCTGCGGGGCGAAGTAGTACTCGGCCGAGGCGTTGTAGTTCCAGCTTTCGTACGGCGACAGTTCGGCATTGCCGCCGCTGCCGGTGAATGTGGTGTCGTTGAGGAAAGTGTTGTTGACCATGCTGTTGTACGGTGCCCAGGCGATCACCTTGCTGGCGCCGAGGCGGAACACCCAGTCGTTGTCCATGTCCCAGACCAGGTTGGCCGAGGGCAGCAGGAAGTCCTCCTTCTTCGTACGTGTCTGCCACTTGCTGTCCAGGTCGGTCAGGCTGGGCGTGCCGCCGTAGACGAAGCCGCTGCCCTCGGTCTTGGAATCGACGTAGCGCAGGCCGACATTGCCGCGCAACGCGCCTTCGGAGAAGTTCAGCTGCGCGTAGGCCGCGTTGTTGGTCTGGGTCAGTGCCCAGCTGTTGTTGAGGTAACTGGCCGCATCGGGATTGGCGAAGTCCAGCGGGCTGCCCTTCACCCAGGCCAACACGTTGTCACGCCCGACCTGCAGGTGACGGCGCTGGCTGTCGGCGAAGCCCTGGATGTCGGTCAGGCCGATGGTGCCGACGTCGGCCAGGGTGCCTGGACGCACGCCGCCATAGACGTTGAGGTCGAAGCTTTCTTCATGCTTGCCGTGGCGCACGCCGAATTGCAGCTGGTTGAAGATGCTGTCGAACTGCACGTTGAAATCGAGCTGGGCGTAGGTGTCCTTGCTCTCGGTGGAGAAGATGCCGTTGTTGCCGAACCAGCCACCGGCCGAACCCCAGTTGGCCGGGTCGCGTGCCCCGGCAGGGTCGTCGAAGGTCAGGCCCTTGTCCAGGTCCCAGCTGAAGCCACCGTTGTAGAACGGTTCGATGAAGTACTGGGCCAGGTCCTTGTTTTCCGAGCGGCTCTGCCCGGCCTGGCCGGTGATGCCCCAGCCATCGCCGCGCCACGCCCCGCGCAGGTCCAGGCCCTTGGTGGTGACTTCAGATTCGCGCACGTTGTTGTCATAGATGACGGTGCCGCTGTTTGCCGTGGCGCTGGCATTGGAATGGCCGCTGGTGACCACGCCGTTACGCACGTTGCCCAGCTGATCCACCGCACCGATGGTGCCCGGGTTCCAGGTCAGGAAGGAGTACATCGACTGGTTGTAGTTGTCGAAGTTCTCCTTGATGTACAAGCCGCTGAGGTTGAACTCCAGCGCGTCGTTCGGTTTGAACTGCAGGTTCACCACCGCGCTGTCGCGCTCGCGGTCCTGCTGGAACCAGGCAGCGTTGATGGAGTTGGGGACATCGGCATCGGCGGGTACGCCGCTGGCATTGGTGAAGGTAGAGGCCTTGGCATAGCCGAACACCTCCATGCCCTGGCGGTCCACGCGCTCTTCATAGTGCTGGGCCGCGACGTTGATGCCGAAGGTCTCGTCGGTGTTCTTCCAGCTGTAGATGGCCGAAGCATTGGGCTTGCCCTTGCTGGCCTGGTCGCTGTAGCTGTAACCCACCGACAGCGCGGTTTCATTGGCACGCATGTCCAGCGGCTGGCGGGTGTGCATCAGGATCGTGCCGCCGAGGCTGCCTTCGGTGAGGCGCGCTTCGGAGGATTTGATCACTTCCATGCGACCCAGGATCAGCGGTGACAGCAGGCTGTAGTCAAAACCGCGGTTGGGCTGCTCGCCATACAGCCAGATCGCCTGGGCCACCGGGTGGCCGTCGAGGAACGACAGGTTGAGGCTGGGGTCGGTACCGTCGATGCTGACCCGTTCGCCTTGGCCGAAGCGCCGGTCCAGCGACACGCCCGGGATCTGTGAGAGCGCTTCGGCGACGTTGGTGCTGGGGAACTTGCCAATGTCTTCGGCGGTGATGGCTTCGGATACCGTGACATTGGCCCGCTTGGTCTCCAGTGATCTTTCCAGGCTGGCGCGGATGCCGACCACCTGGACGCTGTCCAGTTCGGTCGTGGTCTGCTGGGCGTGCGCGGTGAAGGACAGGCCGGTGGCGATGGCCGCGGCAAGCAGGGACGTGCGTGTCTTCATGATGTCTCTCCTCATCATTCGTAGTGGACTGCAGCGTGGTGGCCGTTGAGCGAGCCTGACCCGGAGTCCCTCCCCGGTTCCGGGCCCGCTGGCCGGGTCAGGGGTGATGCGGTGGAGCAGGCGTGGCCTGTGACGACTGGCCCAGGTACCAGTGCGCGGCGCCGACCACGCCGAGCATGCCGTGCTCGACGAGTCTGACCGGGATGCGCTGCAGCGCTTCGCGCATCGGGCCTTTGTCCAAGAAGCGTTCGACGAACGTGCTGGCCAGCAGGTGCTGGCGGATCTTCGGCAGGATGCCGCCGGCCAGGTAGATGCCGCCTTGGGCGCCGTACAGCAGGGCCATGTCACCGACCACGCTGCCGAGCAGGCCGCAGAACACCTGCAGGGCCTCGGCGGCCAACCCATCGCCGGCATCGGCGGCGGTGGTGACCTGGTCCGGTGAGGTGCAGGCCGGCACGGAGCCGCGCACGCTGCACAGCGCGGTGTACAGGTTCAG
This sequence comes from Stenotrophomonas sp., assembly GCA_032007425.1. GTDB lineage: Bacteria > Pseudomonadota > Gammaproteobacteria > Xanthomonadales > Xanthomonadaceae > Stenotrophomonas. The sequence continues at coordinate 14,587 of DALZLW010000008.1, forward strand.
CAGGCCGGGGCCGGACAACGCCTGTTCGACGCATACGTGGCTGCGATCACGCAGCATCACCTCCAGCAACTGCATTTCCAACGGCGTGCGCACGGCCAGGGCGGCCTGTCCGGCTTCGGTGGCCAGCACCACGGGGCGTCCGTCGTTGGGGATCCACACGGCAGCGCCGAGCCCGGTGCCGGGGCCCAGCACCAGCAGCGGTCCGCTCGGCGCCTGCTGCGGGCCGGTGAGCTGCAGCACCTGGCTGTCATCGACATAGGCGGCCGCATGGGCCACCGCTTCGAAATCATTGACCAGATGCACGCTGGCCACACCGAGGTCCTGCTGGATCTGCCGCGGCGACAAGACCCACGGCAGGTTGGCGGTGATCACCGTGCCATCGGCCAGTGGGTAGCCAGCGCTGGCGATCACCAGCGCGTCAGCGTGGTCGGCGTCACCGAGGAACTTGGCAAGGATGGCGCTGAGGCTGGGGTAATCGGCGCAGCGGTAGCGCTGCGCCGCGTGCACGTGCAGACGTTGGTTGTCAGCGGATGGCGGCTGCACCCAGCCAATGCGGACATGGGTTCCGCCGACATCGGCGGCCACGAAGCTGCCGTTCATCGGGCCATCTCCTGCGCTGTGCAGCATTGCGACCACGGGTTCACCTTTGAGCGGATCAATGCGCTGTTGCGCAGGGGGCTTGCCTGTCCGGAGCGATTCTTGCGATGTGATGACAACGATGTCAATACATTCCGGAGAAATTCATCCAACGCGTTGATGGTCATGTTGCGAGCGATTCCTATCGGGGGTGGAATTGGTTCTACTTATTAGTTGATGCAGATCAGTCATTTGCATCGACCTGGGGGGGCAATGGTCGGCACTGCCAGTGCCGCCGCTACAGCATGCGAAAAATTGGTCTTGCCGCGGGCATTTGGTAGTGGAGAGGTCTCATGACTTCCTGTCGAGAAAAATGCTTCAATAGAAAATCTTCATCACGCCAAGTATCTGAAATAAAAGTATTTGATTAAGTGAATGGGGCGTTTTGAGCTGTCCAGGACAGCGTGCTGTGTGACAGCGCGTTGACACGATCTTTTTAATACCATAAGAATCAACTCACTCCGATTGGTCTACATCAATCGCGAGCGATGGACACGCAGCCGCCAGCGACCTGCCCGGGGGGATACCGGTCAGGTCGAGCTCCCGGGAGGGGGGCGGAGGTCGTGGGTAAAGGGGTCGTACCGTGTTCGAACATCAGGAAGTGCTGGCTGCCATGGGTGCGGCCCGGGCTGTCCTGCCCCTGCGTCATGTACCCCGTCCTGCGCATGCCATCGGCCACCGTCGTCGTGCCGTTCAGCCATCACTCCAGGATAGCCCAATGCCACATGTCGCCTCCCCCGGTCACCGCTCCCGCCGCTGTTCCCTTTCCGTGCTTTCCATCGCCGTGGGCCTGGGGCTTTCCGCGCTGCAGTCCGCCGCCGCGCAGGAAGCCACGGTCTCCGATCCACAGGTATCGCAACTCGATGCGATCACTGTCACCAGCAGCTACGAAAAGAGCCTGATCAGTGCGCTGGACAAGAAGCGCGACGATATCCGCGTCACCGACGGCATCTCGTCCGAAGACATCGGGAAATTCCCCGCCGAAAACATCGCCGAAGCCATCCAGCGCATTCCCGGCGTGCAGATTTCCAGCATCAATGGTCGCGGTTCAACGATCAGCATCCGCGGCCTGGGCCCGCAGTACGCGATGACCACGGTGAACGGGCAGACCTTCAAGAGTGCCGATTTCACCGACGGGTTCCGCTTCGACATCATCCAGCCCGAAGTGGCTTCCGGTATCCAGGTGATCAAGTCGCCGACCGCCGACATGGATGCCGGTGGCCTGTCGGGAACGGTGAACATCGATACCGTCAAGCCGTTGGATTACAAGCAGCGCAAGCTGATCGTCTCGGCCACCGGCCAGTCCTCTTCATCGGTGGATGGCAGTCCGACCGGCAAGGGCGTGGTGAGTTACATCGACCAGTTCGATCTGGGCGAAGGCCGCTTCGGCCTGTTCCTCAACGCGGGCTACCAGGAGCTGGAAGACCGCGCTGATTACTTCTGGATCGACCGCTGGGGCACAGGCCGCATTGACGGCCAGTCGGTGGTCAGCCCCACCCGGACGCGCTATCGCCGCATCGATCGCAGCACCGAACGCAGCATGTTGACCGGTGCGCTGCAGTGGCAGCCCAGCGACACGCTGGACATGGGGCTGACCTGGCTGTACAGCAAGGATGAAACCCAGAACGACGTCAAACAGCAGGTGTTCCTGCTCAGCTCCGGCAGCCAGACCGTGCAGGAGGCCCGCGATGGCTACGCCACGCGCGTGCTGTCGGAGAACTACACGCTGGAAAACAACCGCCAGCTTGAAGAGCACCAGTGGGTATCGCAGATGCTCACCTATGATTTCAAATGGAAGCCGGGTGACTGGACCATCACGGGTGCGGCCAACCATACTTCGGGCAAGACCAACGAAAGCGAGCTGGCGGCGATCCTTGGCCTGAAGGTTGGCAGCAGTCTGCTGGATGTCAGCAATGCGTCCAGCCCCTCGTTCACGGTGTCCCATGATCTGGCCGATGCCAGCTGGTATGACCCGTACACGATGACGCGCAACGAGTTCCCCAACGGCGCGATAAAACGCCTTGAAAACAAGGAGGATTCGCTGCAGCTGGACGCCGAGCGCTGGCTCGGGGCAGGCTGGCTGAGCTCGGTGAAGTTCGGCGCGAAGTACCGCCGTGAAGGACTGACCCGCGACGTCTGGCGAAACGACCGTTACGTCGTCGGCGATGCCGATCCGGCCGACCTGCCGTTGATGTCGGCGACCAGCCAGCTGGAAACCGGCTTCCTCGACAACATGTACGGGATCCAGCATGCGTTCGTGATCCCGAGCATCCGAGCCTACCAGGAGGCGCTGGCGGCCGAAGGGGTGACCATCCCGGTTGTGTTCGCACCACAGAGCAGCTACGAGATCACCAACGACATATGGTCCGGCTACGGCCTGGCCCGCATCGATGCGGAGATCGCGGGCATGCCGCTGCGCGGCAGCGTGGGCCTGCGCTACGAGAAGAGCAAGCGCACCACCGACACCTGGCTGACCACGCCGGATGCCGTCAACGAAGAAGCCAACAACATCGTCGGTACCGCCAGTTCGGTGTACAAGTACGACAACTGGCTGCCCAGCGCCAGCTTCGTGCTGGAGATGCGACCGGACCTGCTGCTGCGCGTTTCCGCCGCCAAGGTGCTGGTGCGCCCGATCCTGACCAGCAGCACGGCGATCGCCACCACCGAACAACGCACCCTGCTGACCGATGGCCGCACGCTCAACGCCATCACGCTGGGCTCGGTGGACCTGAAGGCGATGACCGCCGAGCAGGCCGATCTTGGCCTTGAGTGGTATTACGACGGTGGCGGCCTGGCCCTGTCTGGTTTCTGGAAGGCCATCAAGAACGGCACCTACAACCAGTCCATCTGCCCGGGCAGTTACAACGGCGTGGCCCTGTCGGGCAATGCGGACAACGAGTGCGTGGCCGGCAATGGCGAGGTGTATGAGATCGAAAAGACCTTCAACAGCGACCAGGTCAACTACCTGCGCGGTTATGAAGTGTCCTGGACACAGTCGCTCAATGCCTGGCTGCCGCTGCAGGGCTTTGGCTTCACCGCCAACTTCACCCGCGTGTTGCCCAAGTACAACGACGACTTCGTGATCAGCAACCTTTCCGGGCAGACCTGGAACGGCACGCTGTTCTGGGAGAACAGCAAGTACAGCGCCCGTCTGTCGGCGACCCATCGCAGCGAATACACCCAGACCCGTTCGGACAGTTTCTTCGCCTACGCCGGCCACGTGATGGAAGAGCGCACCCAGCTGGATGCGCAGTTGGGTTATCAATTCAACGACAAGCTGAGCTTCTCCTTCGGCGCGGTGAACCTGACCAACGAGAAGGAAAAGGCGTACTACCAGCGCAGCAACGTGTGGCAGATGACCGGCGTCACCGGCCGCAGTTACTACCTGACCATGAAGTGGGACGTGTTCTGAGTTCCTGGGGGCCCGTAACACGCCGTTGCCGGACGTTGCCTGTCCGGCAGCGGCGGCGCCGATGCATCACTGCCACCGCTGTACTGTTGGAGCCTGCACCATGACAACGCTTGCACCTCGTTCTTTGAACCGCCTGCTGTGGCTTGCCGCCGCATTGTGCGCCAGCAGCAGTGCGCTGGCCGACGACGCCGTGCGCGCCGTACTGGAACGCAGCCTGGGGCCGCGCGCGGCCGACATCGAGCTGCAGTTGCAGGCAGTCGATGGCGCGTCGTGGTACCAGACGCAGGCCCGCGACGGCCGGCTGCAGGTCAGCGGTTCCAACCGCGTCGCGCTGGCGCACGGCGCCTATGCCTACCTGGGATCGATCGGTGCGGCATCGGTGAGCTGGGAGGGCACGCGCAGTGCGTTGCCGGCCCACTTTCCGGCCCAGTCGGCGGTGACCGTGAACACCCCTTTCACGCACCGTGCCTATCTCAACACCTGTACTTACGGCTATACCAGCCCGTTCTGGGACTGGGCGCGTTGGGAAAAGGAAATCGACTGGATGGCCCTGCACGGGGTCGACATGCCGCTGGCGATGGAAGGGCAGGAAGCCATCTGGCAGGAGTTGTGGCGGGAGTTCGGCGTCGACGATGCAGCCCTGTCCGACTATTTTTCAGGCCCGGCCTTCACCCCCTGGCAGCGCATGGGCAACATCGAAGGCTATGCCGCGCCGATGCCGCAGGCATGGATCGACAGCAAGCGCGTGTTGCAGAAGCAGATCCTCCAGCGCATGCGCGCACTGGACATGAAGCCCGTGCTTCCCGCCTTTGCCGGTTATGTGCCCAAGGCATTCGCGCAGGCCCATCCCGAAGCACGGATCTACCGCATGCGGGCGTGGGAAGGGTTCCACGAAACCTATTGGCTGGATCCGGCCGACCCGCTGTTCGCGCGCATTGCCGCCCGCTTCATCGCCCTCTATACCGCGAGCTATGGCGAAGGGCAGTACTACCTGGCCGATGCGTTCAACGAAATGCTGCCGCCCATTTCCCACGATGGCAGCGATGTGGCGGCGGCCAAGTATGGCGACAGCACGGCCAACACCGACGATGCACACGCCAGGGCGGTGCCCGATGCGCTGCGTGACGAGCGCCTGGCGGCGTATGGCGAGGCCATTTACCGCTCCATCGCCAATGCCAATCCACGCGCCACGTGGGTGATGCAGGGATGGTTGTTCGGCGCCGACCGCGAGTTCTGGAAGCCGGAGGCGATTGCGGCCTTCCTCGAACGCGTACCCGATCAGCAGATGCTGGTGCTGGATATCGGCAACGACCGCTATCCGGGTACGTGGAAACAGTCCGGCGCGTTCGATGGCAAGCAGTGGATCTACGGTTACGTGCACAACTACGGTGGCAGCAACCCGGTGTACGGCGATTTCGAGTTCTATCGCCAGGACCTGCAGCAGCTGCTGGCCGACAAGGACCATCAAGCGTTGGCCGGCTTTGGTGTCTTTCCCGAGGGCCTGCACAACAACTCGGTGGTGTACGAGTACCTTTACCACCTGGCCTGGGGCGGTACCCGGCAGCCGTGGTCGGCATGGATCGACCAGTACAGTCGCGCGCGTTACGGCCACAGTGATCCGGCGTTGCTCGCCGCGTGGGAGGACCTGCGGGCGTCGGTCTACAGCACCCGCTACTGGAGCCCGCGCTGGTGGAACAAGAAGGCCGGTGCGTACCTGTTGTTCAAGCGGCCCACGGCGGACGCAGGGGCTTATGAGGACGTACCGGGCGACCCGGTGCGCCTGCGGCGGGCCATCGAGGCCTTGCTGGCGATCGCCCCGCGCTACCGGGACGCGCCGCTGTTCGCCCATGACCTGGTGGAGTACGCGCGGCACTATGTGGACCTGCAGGTCGACACCCTGCTCAAGGATGCCATCGCGGCCTACCAGCGCGGTGATCTGGTTGCCGGCGATGCGGCGCGCGACAAGGTGTTCGCCTTGGTGCGAGGGCTCGATGATCTGGTCGCCGGCCAGCAGGAAACGTTGTCCAGCTGGACAGCGCAGGCCCGCGATGCCGCGCACGGTGAGAAAGTACTGGCGGATTACTACGTGACCAACGCCAGGGCGCAGGTCAGTGTATGGGGCGGTGAGGGCAACCTGGCCGACTATGCCTCCAAGGCCTGGTCGGGGATGTACGACGGCTTCTACCTGCAGCGCTGGATACGTTTCTTCAGCGCCTACCGGGCCAACGTCGTGGCTGGAACCACGTGGGATGACGCTGCCTTTGCCCGTGAGAGCGCGGCTTGGGAACGGCAGTGGGCGGCCGATGTCACGGTGCCGACCGCCAAACCCGCGCCCACGGATGTGGCTGCATCGGTGCGCGCGCTGCTGCAGCGCGAGGCGGCACGATGAGCACGTTGCCGACACCGGGACGGGAACGTTTCTTGTCGCTGGATGTGCTGCGCGGGATGACCATTTTCCTGATGATCCTGGTCAACACCTCCGGGCCCGGTGCACCGACCTACAGCCAGCTGGTGCATGCCCCATGGTTCGGCTTCACCCTGGCCGACCTGGTGTTTCCCACCTTCCTGTTCGTCACCGGCAACGCACTGGCTTTTGGCGGAGGGCAGGAAGGCGAGGGCGCTTTCCTGAGGCGGGTGTTCAAGCGGGCGGCGTTGATCTTCCTGTGCGGTTACCTGATGTACTGGTATCCGTTCGTCGCCCACGTCGATGGCCATTGGGCGATCAAACCGTTCGCTGAAACGCGCGTGTTCGGTGTGCTGCAACGAATCGCGTTGTGCTACCTGCTCGCGGCGCTGGCGGTGCGTTACCTGCCGGCGCGTGTCCTGCCGTGGCTCGCCCTGGCGCTGCCACTGGCGTACTGGGGCGTGCTGCATGCCTTCAGTGTCGAAGGCGCGGCGTTGGATCGCCACCTCAATGCCGGCACCCGCCTGGACCTGTGGCTGGTCGGCGCCGAGCACCTGTACCGCAAGGATGGCGGCTTCGACCCGGAGGGCCTGCTGGGCACCTTGCCGGCCACCGCCAATGTGCTTGGTGGTTACCTCGCCGGGCGCTGGCTGCGCGATGCCGGCAAAACCCCGCGCGCGGTGGCCTGGATGCTGGTGGCCGGGCTGGTCCTGGTCTCGCTGGCGTTGCTGTGGAACCCCTGGTTCCCGATCGGCAAGAAACTGTGGACCGGACCGTTCGTACTGCTCACCGTAGGCCTGGACCTGCTGTGGCTGGCGTTGCTGGTGGGCTGGGTGGAGCTGCGCGGGCACCGCGGTGGCAGCGCTTTCTTCACCGTGATGGGCAAGAACCCGCTGGCCATCTACCTGTTCTCGGAACTGCTGGTGGTCACCCTGCAGATGGTCCATGTGACGCCGGGCGTCGGGGTGTATGACTGGTTTGGCACTGCCGTCTTCCAGCAGTTGCTGCCCGGGCCGGCAGGTGCACTGTTGTGCGCGCTGGCCTACACGATGCTGTGTTGGCTGCTGGGCTGGTGGATGGACCGCCGACGTCTTTACATCCGCCTCTAGTGATGTTGCGGCGCAGATAGACAGCTGTCTTGGATTGGTATTAAATTGGATTTAATGATGGCGGCCGGAGTATGTCCCGCGTGACCAAGCAGAAGGCAGTGACTGATCCGCGATTGGCAGCGCTGGCGCTGGATCCACAGGCGCCCACGCCCCTGTACCTGCAGTTGGCCGGAAAGCTCGCCGCGCAGATCCATGCCGGTGACTGGAAGGCCGGCGAAGCCCTGCCGGCCGAGCGCCAGCTGTGCGAAGTGCTCGGTGTTTCCCGCGTCACACTTCGCCAGGCCGTGGATGCGCTGGTGGAACAGGATCTTGTCAGCCGCAGGCAAGGGGCGGGCACCTTCATCACTTCGCATATCCAGCACCAGCTCAGTGGCCTGGCCAGCTTCAGCGAAACGCTGCGGGTGAAAGGCTATGCCCCGGGCACGCGCTGGCTGGAGCGGCGGCTGCGCCCGGCGGTGGGTGAAGAAATCCTGCGCCTGGGCCTGTCACCGGACGCCGCCGTGGCCTCGCTGACCCGCCTGCGCAGTGCCGATGGCCGCACCATGGCCTATGAGCACGCGGTGTTGCCGCAGCGCATCGTGGCCGACCCGGAGCAGGTCGGCGATTCGTTGTACAGCTACCTGGATGCACAGGGCACGCCGGTGGTGCGGGCGCTGCAGTACTTCCGTGCCATCAACCTGCCGCAACGCCTGGCCTCGCACCTGGGCATGAAGACCGGCGAAGCCATCCTGCACGTGGTGCGCGTGGGTTATGCCCGCGATGGCAGTGCCATCGAGCTCACCGACACCTATTGCCACAACGATTTCTACGACTTCGTCGCCGAACTGCGGCGCTGAACCCTTCTCCTTCCACGCCAGCCTCCCAGGAGCACGCCGGACCATGTCACAGCCAAGGCCTGCAAGTCCCGTAGTCTCGATCGCCATCGTCGGCATGCTGTTCTTCATCATCGGCTTCCTGACCTGGATCAACGGCCCGTTGATCACCTTCGTGCGCCTGGCCTTCGACCTGGACGAGGTGAACGCGTTCCTGGTCCTGATGGTGTTCTACCTGTCCTACTTCTTCCTGGCGTTGCCTTCCTCGTGGATCCTCAAGCGCACCGGCATGAAGAAAGGGCTGGCGCTCAGCCTGGTGGTGATGGCGGTCGGTGCGGCGGCCTTCGGGGAATTCTCCACCCAGCGCTGGTACCCGGGCGCGCTGGCGGGCCTGTTCGTGATCGGCAGCGGCCTGGCCCTGCAGCAGACCGCGATCAACCCCTACATCAGCATCCTTGGGCCGATCGAGAGCGCGGCCCGGCGCATCGCCCTGATGGGCATCTGTAACAAGGTCGCCGGCATGCTGGCGCCGGTGGTCATCGGCACCCTGGTGCTGCACGGGGTCGGCGACCTGTCCACCCAGGTGGCCGCAGCCGACCCGGTGACCAAGGCGCAGCTGCTGGATGCCTTCGCCGCCAAGATCCACGCGCCCTACCTGGCGATGGCCGGCCTGTTGCTGGTGCTCGCGGTGGCGGTGCTGTTCTCGCCGCTGCCGGAAATCAAGGCCAGCGAAGCCAATGCCACTCCGGTGGCCGACGGCGCGGTGGAGCGCAGCAGCATTTTCCAGTTCCCGCACCTGTGGCTTGGTGTGCTCTGCCTGTTCTTCTACGTGGGCGTGGAAGTGATGGCCGGCGATGCGATCGGCACCTACGGCCATGGCTTCAACCTGCCGCTGGACCAGACCAAGATGTTCACATCGCTCACCCTGGGCGCGATGCTGGCCGGCTACGTGGTCGGGCTCGTGCTGATCCCCCGGGTCGTCTCGCAATCGCGCTACCTGTCAATCTCGGCCAGCCTCGGCGTGCTGTTCTGCCTCGGCGCCTACGTCACCCACGGCTATGTGTCGGTTGCCTTCGTGGCGCTGCTGGGCTTTGCCAACGCGATGATGTGGCCGGCGATCTTCCCCTTGGCCATTCGTGGGCTGGGGCGTTTCACCGAAACCGGCTCGGCGCTGCTGATCATGGGCATCGCCGGCGGCGCGATCATTCCGCAGCTGTTTGCCGTGCTCAAGCAGCACTTCGATTTCCAGGCCGTGTTCCTGCTGCTGATGGCGCCGTGCTACCTGTACATCCTGTACTACTCGCTGGCCGGCCACCGTGCCGGGCTGCCGCGCGGCCAGGCCTGATCGGCGAGAATGGGGCAACAGGGAGGAACAACGGGCATGCGCAGGGCGACCATCCGGGACGTGGCCGAGAAAGCCAAGGTCTCGCTGAAAACCGTATCGCGGGTGATCAACAACGAGCCCTCGGTGATGCAGGCCACGCGCGCGCGCGTGCTGCGCGCCATCGCTGAACTGGATTACGAGCCCGACCCTTCCGCGCGGAACCTGCGCAGCGGCACGACCTTCGTGATCGGGCTGGTATACGACAATCCGAATCCATACCACATCATCGGCGTACAGAACGGGGTGTTGGCGGCCTGCCGCGAAACAGGCTTCGGCCTGCAGATCCACCCCTGCGATTCCAGCGCACCGCTGCTGGCCGATGAACTGGCCGATTGGGTGCAGCGTTCGCGGCTGGCGGGGCTGGTGCTGACCGCGCCGATGTCCGAGCGTCGCGATCTGGTACAGGCGCTGGTGGCGCGCGGCATCAAGCTGGCGCGCATCATCGCCGCCACCGAAGACCCGGCCGACGGCCCCTGTGTCTTCGTCGATGACCGTGAAGCGGCCTACGAAATCACCGAACACCTGATCCAGCTCGGCCACCAGCGCATCGGCTTCCTGTGGGGTGGCAGTTCGCATCGTTCGTCGGCCGAACGCCATGCAGGTTACGAGGCGGCCCTCAAAGATTACGGTATTTCCCAGGACAAGCACCTGGTGGTGCAGGGCGACTACACCTTCGATGACGGCTTCCGTGGCGCGCGCCGCCTGCTGGCGCTGCGTGAGCCGCCCACCGCCATTTTCGGGTCCAATGATGAAATCGCCGCCGGGGTGCTGGCGGCGGCCAAGTCGGCCGGCATGAGCGTGCCCTACGACCTGTCCATCGCCGGCTTCGAGGACAGTCCGGTATCACGGCAGTCCTGGCCGGCGTTGACCACGGCCAAGCAGGCCACCGAAGACATCGCACGGCATGCCGCGCGCCTGCTCATCGCCCAGCTGCGCAGCGATGCGTATGACGATGCGCCTTCGTCGCTGCACAACCAGGGCTTCGTACCGCAGCTGGTGGTACGTGGCTCCACTGCACCGATGCGTCCTGCGGCGCTGCGTGTTCCCCCTTCCGACCCCGTGTGAGTGCCCCATGTCGCTCCCTGCTGCTGACCAGACCCTGATGTTCCGCGAGGCCGCCGAAGCGGCCGACGTGGTGACCGCCCAATTCCTTCGCAACCGTCCGGTGATCGATGCGCTGGCCGCTCGGTTACGTGCTGCGCCGCCGCCTTTCGTGGTGACCTGCGCCCGCGGCAGTTCCGATCACGCGGCGACGTTCGCCAAGTACGTGCTGGAAACCCAGCTGGGCCTTGTGGTGGCCTCGCTGTCGCCTTCCGTTGGCTCGGTGTATGCCGCACCGCTGCAGATGCGCGGTGCACTGTTCATCGCCATCTCGCAGTCGGGCAAAAGCCCGGACCTGCTGCGCAATGCGGAAGCTGCCAAGGCTGCTGGCGCGCGCGTGGTCGCGCTGGTGAACGTGGAGGATTCACCGCTGGCGCAGTTGGCCGATACGGTGATTCCACTGCACGCCGGTGCCGAGCGCAGCGTGGCGGCGACCAAGAGTTACCTGGCCTCGTTGGCCGCGATCCTGCAATTGGCGGCGTGCTGGAAGCAGGACGCCGCGCTGCTGGCGGCGCTGGACGCCTTGCCCGAGGCGATGCGCCAGGCCTGGCAAGGTGACTGGAGCGGCGTCAGTGATGGACTGGTGCGGGCCGGCAACCTGTTCGTGCTCGGCCGTGGCATCGGCCTGGGCGCGGCCCAGGAGGCGGCGTTGAAGTTCAAGGAAACCTGCGGCCTGCATGCCGAGGCCTACAGCTCGGCGGAGGTCAAGCATGGGCCGATGGCGCTGGTCGGCGCCGGATTCCCGGTGCTGGCGTTTGCCCAGCCCGATGAGACTGGCGCGGGTACCGCAGCGGTCGCGGCGGAGTTCGCCGCGCGCGGTGCGCAGGTCTGGCTGGCCGGCGCCGAAGGTGACCTGCCGCTGCCCGCGGCGCCCCACCCGCTGTGCGCACCGCTGCTGGTGGTGCAGGCGTTCTACCGTGCCATCAATGCCCTGGCGCTGCAGCGCGGTCATAACCCCGATCTGCCGCCGCACTTGAACAAGGTCACGGAGACCGTCTGATGAAACAGGTACTGCGCAATGCCCGCGTGCTGGTGGGCGATGAGTTCCGCGACGACCTGGCCGTGGTGATCGAAGACGGGCGCATCGGCGCCCTGGTGCCCGACGCGGCGCCCGGTCTGGGCGCGGCCGATGAGCAGCGCGATCTGCAGGGCGGCTGGTTGCTGCCGGGCTTCATCGATGTGCAGGTCAACGGCGGCGGCGGTGCGCTTTTCAACGCAACGCCGGATGTGCAGACGCTGCGCACGATTGCCCGTGCGCACCGGCGTTTTGGTACCACGGCCCTGCTGCCAACCCTGATCAGCGATGATGCGGGCGTGATGCGTGCGGCGATCGCCGCCACCTCGCAGGCCATTACCGAGGGCGTGCCGGGGGTGATCGGCGTGCACCTGGAAGGTCCTTACATCGCACCCGCACGCAAGGGCACGCATGATCCGAGCAAGTTCCGCGTGCCCGATGCCGACGAAGTGGCGATGGTGGCATCGCTGGAAAACGGCGTGACCCTGCTGACCCTCGCTCCGGAACGGGTGCCGCTGGAGACGATCCGCGCGCTGGTCGAGCGCGGGGTGATCATCGCCGCCGGGCACACCGCGGGCACCTACGAGCAGATCCGCCAAGGCCTGGACGCCGGCGTGCGTGGTTTTACGCACCTGTACAACGCCATGAGTCCGCTGCAGGGGCGCGAGCCCGGCGCGGTGGGTGCGGCGTTGGAAGACCGCGACAGCTGGGTCGGCATCATCGTCGATGGCGTGCACGTCCACCCGGCCAGCCTGCGCGTGGCGCTGGCCGCGAAACCCCGTGGACGGCTGCTGCTGGTCACCGATGCGATGCCGCCGGTGGGAGCTGACGATCCGAACTTCGAACTCTATGGGGAAGTGATCACGGCCATTGATGGGGTGGTGCGCAATGCCGCCGGCTCGCTGGCCGGATCGGCCCTGGACATGGCCACGGCGGTGCGCAACACCGTGCACCTGCTCGGCCAGTCGCTGGCCGAGGCGGCGCGGATGGCGTCCACCTACCCGGCGCAGTTCCTCAACGTCGATGACCGGCTGGGCCACATCGCCGAGGGGTACCAGGCGGATCTGGTGCTGCTGGATGACGCACTGCAGGTGCGCGGCACCTGGATCGCAGGGCAGTACGAAGCGGCCTGACCCGGATGCAGCGAGGTGGGTGACGCGTATTCACCCCGATGACATCTACGTGACCGATTTGGTCAAGGGCGTGTGTCAGAATCCGCGCGCGCGCTCCTGCGCCTTCCTGGAAGGCTCCTGCAGATGAATACGCATCCGCACTATTCTGCCGCATGCCGTCACCCGGCAGAAAGTTCCCTGGCATCGTCCATCCATCACGCCGTCACGTTGCGGGCGCTGCTGCTCCCGCCTCTGTTGTTTGCTTCGTTCACCACCACGGCGGCCTGTGTGACGGTGGGTACGACCACCACCTGCACCGTCGGTCCGCCCGATCCCTGGACGGGTACGATCGGCAGTGGTGGCACTGCCACCGATGACGGCCGCACGCTGCAGGTCCAGGATGGCGCCAGCATCGTGATTGGTAACAGCAACGCGGTGTCGCTGGGCGATTCAGCGGTCATCGCCGTAGGTGCCGGCAGCGTGATCAGCGCCGCAGCGAGCACCGCGAGCGGTCTGCGCGGCAGCGGGGGCAACACGCTTGAACTGGGTAGCAATGGAGTGATCAACATCGCCGGCGGTGGTCAGGTGCTGGCGCTGGGAAACCAAGCTTCTGCCGAAGCGATCAGCTTCCACGGCAGCGACACCACGTTGACCAATCTGGGCACGGTGAGTTCCGCCAACGCAGCCGCGATCTGGTCGCAGAACAGCAGTGGCAGCAACCGCGTGGTGAATGAAGCAGACGGGGTGATCCAGGGCGCCAGTACCGCCATCGGCGGAGTCGCAGGCAGCGCGCTGGAGCTGGTCAACCGCGGACGCATCGTCGGTGATGTCTTGTTGGCCAGCGGTGATGATCTGATCGACCTGAGCGGCCGCATCGAAGGTGACGTCAGCCAGGGCGGCGGCGACGATACGCTGCTGCTGAGCAGCGGCGGGCTCATCACCGGCAGGCTGGATCAGGGCGATGGCGCGGACCGGCTGGAGGTTACCGGTGGCAGCATCACCGGCAGCGTGCAGCAGGGCAACGGCATCGATACCTTCATCATGCGCGACGGCACATTGGGCGCCCTGTTGCAGGGTGACAACTACGATTATTTCTACATGTCCGGCGGGCGCATCATCGGCGCGTTCGAAGATGGTGACTACGCTGAAATGAGCGGCGGCCGCATCGGCCGGGTCAACATGAAGCTCGACAACAATGTGTTCGACATGTCCGGCGGCACTATCGACGGCAACCTTGTCACCGGCTTCGGCCGTGACACCATCATGCTCTCCGACGGCTATATCGGCGGCAACATCAGTGTCAGTGGTGGCGATGACAAAATCACCATTACCGGTGGCACCGTGCGCGGCGAGCTGCGCTTGAGCGTCGGTAACGATGTACTGGACTGGAGCGGCGGGGGCGTGGTGCACGGCCTGGTCGATCTGGGCGAGGGCGATGACAACGCCCGGCTGGCCGACCTCAATGAAGACCATCTTGGCGCACTGCCCGGAGTCGATGGCGGTGCAGGTGAAGACAGCCTGGTGATGGAGAACGTCAAAACGACGGGCGTGGCACGGTACACCGGCTGGGAATCGATCGCGCTGAGCAACGACAGCCAGCTCACCTTCGATGGCGCGCTGGTGCTTGGTGATGCGGATACAGCAACGGGTACGCTGAACGTTGACGCCGGCAGTGCGTTGTTTGCCAGTGGCGCGGCCAATGCAATCACCGCCTTCAGCAGCGGTGCACTGGCCACGGTCAACATGGCCGGACGTATCGACATGAGCAGTAACCGCACGGCCGGCGATGTGTTCACCATCGCCGGCAACTACAACGGCGCCGCGGGCGGCCTGTACATGGACACGGTGTTGGCTGGCGATGGCGCGGCCAGTGATCGCCTGGTGATCAGCGGAGGCACGGCCGGCGGCCGTACGGGTATCGGCATTTTCAATGCCGGCGGTGGCGGTGCAGCCACGGTAGCCGATGGCATTCTGGTGGTGCAGGCGCTCGATGGCGCGACCACTGCACCGGGTGCATTCGCCCTGTACAACGGCCTGTCTGCCGGTGCCTACGAATACTTCCTGTTCAAAGGAGGGGTAACCGCCGGGACCGCGGAGAACTGGTATCTGCGCTCGACCTTGGTGGCAAGCGTGGCGCCTGCGCCCGCGCCACCGCCAACCACACCTCCGCAGCCGCCGGTCGCGCCGGCGCCGGAACCCATCGGCACGCCACCACCGCCGTTGCCCCCGCCGCCTCCGCTGCCGCCGGATGAGCCGCTGCCACCGGATGACCCTGATCCCACCGCACCTGAGCCGCCGCCGCCGGCCGAACCGGCCGAGCCCGTCCCTATGCCCGCACCGACTCCGGAGCCACCGCCGCCGGTGCCTGATACGCCGGCACCGGTGCCAAGCAGCATCGCCATCGCCGCACCGCCGACCCCGGGTGCACGGCCGTCACAGGCTGCGGTGGTGCCGATCTACCGTCTGGAAACGCCGGCCTACGCCGTGGTTCCCTCGCTGTTGCGCACGGTCGGCCAAGCCAGCCTGGGGACCTTCCACGAGCGCCAAGGGGCACAGGGCGCGCTGGCCGGGCAGGGCAACGCGCGCGCTGCATGGGGCCGCCTGATCGGTGCCAGTGAGGAGCAGCATTGGCAGGGCGATGCGTTGACCGGGTTTGACGGTGACCTGCAGGGCCTGCAGGCCGGTGTGGACCTGCACAGCAGCGACGATGGGGCATGGCGCAGCCAATGGGGCGTCTTCGTGGGGCGCACCCGCGCCACGGGCCGGATTACCGGTCTGGCACTGGGGTGGGAAAACGTCCATGTCGGGCAGACGCGGCTGGATGACAAGCATGCCGCGCTGACATGGACAGGGATCGGTAGCGCCGGAGGGTATGTGGACGTGGTGGCGATGCACAGCCGCTACCGTGGGCAGGCCTGGTCCAGTCGCGGCCTGGGCATCGATGTGCGCGGCGATGGCACGGCCGTTTCACTGGAAGCGGGCAAGCCGCTGCTGCAGCTGGGCGGCTCTTCATGGTGGCTGGAGCCGCAGGTGCAGGTGATCTGGCAGCAGCAGTCATTGAGCGATGCAGGCGATGCGGTGGCCGCGATCCGTTTCGAAGCAGACGATGCCTGGAGTGGTCGGGTGGGCCTGCGTCTGGCCGCCGACCATGATCTGGCCGGCGGCGGCTGGCAGCCTTACCTGAAGCTCAACTACTGGCAGACCTTCAGTGGGCGCGATGCCACGTACTTTGACAGCAACCAGATCACCGCCGGGCAGGCCACCCGCGCGTTGGAGCTTGGCTTGGGGGTGGTGGGCCGCTTCAATCCGCACGTCAGCGCCTACGCCGTTGCGGACTACACCCGCGACCTGGAAGACAGCTCGCGTGAGCGACGCGGCATCGAAGGCAGCGTCGGCGTGCGCGTGGACTGGTGATCGATGGGCACACCCAGGCGGCGCCGGTAAGTGCCGGCGTGGCCTGGGCGCGCCACGGCACGTGCCTGCACTGTAGTGCACTGGTAAGCTCGGGCAGGGCTTTATCAAACGGATCAAGGATGGCCGCTGACATCGTAGTGGAAGGGTTGGCCCTGCTGGGGCGGCTGCTGGGCGTGGTGTTCTGGCAGGTATTGGTGGAACTGGTGCTGGGTGGCACGGGCCATCTCGTGCTGCGTGCACTGGGCCTGCGCAGGCCGCTGCGGCGCCAGCGTGGTCGTGAGGATTTCGGCGATACCGCCTGCATCCTGGTCGGTTTGCTGGTGTGGGGCGTGGTGGCCGTGGTGGCGTTCATGCTGCTGCGTTCGCCGACCGGTAACGGCTGAGTGGTACTCTGCGTGCTTCGCATAGACAACGCCGCACCGGAGACTGCATGGAAAACGAAGAAGCCCTGGGCAATGACGAGGTGTTCGAGCCGCTGAACGACCTTGAGGTGCGCCTGCTGCAGGCCCAGGACGGCACGCTGGAAGCCGCCGGTTTCCTCGACGCACTGCTGGCCGAGCAGGTTTTCGTGCTGCTGGACAAGGCCGTCGGCCCGGACAATGACTGGGACGAAACCATCAACCCGCTGGTGCTGACCAGCGAGGGTGGCGAGCCGATGTTCGCGGTGTTCTCCGCGCCGGAGCGTGCTGGCCCATGGAACGACCAGCTGCCGCAGTTCGAGCATGCCTTGCAGGTGGATTTCCTGTGGCTGCTGGGCGGCATCGCCGATGACGTCGGCATCGTGTTGAACCCGGGCTACCCGGTGGGCATGGAAATGGTGCCCGATGCGGTGGTGCAGCTGAAGCAGCGTGCGGCGGCGATCACCCGCGCCAACGCCGCGCGCTGAGCTGACGCAGAATCCTGCACGATTGCGCCGGGCCATGCCCGGCGAGCGTTGGGGCAAGAGCAACGCCGGGCCCGGCCCGGCGTCGCTGGATGCTCGTTCAAGGGCTCCGTCGTTTCGCTAATTGCTCGTTTCCGTAAGCGCGGATCACATGAGCGAAGCTTCTCTGGTGGCCCCTGACGTCGGGTAGATCAGCATCTGCAATCAGGGTCCGCATTTGCTCATCTGTCGCCATCGCCAGAATCCCTTCAGGGAAGTAGCCCTGCAGGACCTGAGACCTCAGCTGCCGTAGGTAGGGGATATCGAGCTTCAACAGGGCCACCATGTACGCAGCTCTATTGTCGCCCGGATCTTTTGCGACGATAGCGCCGCTTTGCCCCACGTAGAGAAAGCGACTTTCGCAGGCGGGGTCCAACGGAGAAATGATCTGACCCGGGTCGAATTCTGATCTTTTGCCGTGCCCGCAGTGCAGCGGGTCACCCGGGCCCAGTGTCCTCAGGCACGACACATGCAGGTTGCTGTAGTCCAAAGCATCGGGCTCATACGCTTCCTGCGGCTTGAAATGCTCGATATGGCTGTCTTCCTCGCTGGTACTGCGCCCGCAGTAGCAGCAGGTATGGCCTTGTTCGGCCAGCAGGGCCAGGTGCAGCGCACGTTTCTCCGGGTTGCGAAGGTTGTCGTAGGACGGTTTCCAGTCTGCATTTCCGCTCTCTTTCCAGGCAATGAAAGCGGCGGGTTCATCCTGCTTCCGGATATGCCTCATAGCCCGATAAGCTCCTTGCGGCGCAGCACGGCACGCGCCTGCTCGAGTTCCGGTAATCCGGCAGCCTGATGTTCCAGGGCAGTGATTGCATCGGCTGCGGAAGTAAGTTCACCCCGCTCGAGCATCTCGAAAATACTCTCCAGCGTATGTTCCACGATAGGCGTACGCTCATCAGTTTCCATGATGATTTCCAGCACCTGCGCGGCGCTGAGGCCATAGCTGACTTGAGGATGGGTGGTGGTGCCGCGACTGAGGAGGATGATTTCTTCTGGCTGCAGTTCGCCCAGCACCTGTGGTGAGTGTGTGGCAACGATGAACTGCATGGCCGGGAAGGCGGCCTTCAGCCCACGGGTGATGAGCCGCTGCCAGTGGGGGTGCAGATGCACGTCCAGTTCATCGATCAGAATGATGCCGGGCGTGACTAGGGGGGCCAAGGCACCAGGCATGGGATTGGCCAAGCACGCACGGCGGCCAATGTCGGCCACCAGGCAGATAATGGCACGCTGGCCATCGCTGAGATTCTCGAATGCGATGGAATCGTGCCGTCCAGTGGCCCAGTCCAGCACAACGGACTTGCGCGTCATGTCATAGCGAAGCCCTGCGGCGTTTTCGAGGACGCTGCGTATCGCCTGATTGACTGCGGCAAGTTCGTCATCATCGATGGCGCTGGTGTCCCCGTCATGGTCAACTGCGGCCTGTAGACGCTCAAGGGATTTTGCGATGATCCAGCGTTGGAGCGTGCCGGCGTCCAGCGCCGCGTCCTGCCAGTTTGCGTAGGCATCGTCGCGACTTTCACGGGCTTGTGCGGCATCTACGGCTGAGATGGTGGCCGCTGGCCAATGACGATTGGCACGGTAGAAAGCGACCAGAGGAAGCAGGCCAAGCTGTGGGGAGGCAACCTGCGCATGTCGGCCGTGGGATGACTGCCAGTGATGGAACGCCTCGTCGGGCATGAGACTGGGAGCATTTATTTCGCCCTTCAATTCAACTGTCCATTCAATCCGGTCAGCGACTTCGACTTCCGCCCGCAGGCCAATTGCCAACGGATAAATATTCTCGTAGCGGTATCGACCGGCAATCTTACGGGGTACAGTGCGCACCGACTCTGATAGAAGGTGGCGTTGGCTGCGACCGGTCGAAACACCTAAGCCATCCAACAGGTACACCAGCCCGTCGGAGATCGCCCGCAGCAACGACGTCTTACCGCCACCGTTGATTGCCGCGATGGCATTGAATTGACTGTTGAACTCAACGGTCAGATTCTCATGGCAGCGGTAGTTTCTCAGGCGAATGGATTGGAGTTTCACGGTCTGCCTCGGGTCGGGACGGGCTGATTCGGTCAGGTTGAGCATCGCTGGTGCAGCACTGTAGCCCGCCAGCATGGCCTGATCTTATACGGTGAAGGCACCATGACGGGCATGGACGACGCGTGGCACGCGAGGTGGATGAAGATCCCTCGGAGTTTTTGCATGCTGTTGCGCTCGCCGCGAATGGTTGGTTGCCACCGGGAAGGCAGGCCGGGTGGGACGGGATGCGGAGCGTGCAGAAGGGCGCGTGACCAGGACATCACCGCGCCGCGTGGATCGCCGCGATCCGCGCCTTGGCCAGCGCCTCACCGATTGCCGGGCCCTTCAACGTGCGCATGTCCAGGTCGCGGGCCTGCACGCCCAGCGCCGCCTTGTGCAGGCGTTGCAGGGTCGTGCCCTGCGGGTAATCGCTGCCTTCGAACCCCAGCCGGCCGCGCTTGTCGGCCTCGCAGCACAGCGCGACCCGCGCGATGCGTTCCGGACGGCGGAAACCATCCATGCGTCCCAGCAGGTCCAGCACCGTGCTGTCGCGCAGTTCGTCGATGCGGTGCACGTTGAGGTGCTCACGGCAGACGATCTCGGCCAGCTGCTGGTGCTCGGTCGGCACCTTCAGGCGGGCACACAGGGCACGCAGCGGGTCGATGCCGCGCTGCTCGTGCATGATGTGGCGCGGCAGCTGATCGGCCGGGGTCAATGCCTTGCCCAGATCGTGGGTCAGGGCGGCAAACCCCACCAGGTCGTCGCCCGGCGCCAGCTGCGCGGCCATGTCGGTGACCATTTCCTGATGGGCGCCGGTATCGACTTCCGGGTGGAACTCCGCCCGCTGCGGCACACCATACAGCGCCTCCAGTTCGGGCAGCACCGGACCCAAGGCATGGGCATCGTGCAGCGTACGCAGGAACGCCGACGGCTGCCGGCAGGTCAGGGCGCGACGCAGTTCCTGCCAGACCCGTTCGGGTACCAGTGCGTCCAGCTCGCCACTGGCGGCAACCTCGCGCATCAGCTGCAGCGTTTCTTCTGCCACGGTGAAGCCGAGCGGGGCAAAGCGCGCCATGAAGCGCGCCGCACGCAGCACCCGCAACGGGTCTTCCACGAAGGCTGGACCGACGTGGCGCAGCACGCGCTCGTTGATGTCCTGCTGGCCACCGTAGGGATCGACCAGGGTGCCGGTGGCTTCGTCGCAGGCAATCGCGTTGATCGTGAAATCGCGGCGCTGCAGGTCTTCTTCGAGGGTGACCGACGGGTCGGCGTCGACAACGAAGCCGCGGTAACCGCGTCCGGATTTGCGCTCGGTGCGTGCCAGCGCGTATTCCTCGTTGCTGTCCGGATGCAGGAACACCGGGAAATCCCGGCCTACGGCGCGGTAACCCAACGACTGCATGTGCCCGGGGGTGGTACCGACCACCACCCAGTCCCGGTCACCAATGGGTTGGTTCAGCAGGCGGTCGCGGACGGCGCCGCCGACAAGATAGATCTTCATGTGGGCATGATACGCGCGAGGCCGTCTTCGCCGCTTTGCTGGGTAGCGACCGCCCCTGCTGTGTTGCGTACCGACCGTCGGCCGGTACGGACTGCCGCTGCGTTCGCCGGGCCGCGCCGGCGCTATACCGGCGTGTGAGCCTGCATGGCCCGGCCCGCTGGACGGGGCGGGCTCAGTCGCCGCCCTGGCCGGCCACTGCGGTGCAGGTGAAGGCCTTGCGCCGGTCCTGCAGGCGGCCGACCATGCGGTCGCTCAGTGGCAGCGCATCGCCATTGAGGCGCCAGTCGTAGATCACGCTGAAGGCCAGCACGCGCGCGACGTATTCGCGCGTTTCCTTGTAGCTTATGGTTTCGATCCACAGGTCCGGGTCGAACGCCGGGCGCTGGGTCTGCCAGCGCGCGGTCGGGGTGGGGCCCGCGTTGTAGGCCGCAATGGTGACGTAGGGCAGGCCTTCGTACTTGTTCATCAGCTGCCGCAGGTACGCCGTGCCGATGGCGATGTTGGTGTCCGGATCATACAGACTGGCCGCGCCACCGTAGTTGGTCAGGCCGGTGCTCTTGGCCACGCTGGCGCCGGTGGCCGGCAGCACCTGCATCAGGCCCATGGCATTGGCCGGTGAGCGCGCATTGGGATTGAAGATGCTTTCGGCACGGATTTCCGCAGCGACCCAGGCCGGGTCGATCGCATTGCGGTTGGCCTCACGACGGATCGCCGTGTCGTGGTGCAGCGGGAAGCGCAGGTCATACAGGCGCTGCTCGCGCGGATCCTTGCCCAGGGCAAACACGGCGCGGTCGAACCAGCCGGCCTGCTGGGCAACTTCCACGGCCAGTCGGCGCTGGGTGTCGTCGAAGCCGGTCAAGGCGCTGTTCCATTCGGCCACTGCCCAGCTGGCGCGGCCCATCTGGTACAGATCGGTGGCCCGCACCAGCGCCGGGTTGGCCGCGACCTGGCGACGTGCGCTGGCGCTGTCCTCTGGCTTCCACGGGCACAGCGCGTAAGGCTGCTGCAGTTTGTCGGCGGCGAGGAAACCGTGGAACGTAGCCGAGCGCGCGGCCTCGGCGAACACCGCCTTGGCCTGGCTGGCCTGGCCGGTTTTTTCCAGCATGCGCGCCTCGAAATAGCGCCAGCGCGAATCGTTGCGCTGGCTGGCGCCCATCTTGCGGATCGCGCTCAGGGCCGATGCCCAGTCGCCGCGGGACAGGGCTTCACGCACGCGCCATTCGTGCAGGCGCTCGTCATAGGCCGATTCGGGTACGGCGGCCAGTCGTCGCGCTGAATCGGGCAGGTACGACGCCACCGTCCACAGGGCGATCTGATAGCGCACGGCCGCCTGCTGTTCGGCGGTCAGTGACAGGGCCTGCGCGTACTGCGGCAGTTGTTGTTCGGTGGCGTCCGGGTTGGCCTTGGCCAGCTTTTCCAGACCGTCGGTGGCGATCCGCCGGCTGCGCTCGTTCTTCGGCCAGGCCAAGGCCTTGGCACTGGGCGCATCGACGAACGCGGCGTAATCGGTGGCCAGCGCCAGATCCGCCGACGGCAGGCCTCGCGCGGCGGCACGCATCACCGCCGGCTGTTGGGCATCGGCGGCGGCGTCGATGCGCTCCCATCGCAACGCATCGCTGAGCCCGCCCTGGGCCTGCAGTGCGGCGAACACGACATCACAGGCGTCGGGCAGCGACTTGCCATTGCTGCGCCACAGCGCCTGGGCCTCGCTGGTCCACTGCGCGTCGACCTTGCCGGTGGCCTGGCGCGCGGTGAGCTGCGCACAACGCAGGCCCACGTTGTCGGTGGGCACCCAGTTGGCCAGCAGGGTCGGCCAGTCCTGGCGGCGGGCCACCGCCGGCAACCAGATGCTGCGGAAGGTGTTGGCAACCGCCTGGCCGTCATAGCGCTTGAGGAAGTCCTGTGCCTGCTGCGCGGTGACCGTGTCGATGTTGCGGCGCAGGTTGGCATATTCCAGCCAGCCATAGGCCGGCAACCGGGACAGCGTCGCCGCACGCGAGGCATCGAAACGGCCTTGCTCGGCATCGTCGATGGCGGCTTTGAGCTGCGCGCGCTGGGCATCGCTGGCCTGCGCGTTCGCGGTAAGGGATGGACCCAGGCCAACGGCCAAGGTCAGGAGCAGCAGGGCGGGGCGGATGCGTGGCGTCATGCGCAGAGCATAGCGGTGCTTGCCTGAATTCGGTTTCGCATCGATGCGGCCGCCGACGGCCCATGGGTGGCAGCTGTCGCTGCCATTGCAATGCAGTTGCCCAGTGTCTTTCTTTCTAAAACGTTTACATGTGACGCAATTCGCAGTGGACTGTCTCGGAAATGCGTGAAACAGCGGGGTAGGTCACAACACGTCATTTAACGCTTGTTTACAACGGAAGGCGGTGCAACCGGACAGGGGCGGTCGCGCCTCCCTGACATTCCTTTGGAGAGAGTGAATGAAGCATCTGCACCACCGCCCCCTGTCTGTCGCCGTTGCCGTGTGCCTGGGTCTGGCGGCCACTGCGGCCACGGCCCAGGAGGTCAGCCGTGCCCCCACCGAACTGGACAGTGTCCAGGTGACCGGCACCCGCATCAAACGCGCCGAAGTGGAAGGGCAGGTGCCGATCCAGACCCTTACCCGCAGCGAGATCGAACGCACCGGCCTGACGTCGATCGGCGAAGTCCTGCAGCAGCTCACCGGCTCAGGCTCGGCGTTGAATGCGAAGTTCAATTCGTCCGGCAACTTCGGCTTTCCGCCGGATGGCAGCGGCGTCGGAGCCGGCTCGGCCCAGGTGGACCTGCGGCACCTGGGCGCCAAGCGCGTGCTGGTGCTGGTCGATGGCATCCGCTGGGTCAACGAGTCGTCGGCGTCAGGCGTCGGTGCAGCGACCGACCTCAACACCATTCCGTTGGCCATCGTCGAGCGCATCGAAGTACTCGAAGACGGTGCGTCGTCGCTGTATGGTTCCGATGCCATCGCCGGCGTGGTCAACATCATCACCCGCCGTGACTTCGATGGCGCGCAGGTGACGGTGAACTACGGCCAGTATGGCAAGGGCGACGGCAGCCAGCGTGGGGTGGACCTGGCCTGGGGCACCCAGGGCGACCGCTACAGCCTGTTCCTGGGGGCAAGCTTCACCCGCCAGGATGCAATCTACGCACGTGACCGCGAGCAGTCGCGCTTCCCGATTCCGGGCACCGGCCTGGCCTTCGGCAGTGGCGGCATTCCGCAGGGCCGATTCGTGTTCGTCGATCCCAACACCGGCATCCGCCACGACCTCGTCCCCAATACCGGTGCGTCCAGTCCGCGTTACGACGGCAGCGCGGGCTGTGATCGCAGTGACGACTACCACTGCTTCACCAGTGCCGACCGTTTCAACTTCGCCGAATACAACCTGCTTCTGACCCCGTCCGAGCGCAAGGGCGTGTTCGGGCAGTTCCGCTTCGATGTCAGTGACAACGTACGCTGGTATGTGAAAGCGCTGGGCAATCGCCGTGAATCGACCAACCAGGCGGCGCCCGAACCGCTGTTCCTCGGGCCGGATGGCGCCACTGGCAACCCGCTGGCCGACAACATCACCATCTCGGCGCTCAATCCCTACAACCCCTTCGGTTTTGATCTGGTGGCATCGGACAACCTGATGCTGGTGGGACGCCGGCCGGTGGAGGGGGGCGCCCGTGTGTACGAGCAGAAGGTGGACACCAGCTACTTCGCCACGGGGCTGGAAGGCGATTTCCAGGCCGGCGGGCGGAGCTGGTTCTGGGACGTCAATGCGATGTACAGCAAGAACAAGGCCGAACAGACCAACTACGGCAGCTACAACATCTACAACGCCAACCTGGCGTTGGGGGATCCGTCGGTCTGTGCGGCCACGCCCGGCTGTGTGCCGCTGGACATCTTCGGCGGTGTCGGCAGCATCACCCCACAGATGCTTGCATGGATCCAACCGGTGGTGCGTGATCGCAGCCAGAACGAACTGAGCCTGTTCACCGCCAACCTGTCCAGCGAACTGTTCACCCTGCCGGCGGGTCCGGTGTCGTTTGCCACCGGCCTGGAGCACCGTCGTTATGAAGGCTGGTACCAGCCTGATCCACTGACTGTGATCGGGCATTACAACGGCGTGCCGTCGCAGCCCACATCCGGTTCCTACGACGTCAATGAGGCCTACCTGGAGCTCAGCGTGCCGCTGCTGGCCAATGCCGAAATCGGGCAGAAACTGGACCTGAGCCTGGCGGGGCGCTACTCCGATTATTCAACCTTCGGTGGCGAGTTCACACCGAAGTATGGACTGCGCTGGCAGGTGACCAACGACTTCGTGCTGCGCACCAGCTATGCCGAGGGCTTCCGTGCACCATCGATCGGCGAGTTGTTCGGTTCGGCGGCACGTGCCGACCTGCAGTTGTTTGACCCGTGCTCGGTGGGGCTGGGCGGCACCGCACCACGTGGCAGTGCCGCCAACTGCGCTGCACTGGGCGTACCGGGCGGTTTCCAGCAGGCGAACTCGCAGATCTCGGTCACCACCGGCGGCAACCGTGAACTGGAGCCGGAGCGTTCACGCAGCTTCAGTGCCGGCTTTGTATGGAGCCCTTGGTTTGGCAGTGACACCACGTGGTCGGAGCGCTTCGATATTGATGTGACGTTCTACCGCCACACCATCGAGGGCGCGATCCAGGCGATCAACGCACAGACCCAGCTGGACCTGTGCGTGGATACGCTCGATCCCCTGTATTGCGCTGGCATCACCCGGGCCACCACCGGCGCGATCAGCAGTTTCAACAATCGACTCACCAACCTGGGGTCGATCAAGACCGATGGTTGGGACGTCGACCTGTCGTGGACCTTGCCACGAACCGATGTCGGCCAGTTCAAGCTGATCTGGCAGAACACCTTCGTCGGCCGTTACGAGGCACTGGGCGCGGCAGGGCAGCGACAGCCACAGAAGCCGGGGGTGGAGGTGGCTGACAGCTCGATCCCCGAATGGACCAGCAATGCCACAGTGTCCTGGCAGCAGTCGGCCTGGAACGCCTCGTGGACGGTGCGGCATGTCTCAAGCCTGACGGAATCCTGCGGTGATGTGGCCGCCTTCCCGATCTGCAGCAACCAGGCAGAGGGCACCAATACGCTGGCGGCTACGACCTACCACGACCTGCAGGTGGGTTATCGATTGGACTGGATGAAGGGCCTGCAGCTCAGTGCGGGCTTGAACAACGTGTTCGACAAGGATCCGCCGATCTGCCTGTCGTGCTCGTTGAATGGCTATGACGCCTCCACCTATGACATCCCGGGTGGGCGCTTTTGGTACCTGCGGGCCGACATGCGGTTCTGACCCGTGTGATGGCGCGCACGTGCGCGCTGCGCAGGGGCGGGCAGGTGGCGCCTGATGACGCCGGGACAGTCCCGGCGTTTGCAGCGGCAAACGCAAACGCCGGGCGGGGCCCGGCGTCTGCACTATCTTCCCACACCGCCCTGCGGTGTGGGACAGGGCGACATCAGAACGACCAGTTGAACGTGATCGAACCGTTGCGGCCGTCGCCGTAGGCACCATAGCCGTTGATCTGCGACAGGTACTTTTTGTCCAGCAGGTTGTTCAGGTTGGCCTGCACGCTGAACTCCGGCGAGATGCGGTAGCGGACGAAGGCACTTACCAGCGCATAGCCGCTCTGCTCGATCTGGCCGTAAGCCGGGACGCGGTAGTAGATGCGGTTCTGCCAGTTGGCGCCACCACCGACGGTCAGTTCCTGCAGCGACTGCGGGGTGTAGCTGGTGAACAGCTTGATCGCGGTCTGCGGCAGGTTGGTGTTGATGTCGGCGTCGTTGATGTCCTTGGCCACATAGCGCGACGCACCGAAGCTGGCGTTCCAGCCCGGGGCCAGCTCGCCGTTGAGCTCGAACTCGAAGCCACGGCTGACCGTGCCGCGCGCGGCGACGTAGGCGAATTCGTTCGGACTGCCCACCACCGGCTGGCCGGTGGCCTGGCCGACGTTGTCCTGTTCAATGCGGAACACGGCCAGCGAGGCGTTCAGACGGTCTTCGAACCAGGCACCCTTGACGCCTACTTCGTAGCTCTTGCCATCCACCGGATCCAGATAACTGCCTTCGCGGTTCTTCAGCGTCTGCGGCTGGAAGATCTCGGTGTAGGCGGCGTACGTGGAGAACACGTCGTTGATGTCGAACACCAGGCCGGCATAGGGCGTGGTGACCTTGTGCTCACGGTCAGCACCTTCGCCTTCGCTCTTCCAGTTGGTGTAGCGCGCGCCGATGATCAGCTTCAGCGGGTCGGCCAGCGACAGGCGGGTAGCGGCATAGCCGGCCTTCTGGGTGATGGTGCCTTCGCTGGCCAGCGACAGCGGGTTCCAGT
>DALZLW010000009.1:0-38516 GCA_032007425.1 Stenotrophomonas sp.
CTTCGAGCACAAAATTACCGCCGATGAATCCGGCTCCGCCGGTGACTAGCCAAGTTGGCATGGAAATGCTCCTAATGAACAACAATTCGTTAAACTACCAACAATCTAGCCGTCAATTAAATCTCTGAGCTTGCTGATCATCGAAGTCGGAGCAAATGGCGAGATTGGGTCTAGTAAACTATTTCGTGTTAGTTCCGAGATGTTCAATTCGAGGTCTGATAAATCAAAAACCGGTCTAACATACGCGTGATTGGAAAACTTTCTAGCTGTCGCAAGCTGATGGTCGTTTCTATGCTCGCCAAGCTCGGCCAGTCTAGGGACGATAATAATAGGTTTTCCTTTAGTCAGCGCGGTTATGATGCTTCCCATGCCTGCGTGCGATATAACTAAATTCGCCGAAGCCACCATCGACTCGAGCTCAATGGGTGAATAGAACTTCTGATACTTGAAGTTTACAGGCTTATACTCTGTCGGTCCTATCTGGCCGACTACGATCGTGTCAGAAGGCGCTTTGCCTGCCCAGTCATCCACCGCCATTATAAGACGATCAAAAGAAAGTTGAGTGCCAATGGTGAGCAGGATCATAGTACTGATCCGATGTAGTGAGGGCCACTCTCATGGGCGAGATCAGGCCATTGGGTCAGCCAATGATCGGTCCAGCGCCGTACTTTTCTTCCTGCTAGGGAGAGTTCGTCTGCATTCGCTATGCTGTCAATCCATATAGTCTTGGCGCCCATAATCTTCCCAAGCACGATGGCGAAGAAGCCTGGTGCCGCACCAGTGCTCACAATGATATTTGGCCTATATTTAATTATCGCAAGAGCAACCTGCACGGCCATTATTGCTAGGCCTATTTTGTCCCACATGCTGGCATCCTTAACAACAGATAGTTTAGACGGTGCAACCATCCCTGCGAGATCTGAATTAGTAGAGAGATAGCGAACCTCATAAGCCTCGAAAGCGGGCCTTAAACGAAGTAGCTGAACCCAGTGGCCACCTGCGGATGCAACCGCTAGAATTTTCTTGGGCATGGAATTTTATCCGTTTTTTCTACGGGGGAATGGATGGCTCTCCGTCCACTTAAATCTCGCACCCTCAGCAACCCCCTTCCAACCATAAATAACGTTCAATGGCGAACGAAAATTCTGCAAGAGAATAATTGCGAATAATGAGGGAAGAACGGTTAGTAGTGATTTTCGCCCAAAGAAGCGCTTGCTGAACATCACCGAGGCGCGGTTGATGTAATAATGGTACATATGGCTTCGGCCACTTGTGCTCGCAGCGCCCTTGTGAAAAATGTGGCTTTCCGGCGCAACAGCAATGGTCCAGCCAGCATTTTTGCCGCGCAGTTGCCAGTCCATCTCTTCTGCATACATAAAGTACGCGTGTTCCATAAGTCCGATGTCTGCGATAACTTTAGGTCGAATCGCCAAGCTGGCGCCCATCAAATAATCAATATTGGAGTCGCTTAGAGACTGAATCTCGCCGATGTTCATTCCCTTTCCGTACAATGTGCGCTTTCCGATAATAGGGTGAACTATGCAGCCGCCAAAGCATTGCAACGTGTCGGGTCTTTCATAGTAGCGAATGGCCGAGCCGACGAACCCTATGGAGTCGTCTTTAGAAAAGCGCTCAATAATTTTAGGAAACGTCTCTGCATTAACCCTGGCATCGTTATTAAGAAGCCAAATGAAACCATCATCTGAGCGACTTGATGCGAATCGGATGGATGTGTTGTTTCCGCCGGCGAATCCATGGTTTGCTGAGTTGCATATTATTACTAGATCATAATCACTCGGCTTCACCTTGCTTGAATCGATGTCGGCCTCATCAACCGATAACGTTCTGAGCTTCTGCGCAATTGCCCACTCCGCAATCGTTACGGCCGAGCCGTCCGCCGAGGCGTTGTCGGCCACGATGAACTTCGCGGAGACGTTGCACGCGATGAGGTTGGACAGACACTCGATAGTGTCGTCCGCCGAGTTCCAGTTCAGAAGCAATACATGTGAGGGCATGGTGTCAGTTATCTAATAGTAGCCTGGATGTTATTACAGGGAGGCTCATGCCTTCATTGGGTGAGTGGGAGGTTTTACATCAGTTCGGCTGATCGCGATGATTACACCAAACATGACAAAGAGGACAGGGAGCACAGTGAAGATGGAAAGGATAAGCATCGTCAGAGCGCCTGAAGCAGTAGAAACAAAAAGCAGATAGCGAAGCCGCCGCTCACTACTTTCTAAGGTGTAAATGCTCTTTGCGCCCGTTCGTAGTGTGATTAAGATGATGGAAAGGTAAAGAAAGAGGGACGGTATTCCTGACTCCACCACGCGAGTCAAAAATAGATTATCAGTTGTCTCTCTATGTATGGTTTGAGCCCCAGTTTCGGTATCTCCGGTACTCATGATCACCGCCGACGCACGCCCTGGTCCGTAACCCAATAGCGGTCGACTCTTTACCGCAATATATCCATTTTGAATTTGTGCGAGCCGTGTGGTCGTGCTGGCAGTCTGGGACTGCGATCCTTGCCCAAGAATTATGCTTGGAAGAACCAAAAGGGCCACAACAAGTGATAGTGATGCAACCAGCAGGAGAGCAAACCCCCCTGCTCCAGAACCTCGCGCTTTGAACTTGAAATAGGCGGCCACGGTACTTGCCACAAGTAGTGCGGCGACCGGTGCGACTAAGGCTGATCTTGAGCCTGTGAAGGCGGCGGCTGCCAACATGCAGAGAAAAGATACTCCTGAAAGAAGAAACCATTTCTTGCTTCTTATAAAAACTAATGCGAGCGGCGCAATGATCACTAAGTACTGAGACAAGCTCAAAGGATGCTCAAACGTGGACTGCACTCGGTAGGCGCCATCCCGGGTCTTATCCATGATGGCCGTGAAGCCCGCCCGCGTGTCAGGATCTGCGAACTGTGAGAACAAGTTATGACCTTGATATCTCTCAATGATTGCATAAGCACTCACCGCGAGACCGCACGTTATTAATGCCAGAAATAGTAGCCGAGCATCATTTAGACTTCTTACAGCTATTATTGATACAAAAATCAACGCAATATTTGAAACTACTTCATAGGCAGCGATGAAGAATGAAGCGGCGCCGTTTGCTGCGCCTGATGCCAAGCGGATAAGGCTGTAAATTATGCAAGCCACGAAGAGAAGCGGGAAAGCACGTTGCAAAGAAATCAGGTGGCGACGAGTGCTTGGATCTGCCATAAACGCAAATAGAGCGAATACTATTAGAACTGCGAGCGCCAGGCGCTGTGGATTAAGCCCAACAGAGTCCGCGATTCTTATATCAATGTAGAATGGCCACAGCGAGAACATGGACAGATACATGATCAGCAGTAGCAATGTTGCTCGCGAAGCAGTCATAAAGCGGTCGCACCTTGATGCAAGTAGTACTAAATAAAGGATTTTCTCACTTGGACCTGGCGTGGCGTCGTGACAAAGCGAACGTTCGTTTTGCCATTCCCAAGAAACTCACCGCATTTGGCTTAAGTCCTGCCGTAAGTGAAAGCTTGAACATGTTGCGAATATCATATCTAGGTGGTTGCAACCCGAAGAGCCGCATTGCAACGACTCGAGAGAGTAGCAGCTTTTTACGAATTGCCTGATAAGGCTGCATTTTTATTACTTCGCCTAGATCAAGAGGCTCGCGTTCAATATAGCCATGCGAAACGGCCCCGTTGAGTAGCTCTACGCCTCTATCAGATCGGGCCAAGATCAAGCTTCGGCCAGCTTGTTCTTCGAACAAAGGATAGCCTTCATCACCGCCGTGCCAGGCATCGGCAAACGTGATATCGGCAAACTCCCCCGTACCATCGACACATATCTTGCACCGCAGCTGCAAATGCTTGTTGAGAATACGTCCCCATGACTCCTGGTAGGACATCTGAAATGACTGTCCTGCTTGATCGATAGCAGTCGCATATCCAGGCCAGCCGTTACCGCGATAACGAAAATAGGTAACCTCACTTGGCGTTGTTCCAAGCTTAGTAATGACTGCGTCAGTCCCACTGTAGCTTGGAACACCAGCACACATGAACGAAATGTAATACTTGATTGCTCGATCAACAGAGGCGAATTCTGATGCGAGCTTCCTTGCAGCAACGATGTCGCAAGGTTTGCCCACGATCGCAATCCGAGGGTGCTGACTCATTACTTCATTTAGCCCCATGAGTGGGGCAGCAGGTGCATATCGTGAACCGGATCGTGACTTTGCTTGTTCACTGTCCACGCTGATCACCCATTCGTTACGCAGTGGATCAGATGAACTAACGCCGATATGAAGTACTGCATCAACCAGATTTTGGTCAAGCAAGTAACATAACGTGGAAGTAATGCCGCCACCGGACGAGGCGCCATGTCGTATCTCGCTGTCCGTAGACCATCCGACGTGTGAGCTATGGACGGGGCCCCACAGCTCCGTCCAGTATTCGTCCTTTGATTTGTGCTTAACCTCAAGTCCAGGACAAAGTTTTGAGAACTCAAGATCTTCTGACCTTGTTAGCTCCTCTTTCAACCGCGGCCTCAGATAGCCATCAACCGACAAAGTCATCGTTAGCTTCGAAGCAGCGGAGCCTTGAGTGCATGCGCCGCAGCCAAGGCAAAGCTTGTTCTTCATTACATAGTCAAAATTAGGTGCAGAAGACATCATTTTTCGCCGGCAGATTTTGAAAGCATACGCGCCACGACTTGACGATAGACGTCAATCTTATGGCCAACCTGATCCAGACCAGAGCGGACTTGTACAGCAATATCCGCACGTTGTTCGACACCAGCAGTGATGCGCGCTATGAGTTGTTCTTGGTCAAGTGCCTTCATGTCGAGTACTTGCTTGTAGCCGATAGACTCGAAGAGACCCGCAAACTTTCGACTATAAGCTAGAGGTGCAACAGGTACGCCGGAAGAGAACGCGCCGATGGTGGAGTGCATCCGGGCGCCGGTGAAAAAGTCGAGCCCAGCGATGTAGCTCTTAGCAGTCACAGGGTCTGCGAAGCGTGCTGGAGGGAGCACGACATCGGGTATCTCATCCTTGATGATTCTTGAGACGGCGTAATCGTCTTCGATTGGATTGTTTTCTGATACAACGTGAGGAACCAAATGAACCTCATATGCTTCGTTTTCAAGAAGCTTGCGAATCAGTGCGAAAGTGAATTGCTTGTAATCACAAGCCAAGCCAAACTGATTTCTATTATTGTATCCGCCATGGAAAAGCAGGCCTGATACGTTCACACCGATGCGTACCTTGCCGGACCTCTCTCGCCTGAAAAGCTCTTTGTCGAAAGGCAGCAAGAATGCGACGTCAATGGCTTCTTCTTGATTGGGAACAGCGAGTTCACCCAGTACCCGTTTTGACATATGGTCGCGCGCTACCACACTAAATGAGCGGTGGGTAAGATAGCGCGCAAGCGCTCTTCCCGGAACCGTCGAAAACGGACCGATTGTCTGAGGGCTGAAGACCAGGTTTCCGCTGGTGGATGTTGTGACAAATTTGCTGAGTGAAAGCTTTGCCAGCCTTGGGATGCCATAAATATCCGCGAAGCTATCCCCCTCGCCGATATCGAAAACAACATCGCAGTACTTAATGCTTTTTAATATGGAAATAGGGCGCTTTGAGAAGTTTTTCGCCGAAAAATGGACGAATTCTGATTTATTGCGAAGGTCGTCCGGCATGTAATCAAGCAGTCCGGAGTTTCCAATAACAACATATCGTGTTTGAAGTCCTAGTGCCTTGGCTTCTTGTTCAATTATATTGAAGTTACAAATGCTCAGGGCGCCGACGCCAAGGTTCCCTGACTTAAATGAGTGCCAGAGAAGGCCGATTGTAATAGTTTTCATTCTTTGCATTCCATTATTCGTTCGGCAGTTCGGTAGGCGAGTTCGGGGTCTTCAATGGCCAGCTTCATAAGGTCTTCCTTACTATTAAGCCACCATCTCATCTCCTCCAGGCGATCTATGACTTCTGGCGGAAACCTATATTTAATCACTTTGGCTGGATTTCCCGCGACAACGGCGTAGCGGGGAACATCTTTAGTAACAACCGCGCCAGCGGCAACAACCGATCCGCGGCCGACTACTTTAACGCTCGGCAGTATAATGCAGTTATGGCCGAGCCAGACATCATCTTCAACAGTGCACGCAGTTCTTGTAATGGTCTCAGTTGCCACCATTCCTAGTTTTATGTTGTATAGGTAAGGGTGCGTACTGATAAAAGATATGCCATGATTTCCGTTGAATATCTGAGCTGTCGGCGCGAATGAGCAATAGCGACCGATAGTTGTATTTGCCGGAATTCTTCTCGTGTCAAAACATCCATACGAATATAGGCCGACCGTTATCCCGAAATTTTCGGAAAAATATCTGCGAAGAGGCACGCTTTCAAGTTGCTCTCGACGATGGGCGTAAATTATGAGTTTATGCTTTAGTTTGGATAAAAGGCCTTTCATGTCGCATTCCTCCTTGATCCGAGAGCGAGTGTGGATACATAGATCACGCATATTATCAGCGATGATATTATGAGCGAATACACCATTCCTCGGAGGCCGATCCTTGGGATTAATGTGAGAGCCGTTAATATAAGAGAAATCATACTCATTGTGTTGGCTGCCACCCTGATTTTTTGCTTCCCTCTAGCGACGAGAATCACTCCTGCGGCACCGTTGATGTAGCGGATCAGTAGCAGGCAGGCGAATAGCGGAAGAAGGTTGCTAAGTTCACTAAATGATGCGCCATATACTGCGGTGACTAATTGTTGTGGGAATGCCGCAAGTAGTATTGCTCCGATCCCGCCGCACGCAAGCATTAGAAAGGTAAGTTGCAAGGACATTCGCATAAGGTGGGCTGCATTTGTGCAGGACTTCGATAGCTTTGGTAAGTAAACATTGCTAAAGACCAGTGCGAACGCGCTCATGCCTTGAGTTAGTTTCTGGCCCGCTTGATAGATGCCAGTGGATGCTAGGCCTAGGGTGCTAGATACGATGATGACGTCAATATTGCTGGAAATGTTTGTTATTCCTGCGTCCGCTGCGTATGGCATTCCGCGCCTGGCCGTCCCGCCTAATGATTTCAGCGAAGCGGATATGTGCGGCTTTCCAATTCGCTTGGTCACTAACTTATGCATTGCGAAGACGTGTAGTGCCTTTAGGCCTACCAGCGTTACCGCTGTTTCGTTGATGTCCGCGCGAAGTGCGTAAAGTAGACCGAGTAGAGTGATGGCAAAAAGCCCTTGAAGGAGTGATTCTTCTGTGTAGCGCTCAGTTGCGCGGAGAGATACACCATAAAATTCAGAAAAAGAATTTAGTATGGCGTAGCTCGCCAGAAGTACTTGCAGTCCTATCGGATTTGCGGAGCTCGGAAATGCAGTCAGGAAAATTGGGGTTGCGGTAAGAACCAGGGCAGATATTAGCAGCTTAAGTGAGATGCCTTCGGAAATGCGCATTACTGCGGCGCTCGGCTCGCGTGCGATATCTCGAAGCAGGCTCTGCGCAAAGCCGAAATCTACAAAAAATCCTAGGATTGCTGCGACACCAAAGCACTTCGCAAATAAGCCGAAATCGTGCACCGATACGTTGCGCGCTAAAAGAACGAATAGAAAAAGCGTGCTTCCTAGTCGGAATGCCATGATGAGGGACATCTGTATAAGCTTTTTCATTTATGTTGTCGCGAGTATCGGATTGTTTCAAGAGTGGCGGACTATTAGAGCCTCGAGCACATAGTTCATCCAATGCCCTGTGGGTTGGCACCCTGTCGGCTATCAGGATGAGCTAGTGAAGATGCTATTGAGTGCCTGCTTGCGAAATTGGAACGGAGTAGCTATAGGGCGTGGTTTGGCCGCGAACACTTTCTTTGGGTGCTGTGCAAGTTAAGCCAATCTATTTTTTTCGTGACGGGTAATTTATTGGTGTTTACTTGTCGGCGCTTTGTTACAGGCCGCCGTGCCTTAGGCTAGTTAGAGCGGTAATCATTACAAAATCTAGTGGGATGGCTGGCTGAGGAGCAATAGGCCGGTTCAGCAAGATCTGCTGCTCTGCGGCACTCTCACGAGTGGTGCAGAGCCCAGGTGCAAGTCGATAGCGGTGCGGTTTGAGAGCCCCTGACGTTAAGTTGGAGTCAAGGCTAAGCTCGAATCCTACTACACGAATACGGTTTGAGTCGCGTCGTTCGGAGCAGAAGTTGGACCGCTCGCTTTGCCGTGCCTGTAGGGATTTGATATGCGTCTCCGCCTTCCGGTTCCCTCAAGGACTCTGTGTGCGCTTTGACGAGGCTCTTCATACGGCCGTGTTCGAGGTCGGGCGCAGAATATGAGTGCATGTGCACCTCGATGCTACAATGACACTGCCGTCACGCGATTTGCGTCACATTTTTAGCGCTAACAAAGGGGCGGAAGATCCGTGGGGCCTAGAATGCGATAGACTGGTAAGCTGTCTGGCGTATGCCGGGCAAGGCGGGTTGTGCTGTGGTTCAAGAACGTGCCGTAGCCGTCTGCCGCTCCTTTGAACTAAGTTCATGGCCAAAGTTGCGGTGTCCGGCTTCCGGTGTTTGCCCTATGTAGAGTTGCCGCTCCATTGACGTGCAGCTCCTGAGATCAAGTGGAAGCGATGACAAAACAAGCGGAATCTCGAGTGATCAAGGATGACGAGATCGATCTGCGTGAGCTGCTTGGCGTGCTCGTCGATCGGAAGTGGTCGATAGCAATTGCGACCGCTGTGTTCTGTGGGCTGGGCGTAGCGTACGCGTTGCTTTCTACGCCTGTTTACCAGGCTCAAGCGATGGTGCAGGTTGAGTCTAAGATGCCCACCATCCCCGGGCTTGCCGATCTTACGTCTCTCGCCGGTGGTGGAAGTACTGCCGCGACCACTGAGGTCGCTCTTTTGACTTCACGTACAGGTGTGGGGACTGCCATCGATCAGCTGAAGCTGGATGTGAGGGCGGTACCCCGCCGGTTTCCTTTGCTCGGCGAATATTTTGCAAGGCGATTTGAACCAGCCTCCGACGGCGAGGTTGCGCCCGCTAAACTTGGTCTGAGTCAGTTTGGCTGGGGGGGCGAGGAAATTGATGTCCACACCTTGAAAGTTCCCCCCGCGCTTCTAGACGCTGTCCTTACACTCGAGGTGGGGGAGTCAGATTCGGCTTTCACTCTGTTTAACGAGGACGGCGATCTATTGCTGGCAGGCAAGGTTGGCATGCCTGCACAGGGGCAGGGAGTTACGTTGGAGCTCGCTTCGCTCCGCGCAAATCCTGGTACAAGGTTTGAGATTACCAAGCTCCGTCGCCTAGACGTGCTTTCAGATCTGCAGGACGATCTGAAGGCGAGCGAAGTAGGTAAAGA
This sequence comes from Stenotrophomonas sp., assembly GCA_032007425.1. GTDB lineage: Bacteria > Pseudomonadota > Gammaproteobacteria > Xanthomonadales > Xanthomonadaceae > Stenotrophomonas. The sequence continues at coordinate 9,337 of DALZLW010000009.1, forward strand.
TTCTGGGATCTTGATGCTCAGCTATGAGAACTCGGATCCATTGGTCGCGCAGGCCTTCGTTCAGCAGGTTGCTGATGCCTATGTTCGCCAGAATGTTGACCGGAGTTCTGCGGAGGCCGCATCGCAGCTTCAGTTCGTGAAGGATCAGTTGCCGACAATTCGCCGACAGGTGGAGCAGGCGCAAGATGCGATGACTGCTTATCAGTCTCGCGCAAACTCCGTCGATATCACCATGCAGACCAAGGGTTTGCTTGAGCAAGAGGTTGCAGTTGAAGGGAGCATTCAGCAGCTTCGTTTGAAGCAGGCTGAGATGGATCGCAGCTTCACCCGCGAGCATCCGGCTTACCGTGCATTGCTTAAGCAGATCAGTGACCTGGAAGGCCGTAAGGCCGGTTTCCAGCGCCAGGTTGGTCAGTTGCCTGATACGCAACAGGAACTGCTGCGCCTTACCCGCGATCTGCAGGTAAGCAATGAGCTTTACACGGCGCTGTTGAATCAGGCACAACAATTGGACGTCGCCCGTGCGGGTGCTGTGGGCAACGTTCGTATCGTAGACCCCGCAGTTGTTGATATCGCGAATCCGGTCAAGCCCCGCAAGGCCTTGATCGTTGCGATTGCCACGCTGTTGGGCGCGTTCCTCTCGATCGCCTTCGTCTTCCTCCAGCGCATGCTCAACCCCGGCATCGAAGACCCGGCCGACATCGAAGAACTCGGACTGCCGGTCTACGCCGCCATCCCGCTGAGCGTGTCGAACACGCTGCCCAAGCTCCGCAAAGGCAAGCACGGCACGCGGGTCATCGCCGATGGTCGTCAGCACCTGCTGGCGGTCACCGATCCGGCCGAGCCCACCGTGGAAGCGCTGCGCAGCCTGCGTACCAGCCTGCACTTCGCGATGCTGGAGGCCAAGAACAACATCCTGGCCATCTCGGGTCCGCGTCCGGGCGTGGGTAAAACCTTCGTCTCCAGCAACCTGGCGGCGGTGATTGCCCAGGCCGGCCAACGCGTGCTGCTGATCGACGCCGACATGCGCAAGGGCACTCTGCACAAGCTGCTGGGTATTGCGCCGAAGGGCGGTCTGTCCGACGTGCTCGGGGGTACCTCTTCGGTGGAAGCGGCCATCCATCCGGTTCCGGGTCTGGAGAACATGCACTACATGACCCGTGGAGACATTCCGCCTAACCCTGCTGAGTTGCTGATGCACCCGCGTTTCTCGCAGATGTTGGAATCGCTGTCCAAGCAGTATGACCTGGTGATTGTTGATACGCCTCCGATTCTGGCCGTGACCGATGCCGCGCTGGTGGCGACCCATGCGGGCTCGAGCCTGCTGGTCACCCGCTTCGGCGTCAATCAGGCCAAGGAAATCCTGCTCACCCTGCAGCGCTTCGAGCAGAACGGCGTGCAGATCAAGGGCGCGATCTTCAATGCGGTCGAGAAGCGTGCCACCGGTTATTACAGCTACGGTTACTACGAGTACGCCTCGGACAAGAAGGACTGATCCTTCGCTGTCCAGGCAACTCGGTTGAACGGAAACCCGGCGTGCCCAGCACGTCGGGTTTTTTCTTGCCGAGGCGTATCATTGGCCGATGGCAAACGAACACACCCTGACCCCGCCGATACCGCGTTGGCGCCACTACTGGAAGCTGATGCGCGCCGACCGGCCCATCGGCACCTTGCTGCTGCTCTGGCCCACCTGGTGGGCGCTCTGGCTGGCTGCCGATGGCCTGCCGCCGCTGTGGACGCTCTTCGTCTTCACTGCCGGTGTCTGGCTGACCCGCTCCGCCGGCTGCGTGATCAATGACTATGCCGACCGTTGGCTGGACCCACACGTAAAGCGCACCAAGGATCGCCCGCTGGCCAGCGGCGCGGTGCGTGGTCGTGAGGCGTTGGCGCTGTTTGCAGTGCTGATGCTGGCGGCGTTTGGCCTGGTGCTGACCATGAACTGGCTCACGGTAGGGCTGAGCTTCGTCGGCATCTTCCTCGCCGCCAGCTATCCGTACTTGAAGCGTTACACCCACCTGCCGCAGGTCTATCTGGGCATGTCCTTTGGGTGGGGCGTACCGATGGCCTTTGCCGCTGTGCAGGGCGAGATCCCGCCGCTGGCGTGGCTGCTCTACGTGGCGAACATCCTGTGGTCGACCGCGTATGACACCTGGTATGCGATGGTGGACCGCGATGACGATCTGAAAATGGGCTCGCGCTCTACGGCGATTCTGGTCGGTGATCTGGATCTGGTGATCCAGGGAATTCTCTACGCGGTGTTCCTGGCTGCAATGGCCTTGGTGGGCCTGCGTGCGGGATTAGGCGCCGTGTACGCCGTTGGCGTGGCGGCCGCCGCGGTCTTGATTGTTTACGAGTTCTGGCTGTGTCGGAATCGCGAGCGGGAGCCTTGCTTCAAGGCGTTCCTGCATAACAACTGGGTAGGCGCGGTGCTGTTTGCCGGTATCGCGCTGGACCTGGCACTGCGTTAAGCCATCGGTAGCGCCGGATCAAACCCGGCGCTACCACGCTCATCAGCCTCTCAGAATCAATCCGCGCCAAACAGGTCGCGGGTGTAGACCTTGTCGCTGACGTCGTCCAGTTCGGTGGCCAGTCGATTGGCGATGATCACATCGGCCTCCGCCTTGAACGCGGCCAGGTCGTTGACCACGCGCGAGCGGTAGAACTCGCCTTCTTTCAGCACCGGCTCGTGGACGATCACCTCGATGCCCTTGGCCTTGATCCGCTTCATCACGCCCTGGATCGCCGAGGCACGGAAGTTGTCCGAGCCGGATTTCATCACCAGACGATAAATACCCACCACCTTCGGTGCGCGGCGAATCACTTCGTCGGCAATGAAGTCTTTACGCGTGCGATTCGATTCCACGATGGCGTTGATCAGGTTCTGCGGCACATTGCTGTAATTGGCCAGCAACTGCTTGGTGTCCTTCGGCAGGCAGTAACCGCCGTAGCCGAACGACGGGTTGTTGTAATGGTCGCCAATGCGCGGATCCAGGCTTACGCCGTCGATGATCTGGCGGGTGTCGAGGTTGTGCGAGGAGGCGTAGGTGTCCAGTTCGTTGAAGAACGCAACGCGCATGGCCAGATAGGTGTTGGCGAACAGCTTGATCGCTTCGGCTTCGGTCGCGTCGGTGAACAGCACCGGTGAATCCTTGCGGATCGCGCCTTCCTTCAGCAGCTCAGCGAACTCCGCGGCACGTTCCGAGCGTTCGCCGACGATGATGCGGCTGGGGTGCAGGTTGTCATACAGCGCCCGGCCTTCACGCAGGAACTCCGGCGAGAAAATGATGTTCTTGGTGCCGAACTGCTCCTGCAGCTTGGCCGTGCAGCCAACGGGAATGGTCGACTTGATCACCATCACCGCATCCGGGTTGATCGAGATCACACTGCGGATCACCGATTCCACCGAGCTGGTGTTGAAGTAGTTGGTGGTCGGGTCGTAATCAGTCGGCGTGGCGATGATCACGAAGCGGGCGCCGGCGTAGGCTTCTTCGGGGCTCAGGGTGGCGGTGAGGTCCAGCGGCTTCTCTGCGAGGAATGCCTCGATTTCCCGGTCTTCAATCGGCGAAACCCGGTTGTTGATGCTCTCAACCCGCTTGGCATCGATATCGAGCGCCATCACTTGGTGGTTCTGGGCCAGTAGTACTGCATTGGACAAACCTACATAGCCCGTGCCTGCAACGGCGATCTTCATCTCTGGTTCCTTGTTCGCTTCACAACGGAGTGGGGAAGGTTCTAACGCAAATGCAGCGGTACCGGGCAGTTGGGATTAACTCCATTCCAATAATGGATAGGGCCGCCGCCGTGGGTACTCCGCTTATTGGCTCGATTTCCGTTGGAATATTACTACACCCGCATGGCGCTTACTTTTCCAGCGCCTTACTGGACGGGTGACAACCAACGGCTGTCACCCGCCCACGGCAGGGCCCTTCCTGCCTCACCGCCCCTCATGCAGCGCATCCGTCGCGCTTTCCACCAGCTCCCGCCCCGCCGCCAGCAAGCCCTGCAGCACGTTATCCCCCAACTGCTCAGCCCCCGGGTCCTTGCGCTGCATCAGCCCTGCCGCCAACAGCGCCAGCACCGTGCCCAGCCCGTGCAGGCTGCGGCTGACCTGGGCCAGCGCCTCGCTGCGCTCAATGGTCGCACCGGGTTCGTCCCAAACGGTGCCGTCGGCCGCCAGCGGGTAGTTCATCCGCGCCATCTGGTGCATGAAAGACGTGGCCCGGCGTTGTATTAGCAGGGCTTCAAGCTGGGCGACAACGGGGGCAGGAAGGTCCAGAACGGCATCGCCGATCAGCGCGTGCAGCCGTTCGGCATTGGGGTGGAAGCAGGCCATGAGATCCTCGCAGTGGGTGGCCACCTGCCCAAGTGCGAGGTGGCGGACGGTGCGGGTTGCCATACCGGGAACGAAGAAGATCAAAGAAACCGGCGGATCGAGAGAGATCCCCGCACACCGTCCGCCATGGAACCTGGGCAGCACAGTGCATTCTCCGCCGTGCCGAAACGGCAAGTACAGAGAAGATCTTCATGTTCTTCGGGATGGCAATCCCGGCCGAGGTGTTCCCCGGCACCTCAAGCGTGCCCCGCGTCACCGTGGCGCGTATATGAGAAATCATTCAATCCCGGGGCCGGTTTTCCCCGCCCGATGGGGTAGGGCGAGATGGCCGCCCCGCTGCTGCCATGGGGCAGGAACCGCCATGCGGGCAGGCCGATAGCGCCCCGCACCCGTGTCGTCACCTTGCATGCCGGTCAATGCGCGATTCGTGGTTGTAAGGCGCCTCGGTCAGTGCAACCCTGCACGCCACCTTGGCCAAGTACTGCGACCGATGATCAGCGACGTCAGCGGCAACCTTCTGGAGGCCAAGGTGCAAGCCCTGGTCAACCCGGTGAACACGAAAGGCGTCATGGGCAAAGGACTGGCGCTCCAGTTCAAGCAGCAGTTCCCATCGGTGTTCCGCATCTATAACGCGGATGCAAAGCAGGGTGAGGTGCGGCTGGGTGAAATGCATGTCGTCCCGCTCAAACGCTTGGGCGATGGGCCCAAATGGGTCATCAACTTTCCCACCAAGGGCCACTGGCGTAGTTCCAGCCGGCTGGGCGATATCGAGTCCGGGCTGAGTGACCTGGTGGAAACGGTACGCCGCCACGACATCAAGTCGCTGGCGTTGCCGCCGCTGGGCTGCGGTCTGGGTGGGCTTGATTGGAAGGACGTACGGCCCATGATCGAGAACGCATTCCGCTTGCTGCCGGACGTGGATGTCCAGCTCTATACACCGGACGCCCCGCCAAAGCCGCCTTCACGGGCCAAGTAGTGTTACATCCGGCCTAAGACCAATAGGTGGCTGACAACACCCCCCTCCAACCGCAGAATCAATCCCTTACAAACCTGGGAGGGTGGGTGATGGCTTCCAAGCCTGTGGTTGCGGTGGAACAGGACGGCTGGATGGCGCGCGCGGCGCTGCGCTCGGCCGCCTGGGCGGAAAAGTGGTTCCCCGACGCCTATGTGTTCGCGGTGCTGGGCGTGGTCATCGTGGCCGTGGCAGCGATGGGCTTTGGCGCCACCCCGCAGGCCACGGCCAAGAGCTTCGGCGATGGCTTCTGGAGCCTGATCCCCTTCACCATGCAGATGGCCTTCGTGGTCATCGGTGGGTACGCCGTGGCCACCGCGCCGGTGGTGGCGCGCTTCATCGATTTTCTCGCCCGGGTGCCGCGAACCGGTCGCGGTGCGGTGGTGTATGTGGGGTTGGTGAGCATGTTGGCCTCGCTGCTCAGCTGGGGTTTCTCGCTGGTGTTCGGTGGCCTGCTGGTGCGGGCGTTGGCCCGCCGCGAGGAACTGCGCATGGATTACCGCGCCGCCGGCGCTTCAGCCTATCTGGGGCTGGGCGCGGTGTGGGCGATGGGCTTGAGTTCGTCCGCTGCGCAGTTGCAGGCCAATCCGGCCAGCATGCCGCCGGGGCTGGTGGAAATCACCGGTGTGCTGCCCTTCACCGAAACCATCTTCCTGTGGCAGTCCATCGTGCTGACCGCGGCGCTGATCGTGGTGTCGCTGCTGGTCGCCTGGCTGACCGCGCCCAATGAACGCAGCGCCCGTGTCGCCGCCGATTTCGAAGGTGCGGCACAGGCCGAAGCCGAATCGCTGCAGCCGCGCACGCGGCCGGGCGAGTGGCTGGAATACAGCCCCCTGCTGACGGTCCTGCTCTCGTTCCTGGCGTTTGGCTGGCTGTTCAACGGGTTCGCCAGCAAGCCGGTGGTCACCGCGATCGCCAACCTCAACACCTACAACTTCCTGTTCATTTCGCTGGGCCTGCTGCTGCACTGGCGGCCGCGCAGCTTCCTCAACGCGGTGGCCAAGGCCGTGCCGAGCACCACCGGTGTGCTGATCCAGTTCCCGCTGTATGGCGGCATCGCGATGATCCTCACCCATGCGGCCGGCGGCGATGGTGAAACGCTGGCGCATCGTCTTTCCACGTTGTTCGTGCACGTGGCCAGCCAGGACACGTTCGCGCTGGTGATGGGCGTTTACTCGGCGGTGCTCGGCTTCTTCGTGCCGTCGGGCGGTGGCAAGTGGATCATCGAGGCGCCGTATGTGATGCAGGCCGCCAACGAGTTGCAGGCACACCTGGGCTGGGCGGTGCAGGTGTACAACGCGGCCGAGGCGCTGCCGAACCTGATCAATCCGTTCTGGATGCTGCCCTTGCTGGGTGTGCTGGGATTGAAGGCACGCGATATCGTCGGCTTCACCTTCATCCAGTTGCTGGTGCACATCCCGTTGGTGCTGGGCCTGCTGTGGCTGCTGGGGATGACCTTGGCCTATGTGCCGCCGGTGATGCCGTAACGCAGCGCGGGTGACGCGTCATGGGGGAAGCACGGTGGCATCGGGCGTGGCCCGGCACTGCCGGAATGCGGGGCCTGAAAGATGAATATGAACAGACTCAACCCCATGAATGACCAGAAAAATGATCACAAACGAGGTTTGTGACTATAATTCTGGACATGAGTGCCAGGACGAACTTCCTTACGCCCCGCCTGCGCCGGCTCAGTGAGTCACTGGGCCAGCGCTTGGTCGTAGCCCGCACTGCCCGCCGGATTACACAGGCGCAGATGGCGGAGCGTGCCGGTGTCTCGCGGACGACGCTGGCCAAACTGGAAGCGGGGGATGCCTCGGTCAGCTTGGCCACGTTGATCCAGGTGTTGGCCATCCTGGGCCTTGAGTCAGACATCACGCATCTGCTCGGTGACGACAAGGTCGGTCAGCAACTCGCCAATGCGGCGTTGGTGCGCCCGACGGCCAGCAACCGGAGCGGGGGCTGATTCGATGCCTGCTTCGTCCGTCATGGATCTCCCCGCCCTGGATCTGGCCGACGTCTGGTTGGATGCACAGTCGCTGTGTCCTGCGCTCAAGATCGGTGAACTACATCGAACGGATACGCGCACCGGGCAGGCAATCGCTTTTTCATACACGGCGCCATGGCTCGGTTACGCTGTTCCTGCACCGTTTGCGCTCGATGAGCAGGTACCACTCTTCCCCGGGCGACATACGGCAACCGCTGGCGCTTCGGAGTTGACGCCTGCGTTCGAGGATTGCTCCCCCGATCGCTGGGGGCGGTTGCTGATGGATCGGCGTGAGGCAATGCGGGCCGCACTCGAAGGGCGGCGCGTACGCTCGCTGCGTCCTTGGGACTACCTCTTGGGCGTGAATGATCAGAGTCGTATGGGCGCACTGCGTTTCATTGATCCCGCCTCTGCTCGCTACCTGGATGACAGCAGCCTCAGTGCACCGCCTGTCACTCAGCTACGTAGTCTGGAAGAGTACGCCGGGCGTCTGGAGCGCGGCGATGGCATGCAGGACAGCGAGGACCTCAGATGGATGTCCCAACTCATCGTGCCTGGAAGTTCATTGGGTGGGGCAAGGCCGAAAGCCAGCTTCACCGAGCCCGACGGCCAGTTGTGGATGGCCAAGTTCCCGTCAACAGATGACACGTACGATGTGGGCCTGTGGGAGTTCGTCACCACTGTGCTGGCGCGCAAGGCGGGCATTGAAATGCCCGATGCGAAGCTGATGCAACTCTCATCGCGAGGCCACACCTTTGCGGTGCGTCGCTTCGACCGTGAAGGTGGGGCTCGGGTTCATTACGCTTCGGCCAAGACCCTCCTCAATGCATTGGGCGGTGATGACGCTGGCTACGAGGATCTTGCTTACGTCATCTCAGCCCACGGCGCATCCGGTTCCATCAGCGATGATCTACATCAGCTGTTCCGCCGTGTGATTTTCAACATCCTGGTGGGTAATCGCGATGATCATCTGCGCAATCATGGCTTCCTGCGTCATGGCAATGGCTGGCGACTTTCGCCTGCGTTCGATGTGAATCCGAATCCGCACAAGGACATCCATGTGCTCGCGATAGCTGGCAGCGATCCGACGCCGAGTACGGCTCGGGCCGCACTGACTTGCAAGGCGTATGGGCTTTCCCAGGTACAGGCCCAAGCAATGATTGCCGAGGTGAGGGCTGCCGTGCAGGGCTGGGAAGCGGAGGCGCAACGCGCAGGTGCGGTTCGATCAGAGATCGCGATGATGCAGGCTGTCATCGACCCGACGCGATGACGATGGGATGGCGCGGCAACGCGTACGCCCGCCTTAATCCTTCAGGTGTTAGTGCTACAAGGCTTTCCGGTACTTCCGCGAAAGCTGTCTGCGCGCCGTTGACGCCGTCACGCCATCCTTCCCACGCCTGCGTAACGGGCACTTGCAGACGATGGCCATGACCGCGGCATTCCGCCTGCGGCAGTGGAGGAACGATCATGGCCAATCAACAGAACCAGCCGCAGAAGACCCCACAGCAGGACCAGCAGCAGCGCCCCCAGAAACAGCAGCAGAATCACCAGGACGAAGAAGAGTGAATCCAGCGTCGCGGTAGCGCCGGGCCTGTCCCGGCGCCCACCGCGGCCAGGAACGTGGGTTGCGCCGGGCTACGCCCGGCGAGCGCAGCGACCAGCCTGGAGCACCGACCGTGGCGGCTCGAACGCCCGATCCTCTGGCGGGGTAACAGACGTTCCGCCGGGCAGGGCCCGGGGCTACCATGGGGCGGTTGCTCTGCCCGCTGGTATGCACTTGAACGTTACATCTGAAATCGATCCTGCCGCCTCGTCGCCGCTGTGCCTGGCCCTGCTGGAAGACGACGACATGCTGCGCGACCGCGTGCTGGTCCCGGGCCTGCGTCGGCACGGTTTTGATGTGTTGCCGATGCGCACCATCGCCGAACTGGAACAGGTGCTGCTAAGCCGTCGGCTGGATCTGATCGTGCTTGATATCGGCCTGCCGGATGGCGACGGGCTCACCGTCACCCGCGATCTGCAGCAGCGCTATCCCGGCATGGGCATCATCATCCTCAGCGGCCGTGGCAGTTCACCTGACCGGGTGCAGGGGTTGAGCCAGGGCGCCGATGCTTACCTGGTCAAGCCGGTGGACATCGAGATGCTGGCGGCCACCTTGTTCAGCGTCGCCCGTCGGCTGCAGCGCGCCCCCTCGCCTGTGGAAGCGCCTGCGTCTTCGACCAGCCAAGCGGCCGCCGCCACGCTGGGCACCACGGTGGTTGATTGGCAACTACAGGACGATGGCTGGTGCTTGTTTGCCCCCGATGGCACTGCGCTGGCCCTGACCAATTCCGAGCGCCGCGTGTTGTTGTGCCTGTGGCGCACGCGTGGGCGGCTGGTGCAGCGCGAAGCGCTGCTGGCGACCTTGGGTGGTGAACTGGGGATGGAAATCGATCCGCACCGGCTGGACGTGCTGTTGCACCGCCTGCGGCAGAAAGTGCTGGAGCGCACTGGCAGCGCGCTGCCGCTTACCGCCGTGCGCGGGCAGGGGTATCTGCTGATGCCAACGGCAGCTGCAGGCTGAAGCAGGCGCCTTCGCCGGGCGCGCTGTCGACGCGGAGCTGGCCGCCGGCGGCACGCGCCATGTCCATCGCCACGGCCAGTCCCAGGCCGGTGCCTTGCCCGCTGGGCTTGGTGGTGTAGAACGCTTCGAATACCTGGGCCATCACGGCGGCGCTCATGCCGCTCCCGGTGTCGGTCAACTGCAGCAGCACGCTGTCATTGTCGTGGCTGATGCGGATGTGGAAGCGGCCACCGTCGGGCATGGCATCGCGCGCGTTGGCGGCCAGGTTCAACAGCACAAGCTCGAACTGGCTGCGGTCCAGCCGCACCGGGGCAGGGGCCAGCGTGCGTTCCACCTGCAGCGTGATGCCGGGCCCGAGCAGCTGGCGCAGCATCGGCTGCAGTTCGTCCACGATTTGCGCAGCATCGAAGACCACCGGCACCAACAGGTCCTGGCGGCTGAAACTGAGCAGTTTGCGGGTCACCGCGATGCCGCGCTGGGCGGCCTGTTCCACGCCTTCCAGTGCCTCGGCCAGCTGCGGTGCTTCGCGTTCGGCGTCGAAATCCAGTTCGTAGGCGCGGTGCCGCAGCGAGGCATGGCCGATGATGCTGCCGAGGATGTTGTTGAAATCGTGCGAGACGCCGCTGGTGAGCTGGCCGACGGTCTCGATCTTCTGCAGATGCAGCAGCCGCGCCTGCACGCGTTCGCGCTCACGCATTTCCTCACGCATGCGCCGTGCCGCGTGGCGGGCCCGGAACAGGCCTTCGCGCAGGGCGGCCACGGTGCGGTCCAGCACCAGGGTGATCATGAAGTAGCTCAGCGCCAGCGACGGCAGGTTCTGGAAGCGGTTGGCGCTGCCGCTGCCTTGTGACAGCTGGCCCCAGGGGCTGCCCATGCCGACCAGGAACATCAGCGGAATGCAGGCATACACGCCCCACAGCGCGCCACGGCCGATCACCAGCGCGGCCAGGGTGAGCAGCATCATCGGGTAGGGATCGAAGGCCTGCAGCTGGTAGCCGAAGGCCAGGTTGGCGGCGAAGGCGCAGCACAGGGTGACCCCGATGAACATCGCCGCGCCGTGCTTGACCAGCCCGCGGCGGATCATCCACACGCTGCACCAGGCCGCCACGGTCATCGCGGTGTCGGTGCCCAGGTCCACGGCCAGCTGCGCCGGCGACATGTGGACGGGGTAGGTGAGCACGTGGTAGAGCTTGTTGAGCGGGATTTCCACGCCCAGGAAGATCATCAGCACCTGCAGGGCCGGCGCGTTGCGGCGGTCCACCGGGTCGGTCACGGGCACGCGGCGCAGCCATGCCGCCGCCCGGCGCCATGGTGCCCATGCTGCCCGGTATGGCCGCGTTGTCCCCATGGCCGTGAGTCTAGCGTGAGGCAACGGTGAGAATGCGGGAATTGAAGCGGCCGCCGCGCTTGTTGATTAATCGAGGCACGGACCACGTCGGCCATGGGGGGCAGGCGTGGCCAACCCTTCCTCCGGATGAAACCACATGAACCGCCGAGTCCAGCCGCACGCCCGTGTCGGGCACCGTTCCTTGCGCCGCATCCTGACCGCTCCGTCTTTCAGTACGTTGACAGCCGCGCTGTTGCTGGCGCTGGCCGGCACCGCCGCTGCCGCTGACCCGGTGGTCGCTGATCCGGCCGCCGACGATGCCGCCACCCCGGCGGCGCTGGATGCGGCCAGCCGTTACTTCGCCGCCGATGGCGAGGAAGACGATACCGATGACGCGGTGGCCAGTGGCACCCATGCCATCGCGGTGGGCGCCAGCGCGGCAGCGGCCGGCAATTACGGCGTGGCCATCGGCCCGCGGGCCGAGGTGACCGACGCGTACGGCATCGCCATCGGCCACCGCACGCTGGCCGGCAACACCGCCATCGCCATGGGTGACGGCGCCGCGGCGACCGGGCAGTCGGCGGTGGCGATCGGTGGCAGCTTCTTCGGCAGCGCCTTCGGTGATTCCGATGGCGCGCAGAGCACCGGGTTTGGTTCGGTGGCTGTGGGCTCGGTGGCCACCGCTACCGGCTCCACCGCCACGGCCGTGGGCTGGTCGGCGGTGGCCGAAGGCCAGGGCGCGACGGCGCTGGGCAGTGGCTCGCGGGCGCCGGGCATCTACGCAACCGCCGTCGGTTCGTCGGCAGCCGGTAACGGTATTCAGTCCACGGCCATCGGCTATGGCGCCTATGCCAACAACGATGTGGCCACGGCGATCGGCAGCTTCGCCGAGGCCACCGGCTTTGCCGCCACCGCGTCCGGCTGGGGGGCGCAGGCGTGGGGCGACGGCGCCGTGGCGCTGGGTGAAACCTCCTTGGCCCATGGCCAGCAGAGCATCGCCATCGGTTCCAGCAGCGCCGGCATCTACACCCAGGCCAACGGGCTGGGCGCGGTGACCATCGGTGCCGGTTCCTGGGCGCTTTCTGATTACGGCGTGGCGATGGGCTATGACAGCCATGCCGATGGCCAGTACGCCACCGCGCTGGGCGCGCAGGCACTGAGCACCCAGAACAGCAGCACCGCCGTGGGTGCGCAGAGCTTTGCCGATGGCGAGGAAGCGACCGCCCTGGGGTACATCGCCAGTGCCAATGGCATCGGCGCCACCGCCATCGGTACCGCCGCCACGGCGCTGGCCGATGGCAGCCTGGCGCTTGGCACGGGATCGGCGGCCATCGGCCTGAACAGCGTGGCGCTGGGTGCCGGCAGCGTGGCTGACCGTGATGGCACGGTGTCGGTGGGCAGCGAAGGTGCCGAGCGCCAGATCGTCAACGTCGCCGCCGGTACCGAAGATACCGATGCGGTGAACCTGGGCCAGTTCAAGGCCCTGTCGCAGATGTTCAACAGCAGCGACGAAGCGCTGCGTGCCAACCTCGGGTACACGGTGTCCGCGCTGGGCGGCAGCATCGCCGCCGATGGCAGCTTCGTGGCACCGGCGTACACGGTGCAGGGCAATGTGTTCAATTCGGTGGATGCCGCAGTGACCGCGCTGGATGGTGCCTGGAGCCAGCTGGGCGCGCAGGTGACCGAACTCAGTGGTGCCTTTGGCAAGCTGGGTGAGCGGGTGACCGCGCTGGAAGTGCGCACGGCAGGCACCGCCGCCGGTGGCGTGCAGGTGGGCGGTGAGACCGGTGCCAGCATCGCGCCGGGTACCAATGCGGTGGCGATCGGCAGCCAGGCCAGTGCTGGCGGCCAGAACGCAACGGCGGTGGGCGCCGGTGCGGTGGCGGTGGGCCCCAACGATACCGCGCTGGGTGCCAATGCCCAGGTGCTGGCCGATGGCAGCACGGCGGTGGGTGCCAACAGCAGCATCAGTGCAGCGGCCACCAATGCGGTGGCGGTGGGCGAGGGCAGCAGCGTAAGCGCGGCTTCGGGTACCGCCGTGGGCCAGGGCACCAGCGTGACTGCCGACAATGCCGTGGCACTGGGCCAGGGTTCGGTGGCCGACCGCGCCAACAGCGTGTCGGTGGGCAGCACCGGTAATGACCGCCAGGTCACCCACGTGGCGGCGGGTACGGCCAGCAACGATGCGGCGAACGTGGGCCAGGTACAGGCCGGCGACCGTCAGTCGGTGAGCACCGCCAACGCCTATACCGATACGCGGGTGACTGCGGCCAATGCCTACACCGACACGCGTGTGACGGCAGCCAATGCCTACACCGACAGCCGGGTCAATGCGCTCAATGATCGCTTTGAACAGCTGGGCACCGAGATGGACCGTCGCCTGGGCAAGCAGGACCAGCGCATGGACCGGATGGGCGCGATGAACTCGGCGATGATGAACATGGCCATCAATGCCGCCGGCAGCCGCAGCCCGCGTGGCCGCGTGGCGGTGGGCGCCGGCTGGCAGGGCGGTGAAAGCGCACTGTCGGTGGGGTACTCCAAGCAGATCAGCGAGCGCGCCAGCTTCAGCCTGGGCGGCGCCTTCAGCGGCAGCGACAACTCGGCCGGCATCGGCTTCGGCTTCGACCTGTAATTGCAGCACGCACGGCGGCGGCCGCGTGCCGCCGCCCGCCCCTTCCTCGGAGAGATTGAGATGAGCAAGCGTTCCAAGACCCTGCAGCGCAGCCTGCTGGCCGCCTCCTTGTTGGCCGTGCTGCCGGCTGTGCACGCTGCACAGCCGCGTTTTTCTACCCTGCAGACCGGCAACAGCAAGCAGCCCACCGCGCTGTATGACGGGCTGATCGTTACCTACCGCAACGGCACCACTGCACGCAGCAGTGCCAGCGCCGCGGCCACCCGCCTGAACACGGTGATGGGCAGCGCCAGCGTGCGCGCGCAGTGGAATGCGCAGTACAAGCAGGCACCGCCGGCACTGACCCGCGTGCGCCGCCTGGGCGTGGGCGCCGATCTGGTGCGGCCCAGCCGCGCGCTGAGCCAGACCCAGGTGGACAGCCTGGTGCAGCAGCTGAAGGCCGACCCCAACGTGCTGCATGTGGAGCCGAACGTGATGCTGCAGGCGATCCGTACGGTGAACAAGGCCGTGCTGTCGCCGGGTGCGAGCATTCCCAACGATCCGAACTTCAACGTGCAGTGGCACATGCGCGCCGCCGATGGCCACATGGAATATGTGGAACCGGACAAGACCGTTGGTTTCCCCAACAAGGGTGGCATCGACGTGATCCCGGCCTGGCAGTACGGCGATGGTGAAGGCATCACCGTGGCGGTGATCGACACCGGCATCACCCAGCACCCGGACCTGGACCTGTCACTGGCCGATGCAGGCTACGATTTCATCACCAATGGGTTCGTGTCCGGTCGCGGTGTCGATGGTCGCAAGGCCGGCGGCTGGGACACCGGCGACTGGACGAGCGAAGACAAGTTCCTGGTGGCCAACGGCGGCTGCGCGCAGCCGCAGGAACAGCAGGACAGCAGCTGGCACGGCACCCACGTGGCCGGCACCATCGCCGAACTGACAAACAATGGCGTGGGCATGGTCGGCGTGGCGCCGAAGGCGAAGATCCTGCCGATCCGTGCGCTGGGCCATTGCGGTGGCAGCACCGCCGACATCGCCGATGCCATCACCTGGGCGTCGGGCGGCCATGTGGAAGGCGTGCCGGACAACAAGAACCCGGCCGAAGTGATCAACATGAGCCTGGGTGGCAGTGGCGTGTGTACGGCCGACAGCGTGACCGGCCAGGCGATTGCCGCGGCGATGGCGCGCGGCAGCGTGGTCGTGGTGGCGGCGGGCAATGACAACATCGACGCAGGTTCGTCCACGCCGGCCAGCTGCCCGGGCGTGATCAACGTGGCGGCGACCGGTATCACCGGCACGCGTGCTTCGTATTCCAGCTATGGCAACAGCGTGACCCTGTCGGCGCCGGGCGGCGGCGCGTACACCAACGATGATCCGTCCACCGGTACCACGGTGCGCGCAGGCTACATCTGGTCCACGCTGAACACCGGCGCGCATGGTCCGGAAACCCCCACTTACGCCGGTTACACCGGTACCTCGATGGCGGCCCCGCACGTGGCCGGTGTCGCGGCACTGATCTTCAGCGCGGCCTACACCGCCAACCGCCCGCTGCCGACCCCGCGTGATGTGCGTGACATCCTGACCCAGACCAGCACCGTGTTCCCGGTCAAGCCGATCATCCGCATCGGTGCCGGCATCGTCGATGCGGCGCAGGCGGTGGCCCGGGCGGCGGGTGCCACGGCGGGCGGTGATGAAGGCAATGCGGTGACGCTGGTGAAGGGCAAGGCCGTGACCGGGCTGGCCGCGGCACAAGGCGCATGGCAGTTGTACCGGTTGGAAGTGCCGGCCGGCGCCCGCAACCTGCAGATCCGCACCCTGGGTGGCAGCGGCCAGTTGAAGTTCCATGTGCGTGCCACGCGCGCGCCGGAGCGTGATGGCAGCGGTGCGGATGTGAGCAGCGTGCGTGCCGGCACCACGCAGAACATGCAGACCGCGTTGCCGGTGGCCGATACCTACTTCATCCGCCTGGTGGGTGGGACCGGTGGCTACAAGAACGTGACCCTCACGGCCACGTACAACTGAGGTAGCGCGCGCCAAGGCAGGGGCAGCGCCGGGTCATGCCCGGCGTTGCTCCTTGCCGCGATGCGCGCCGGGCATGGCCTGGTGCCGCCGCTGGGTCCAGCGGCATCACGCACCATCGCGACGGTTCGCTTTATGCTGGCGGCATGGTCAAACGATTGATGTTGCTGCTGTTTCTTGCCCTGCTGCCCGCCATCGTGCGGGCGCAGGCTGTTCCGCCGACAGAAGTGGTAGGGCTGGACGCCCAAGCCGATCCGAAGGCTGCGGCGACCACCACGGCACCCGCAATTCCTCCATTGCGCGATCCGGTGGTCGATCTTGCCGGCGCACTGTCCCCGTCCACCATCACCACCCTGCGTGAGCAGGCGTTTGCCCTGCGCGAACGCAAAGGCGCGCAATTGCAGGTGTTGCTGGTGAAAAGCACCGGCGATGAAAGCATCGAGGCCTTTGCTGACCAGGTCTTTGAACAGTGGCGGCTGGGCCGTGCGGGTGTGGACGACGGCGTGCTGCTGCTGGTGGCCGTGGCCGATCGGCGGGTACGCATCGAAACCGGTTATGGCCTGGAAGGGGCGATTCCTGATGCCTACGCCGCGCGGATCATCCGTGATCACATCGTGCCGTCGTTCCGCGAAGGCAACATCGACCAAGGCGTTTTGGAGGGCTCGGCGATGCTGGTGCGTCTGATTGACGGCGAGGCCTTGCCGGAGCCAGTCGCTGACAACGTCCTGCCGGCCACCTGGATGTGGGGCGACACGGTGGTGCTGGCCACCATGGCGCTGGCCTTTGGCGTGGGGCTGTATGGCCGGCCGCGCTTCAACCAGGCCGCGCCACAACCTGCACCCGTGCGGCCGCTGAAGCGACGCGGCAAGGGCCGTGTGCCGGTGCCACGGCAGGCACCGGCGCCACAGACGATGTTCGGCCGTGTGCTGCCGCGTTGGTGGAAGCCACTGGCCTTGCTGCTGGTGGCGGCTGGCGGGGTGGCGGGCCTGGGGCTGCTGTACCCGCGCTACACCGGGCATTTCGTGTTCGTGCTGGCCACGCTGGTGCCGGTGAGTTTCGTGCTGGGTTGGTTGTGGCGCGGCAGTGTGTGGGTAAGGCGCGTGCTGTACGCCATGGCCGGCTTGAGCGTGCTGTTCGCGCTGGTGATGCTGGTGCGTGGCCATGGTGCACCGGCACTGGCCCGGCACCTTGCACTCAATGTCGTGGTGGGACTGGCCGTGCTGCTGGGGAACTTCCAGGTGCAGGCGCTGCGCGCGCGCTGGCGCAAGGGTCGGGTGGGATTCTTCCTGCGCCTGGTGCTGTTGTCGGGGCTGACAGCCGCGTACGGCGTGCTGCTGGCGTATCTGGTGGAGCGCGGCCACGATGCACTGATCGTTGCGCTCATCCTGGGCAGCATTGGGCTGTACCTGGCGTGGTTGATGTTGATGCTGCCGGTGGCGTGGGCCACCGGTGGCAGTGGCGGTAGCGGGCGCCGCAGCTACCGGTCGAGCAGTTCCTCGTCCAGTTCATCCAGCAGCTCCAGCAGCTGGTCCGGTGGTGGCGGCCGCAGCGGCGGTGGTGGGGCTTCAGGGAGCTGGTAGCGGCGGGCCTCGCCCGACCGCGCCTTATCGCAGCGTCCAGCCGTGGGTAGGTTCGGTGAACGGCGCCGCCAGTGGCAGGGTGTGGGCCAGCTTCACCTGCACGCCCTGCGCGTTGGGCAGGTCCACGCCTTCCGGGAACCAGCGGCGTGCCGCATCGACCAGGATCAACAGGCCTTCGTCATCGCCCAGCGGTGCAAACGCTGCACTGGGTTCGGACAGGGGGGCGATCGTCAAGGCCGTTTCCAGGTGCTGCCGCATCGCGCTGACATCGCTGCACGGCAGGCCGATTTCGCTGATGCAGGTAAGCTCGCGGCCACGGAACAGGCCGCTGCGCGATGAGGCCGGCAGGCGCTGGCGACCGATCAGCTCCAGGATCAGGCCATCGGGCCCGCTGAAGTACACCGACTGCGAGCGCCAGCTTCCGGGCAGCGCGAAGTAGTCCTGGCCTTCGGGGTTGGTCTGCAGCGGGCTACGCGCACGCAGCCAGTCCATCGCGGCGGGGAAGCGGTTGTCCGGCACGTTGAAGGCGATGTGCACGCCGCCGAGTGGGCGTCCGTTTGCCGGCACCAGGGTCAGCGTGCTCCAGCCGATGTGCACGCGGTGGCCTTCCACGCGCTGTTCCAGCGTGGCGGCAAACCACTGGGCGACGCTGTCGACGTCGGATACAGGGAGCTCGAGATCGATGATGCGCATGCCGTGAGTGTAGCGTCACGCGTCGCGCGGCATTGTGGATGGCTGATGCGCTCAGCGTGAATGTCAGGTGCCAGCGGCCATGCGCCGGCGCCATGGGCTAGCGCTGGCCAGGCGGGCCTGCGCCGCCATTGGCGCGGCAGCGGCTGCAGGTGCCGGTGATTTCCACGGTGTTGTTGGATGGCACAAAGCCACCGGCATCACCGGTCATCAGATGGCGGCCGGCCACGCTGGCCACGCCTTCGCAGTGTTCGCAGACCAGGTAGGTGCAGGCCTGTGCCTGTCCCGGTGGGCGCAGCAGGTAGGCATTGATGCTGTTCAGCCGCACCAGCCAACCTTGTTCCTGCAGGAATTCCAGCGCCCGATACACCGCCGGTGGCGCCGTGTTGGGTGTGTCCCGGCGCAGCACGTCCAGGATGGCGTAGGCCTTCATGGGCGCCTCGTCTTCGGCGAGCACGCGCAGCACCCGCAGGCGTGAGGCGGTCAGTTGCAGCTGCCGCTGCTGGCAGGCGGCGATGATGGCCAGCACGTGTTCCTCGCGGCGGCGCTGTGCCGCGCGCTGTCCGGTCGTGGGCTTCGGGGCGGGCGCTGGCGGCGGCAGGCTGTGCATGGCAGTGGCGGTCGTGGCGGCTGCTCAGGCCGGTTCGGCAACGATGATGTAGTCATTGCCATGCGCCAGGCCCTCCAACTGCCGCGCTGCGGCCAGGGCGCGCGCTTCCAGTGCCGCAACGTGCTGCAGCAGGGCCACCGCCAGGCGCCGGTCGGCCAGCTTGCCGGCGGCGTGGCTGCACATGGCCAACTGGCTCTGGATGAAGCGCGCGCCGTAGGTGATCGGCACCAGCTGCGCATCGACGATGCGGAAGCTGGCCTGTTCCAAACTGCGCAGCACCCAGTCCAACGGGTATTCGCGGTAGGGGCTGTCGCCGGCCATCAGCAGGCAGGCATCACGCAGGCGACCGATCTCATTGATCAGTTTGCCGGCCACGCTGTCCGGACGCCCGTGCACATAGGGCTGCAGCCCGATCAGGTACAGCCGACGCTTGACCATCGGTCGCAGCCGGGTAAACAGCTGGTCCTGCCAATAGGGGGCAAAGCCTTCGATGGCGCCGAGCAGGTAGTCCGCCAGCACCACGTCGAACTGTTCGCCAGCCAGCAGGGTGGGATCCATCCAGTTGCCGGTGAGCAGGCGGTCCTGCGCGCGTGGCGGGTTGGCCAACGCCGCAGCGCTGCGTTCGGCCATCGTGCTCGCGCCGGTGACGGCGGTCCAGGAGTGGCTGTCCAGTCCTTCCAGCCAGCGCAGCGAGGCCGGCCCGGTACCCGCATCCAGCACGTCGCCCCACGGCCGATGGCCGTGGAGCGTTGCAACCCGGTCGTACAAGGTCACGTGCGGTGCCTCAGAACCGGTAGCTGAAGCCGACGCTGATGTTGCGCCCGGGCAGCGGCACGGTGCTGGCCAGGAACGAGGCGTGGTTCCAGACCTGTTCGTTGAGCAGGTTGCTGCCGCGCAGGAAGAC
Source organism: Stenotrophomonas sp. (assembly GCA_032007425.1). Classification (GTDB taxonomy): domain Bacteria; phylum Pseudomonadota; class Gammaproteobacteria; order Xanthomonadales; family Xanthomonadaceae; genus Stenotrophomonas. Next base: position 28,991 of record DALZLW010000009.1, read on the forward strand.
CTGGCTGTTGCGGTCCACCAGGTTGTAGGCCAAGGTCAGATTCAACATGTCATACCCGGGCGTTTCCACTTCGTAGTCATCGATGTGGCGCTGGCGCTGGACCCGATACAGTTCCACCTCGCCGTCGAACTGGCCGGCCGTGACGTTGGCGCGTCCGCCGAAGCGTGCGGCGGGAATGCGTGGCACGTTGCCACCGCCATCGGCAAAGCGGGCACGGGTGCGGTCGCCGAACGCCGTGGCCGAGAAGCTGTCAGTGAACTGGTAGCTCAGCTCGGCTTCCACGCCGCGGAACTCGACGTCGGCCTGGGTGTACTTGATCAGGCGGAAGGCTTCGAACTGGTCCAGGGTGCGCGCGTAGATGTAGTTATCCACGTTGTTGGCGAATGCGCCGACGTTGAAGGTCAGCGGACCTTCGGTCTTGCGCAGGCTGATCTCGGCGTTCTTCGAGGTTTCCTTGTCATAGCCCGCATCATTGCCGGCGCCACCGCAGGTGAGGGCATTGGGCAGCAGGCCGCATTCGTAGGTGTTGGTGGCCATGTGGATGCCACGCGCATACAGCTCCTGCGCATGCGGCAGGCGCTGGGAGCGCGACAGCGAGAACGTCAGCGCCAGGTCCGGGCGCAGCGACCAGATGGCGGCACCGGAGAACGAGCTGGCGGTGTCATCGAACTTGGGGCGGTTGCGGGTATCGCCGCGCGGCTGGTGGGTCAGCCACTCGTGGCGGGCGCCGAGCTCAAAGTGCCATTGATCGTTGACTTCCAGGTGCTCGACCAGGAACACACCGGTGGAACGGGTATCGACGGTGGGCAGGAAGGCCTCCACGCCGGTGGCGCTGAAGGTGGTGTCGGCATGCTGCACGCCGAACACACCGCTCCAGGGGCCCAGCGGCACGTGTTCCAGTTCGATACGGCTGTCGTAGCCCTTGTTGGCGAAGGTGGTGGTGACCTCGTCGCCGTCCACTTCGTCATGGCTGTAATCGGTGTGGTTGGCGCGGAAGCGGATGCGGCTGATGCCCGGGAACGGGTCGGCGTACTCACCGCGCAGGTCGATGCGCTTGCTGGTCAGGTTGATCGCCGCCACGTGCTCATGGTCATGGTCGTGGTCATGATCGTGGTCGTGATCGTCCTCGGCACCGTGATCGTGCGAGCCGCAATGCAGCGCGCTGCCGTGCGGGTGACAGCCTTCGTATTCGTGGCTGTGGCCGGGCAGGCCGTAGTGATCATCGCGGTAGGAATAGGCCAGGCCGACATAGCCCTTGTCGGTCACCCAGCTGGCGCCGACGCTGCCATTCCTGGAGCGGCTGAACGTGGCATCCACCTTGGATTCGGCCAGGTCCGGCGCCCGGTAGTCTTCCGCGTTCTTGTACGAGCCTTCGGCATGCAGCACCAGGTTGTTGCCGATCTGGCCGGTGACGGCCGCGGCGCCGACGCGCTCGTCGGCCACGCTGTTGCCGCGCAGGAGCAGGCGGCCTTCCAGGCCGTTTTCCGGCAGGCGGCTGGGGATCTTGTTGTCCAGCACATTGACCACGCCGCCGATGGCACCGCCGCCGTACAGGAGCGTGGCCGGGCCACGCAGCACTTCGATGCGTTCACCCAGCAGGGGGTCCACGGTGACCGCGTGGTCGGGCGAGATGTCCGAAGCATCGAGCACGCTGGAACTGTCTGACAGCACTTTGACCCGCGGCGCGGTCTGGCCACGGATCACCGGACGTCCCGCGCCGGCGCCGAAGGTATCCACGCGCACGCCGGGCAGGCCGTCGAGCACTTCGCCAAGGTTGCCGCCGGCCTGCTGGATCTTCTCGGCGCTGATCACGCTGACCGGCGAGGCGACCTTGCTGGCATCTTCGGCCATGCCGGTGACCTGGATGGTATCGAGCGTGGAAGGGTTGGGCAGGGTGGTTTCAGCATGTGCGGTGGTGGCGACCAGGGCACTGGCGCCAAGCAGGACCAGGGCAATGCTGGCGGAGAGAGGCGTACGGGAAGTCGTCATGCAGTTTCCATGGCTATCGGGTGATGCCGGCAGTGGCGAGACGAATGTTATAACATCACTTTAATGGCGTTGCACGGTCATGGCAGCTTTACGGATTGCGGTGCGTGGGCTGCTGGCAGCGGAGGGCATCACCCTGCGCAGGCGAGGCACCGCTATCATCGCCGGCGTTCTGTGCTGCAGCCGGAGGCCTGCATGACCCACGCCATGCCCATCGACAGGATCAGCCTGACCACCTTGCGGCTGTTCGTGGCGGTGGTGGAAGAAGGCTCGCTGTCCAAGGCCGCCGAACGGGAAAACATCGCCACGTCCGCCGCCAGCCGGCGCCTGAATGATCTGGAAAGCGGGCTGGACGTGGTGCTGTTCACCCGCAACAGCCGCGGGATGCAGCTCACCCTGGCCGGCGAAAGCCTGCTGCAGCACGCACGGCGCATGCTGCTTGCGGCATCGGCGTTGTCCAGCGAATTGCTGGAATACCGCCGTGGCATCCGCGGCCACATCCGCATGCTGGCCAATCTGTCAGCCATCGTGGCTTACCTGCCTGAAGCGCTGGAGGCCTTCTTCCTGCTCAATCCGGACCTGCGCATCGAGCTGGAGGAACGTCCCACCGCCGGTGTGGTGCGCGGCGTGCAGGAGGGTTGGGCCGAGATCGGCGTGTGCTCGGCTGATGGTGACCTGGGCGAGCTGGCCACGATGACCTTCCGCCGCGACCGCCTGGTGATGCTGATGCGGCCGGACCACCCCTTGGCGCAGGGCGGACCGATCGCCTTCGCCGACACGCTGGGCTACGACCAGATCGGCCTGCACGCGGAAAGTTCGATCTTCACCCGCTCGCAGATCGCCGCGCGCGATGCCGGCCGGCCCCTGCGCCGACGCATCCATGTGCCCGGCTTCGATGCGATCTGCCGCACGGTGCAGGCCGGCCTGGGCATCGGCCTGGCCCCGGAGCCGGTGTTCGAATTGCTGGGACGGCCGATGAACCTGCACTTCCAGGCCTTGACCGACAGCTGGGCCGAGCGCGAGCTGAAACTGGTCTGGCGCGGGGACAGGCCGCTGTCCACGGCGGCACAGAAGCTGCTGGAGCACCTTCGACTAAAGGGTTAGGCGTTCGCATTACGGCAACGCAAGTTCGTCAATGAAGCATGGCGCGGCGCCCATCGGCATGGCTAATCTTGGGCCATGTCATTGGAGGAGTGACGATGTCCGGTCCATTGCAGGGCATTCGCGTTGTTGAATTCGGAACACTGATCGCCGCGCCGTTTGCTGCGCGCCTGTTCGCCGAATTCGGTGCCGAAGTCATCAAGATCGAATCGCCGCAGGGCGGTGACCCGCTGCGCAAGTGGCGCAAGCTCCACGGCGACACCTCGCTGTGGTGGTCGCTGCAGGCACGCAACAAGAAGTCGGTGACGCTGGACCTGAAGTCCGCCGAGGGTGCCGATGCCGCGCGTCGGTTGGCGGCCAGTGCCGATGTGGTGATCGAGAACTTCCGCCCAGGCGGGCTGGAAAAGCTGGGGCTGGGCTGGGACGTGTTGTCTGCCTTGAACCCGGATCTGGTGATGGTGCGTATTTCCGGCTATGGCCAGAGCGGTCCTTACCGCGATCGCCCCGGCTTCGGCGCCATCGGTGAGGCCATGGGCGGGATCCGTTACACCACCGGTGATCCGACCACCGCGCCGGCACGGGTGGGCATCAGCCTGGGTGATTCGCTGGCTTCGCTGCACGGGGTCATGGGCGCATTGATGGCCTTGTTGCGGGTCAAATCCGGACAGGGTGGCGGCCAGGTGGTGGACGTTTCGCTGGTGGAAAGCGTGTTCAACCTGATGGAAAGCCTGGTGCCGGAACACGCCATGTTCGGTACCGTGCGCGAGCGCACCGGTGGCGCGCTGCCGGGCATCAGCCCGTCCAATACCTATCCCACCGCCGATGGTGGCTTCGTGGTCATCGCCGGCAACAGCGATCCCATCTACAAGCGCTTGATGCACGCCATCGGGCGCGCCGACCTTGCCGAAGACCCCAGCCTGGCCAGCAACCCGGGCCGGGTGGTCCGCAACGCCGAACTGGATGCGGCCATCACCCACTGGACCAGCGGCCAGGGGATCGATGCGGTACTGGCTGCGCTGGATGCGGCCGATGTACCGGCCGGGCGCATCTACTCGGCCGCCGATATCGCCGCTGATCCGCATTACCAGGCCCGCGACATGCTGCTGCACACGACCTTGGCCGATGGCCAGCCGATCACCCTGCCGGGCATCGTGCCCAAGCTTTCGCAGACGCCTGGCGCGATGCGCTGGACCGGGCCGGCACTGGGCGAACACACCGATGCGGTGCTGGCCGAGCTGGGGCTGACCGCCGAAGCGATTGCCCGCGTCAGAGGCAAGGGGCTGCCGGCATGACCGCACAACGTCGCCTGATCGTGCAGGAAGTCTGCCTGCGCGATGGCCTGCAGATCGAACCGGTGTTCGTGCCGACCGCCGACAAGATCGCGCTCGGCAACGCCTTCGGTGCACTGGGCTTTGCCCGCATCGAAGTCAGCAGCTTCGTCTCGCCCAAGGCCGTGCCAGCATTGGCCGATGCGGCGGCGGTGTTTGCCGGCCTGCAGCGTGTGCCGGACACGGTGTATGTGGCGCTGGTGCCGAACCTGAAAGGCGCGGAGGGCGCGCTGCAGGCCGGTGCCGATGAGTTGAACCTGGTGATGTCGGCCGGTGAAACCCACAACCTGGCCAATATGCGGATGACCGCAGCGCAGAGCTTCGCCGGCTTTGCCCGGATCAGCGCCTTGGCCGCCGACCGCGTGCTGCTCAATGGCACGGTGGCCACCGCTTTCGGTTGCCCGTTCGAAGGCCCACAACCGCCGGCGAAAGTGCTGGAGCTGGTGCACCGTTACCTCGATCTGGGCTGCACCGGCATCACCCTGGCCGACACCACCGGCATGGCCAATCCCCGCCAGGTGGCGGCGCTGGTCGAGCAGGCGCTGCAACTGGTGCAACCCGAACAGCTCACCCTGCATTTCCACAACACGCGTGGGCTGGGCCTGGCCAACGTCATCGCCGCTTACGATGCCGGTGCCGTCCGCTTCGATGCGGCATTGGGAGGGCTGGGCGGCTGCCCGTTCGCGCCCGGTGCCTCGGGCAACATCTGCACCGAAGACCTGGTGTCGATGTGCGAGGAAATGGGCATCCCCACCGGCCTGGACCTGCAGGCACTGATTGACCTGTCGCGCGGCTTGCCGGCCCTGGTGGGCCATGAAACCGCCGGCCAGGTGTCCAAGGCCGGTCGCGTGGGCGATCTGCACCGTCCGCCACAGGCCGCCGCCGTGGCCTGATTGATCTACTGCACGCCGTGCGTGCTCCTGCTGCAGGAGCCAAGGCACCGCCCGCGGCGTGCATCCATTGCATTCTTGTGTTCCTGGGAGGGAATCATGCACGAGTGGTTTGTGCTGGCGAACGCCTTGTTCGCCATTCTGTTGATCGTTGTGTTGATCATCTATTTCAAGGTCAACCCGATGATCGCGCTGGTGGCCGGGCCGCTGTACCTGGGCCTGAGCTCCGGGCTCGGCTTCGGCGCCACGATCGAAGCGATCACCGATGGCTTTGGCGAGTTGATGGGCAAGATCGGCCTGCTGATCGGCTTCGGGGTGATGATCGGCGCGTTCCTGCACCGCATGGGGGCCTTCCAGCAGGTGGTGCGGCTGCTGGTGCGCACCTTCAAGCCGGGGCAGATGCCGTATGCCTTCGCCACCATCCTGACCGCGATCTTCCCGCCGATCTACACCGATGTGCTGCTGCTGATGTCGGCACCGCTGGCACGTGCCACCGCACGCCGGATGGGCGCCGATGCGCTGCCGAAGATGGCGGCGGCGGTGGGCGTGGGCATCTACCTGGCGTTGACCATGGTGGTGCCGGGCGTGGCCGCGCTGGCCTTGTCGGCGGTGCTGGACGTGGACCTGGGCACGATGCTGCTCAGCGGCCTGGCCATCGCCATTCCCACCGCCTTCCTGACCCTGTGGGGCTTCCACTTCCTGATCCACCGTGGCTTCTGGAAGCCGGCCACCGACGAGCTGCCCGAAGACCAGCAGCCGGCGGTGCTGGCCACCGATGCGCAGGCCGAGGGCACCACGCTGGTGCCGTTGAAGCTGTCGTTGCTGCCGATCATCGTGCCGATGCTGATGATTGCCGCCGGCGCGGTGGACCGCGCGCTGGGCTGGGACCACGCCGCCCTGAAGGCGATTGGCAACTCCACCTTCGCGCTGTTCTGCGGTCTGGCGCTGGCCTTCCTGATCGCGCGCTTCACCATTCCGGCACGTGACCGCAGCGGGGCGGTGACCGACGCCTTCAAGGAGAGTGGCCAGATCCTGCTGCTGACCGGCGTGGCCGGTTCGTTGTCGGCTGTCGTGGCAACCACCGGCATGGGCGAAATCCTGTCCGGCTACTTCACCGCCAACACCGCCGCGCCGCTGCTGCTGGTGTGGCTGGTCGCCGCCATCCTGCATATCGCCATCGGTTCGGTGTCGGCCTCGGCGATCACCGCGGCCAGCATGCTGGCACCGGCCCTGCACGCGCTGGACGTGCCGCCGGTCCTGGTGGCGCTGGCCGCAGGTTCTGGTTCGCTGTTCCTGGTGCACGTCACCAGCAACACGTTCTGGCTGTTGCAGACCACGATGGGCATGACCCTGCGTGGCACCTTGAAGACACTCAGCCTGCCGCTGTCCCTGGCATCAGTGGTTTCGCTGCTGCTGATCCTCGTCGCCGGCGCGATCTTCTGATCGCCCCCGGGCCTTTGCATCGGCCACTGGAGCCGTAAACACCATGTCCATGATCACTACTCACCGCGCGCTGGCACGCAGCGCGCTCGGGCTCGCCATGGCTGCTGCCGGCGCGTTGTGCAGCAGCACGGCACTGGCCGCGCCGACGGATGCCGCCGCCGGGCAGAGCGGCTTCATCGCCGGCGCCGAAGGCGAGCTGACCGCCACCAACTTTTATTACAACCGGGATTTCCGCAGCGGCAGCGGCCAGGGCAAGCGCGAGGAATGGGCGCAGGGCTTCGTCCTCGACCTGCGCAGCGGCTATACCCGCGGCCCGATCGGCTTCGGCGTGGATGTGCTGGGGCTGGCCGACTTCAAGCTTGATGGCGTGGGCTCGGAAGTGGGCACCGGCATCCTGCCCTACGATGACGACGGCGCGCGCAGCGCGTTCGGACGCCTCGCACTTACCGGCAAGGCCAAGGCCGGGCCGGCGGAATTGCGGGTCGGCAGCCATATCGCGCAGGACCTCACGCTGAAATCCAACACCAGCCGGCTGCTGCCGCAGACCTTCCAGGGGGCCTCGCTGGGGGCGGCCTGGGGGAATGGTGTTGAACTGGGGTACTCCCGCTTTGATCGCTCGTGGTACCGCGATGGCACCGACGACACCCGACTGACCATCACCAACAAGGATCGCCGCTTCAGTGGAACGCCGGCCTCGGATGGGCTGGAAATGTTCACCGCCGGTTGGTCGCCCAATGCACGGCTGAAACTGAAGCTGGAGCACCTGGAACTGCAGGAAATCTACCGCCAACAGGTCGCGGCGGTGGCGTTCAAGCAGCCGCTGGCCGTGGGCCGGCTGGACATGGAGCTGCGTTACTACGTGTCCGATGACGTGGGCCAGGCCCGTGCCGGCGTGGTGGACAACCGCGCAGTGAACGCGATGGTGGCGTGGCAGCACGATGGCCAGGAGTTCGCCGCGATGTACCAGGCGATGCATGGTGATACGGCGATGCCGTTCGTAGGCGGCACCGATGGCAATGTCTTCAACTGGACCTTCATCAATGAGTTCATGGAGCGCGATGAACGCAGCTGGCAGCTGCGGTACCAGTTGGACGGCAAACGCATCAACGTGCCGGGGCTGAAGTTCCTGCTGCGCTATGTACACGGCGAGAACGCACGGCCAGCCACCTTCGCCGGCGAGGGACGGCAGTGGCAGCGCGACTTCGAAATCAGCTATGCATTGCAGAGCGAACGTTTGAAAGGACTGTCGGTGCGTTGGCGCAATGGCTTCTTCCGATCCAACTACCAGCGTGATGCCGAAGAGAACCGATTGATGCTGGTATACACAAAGGATCTTGGCTTGTAATCACGTCAGGCGGGTCCTCAGAAAAGCTGCAAAGACGCCCGATAGTGAGGTCGATCACCTTGGAGCGTGTGCACGTTGTGCCCTACTGGTGACCCGCAATCCGCGGGATCAACAGAAGGTACACCGTCATGAAATTTTCGATCATCACCTTCGGGCTGTTTGCTGCCCTGGCCAGCACATCGGCGTCGGCAGCAGCGTCCAACGGAGGTCACCTGATGATGATGAGCACGTAGTCTTGTGCCGCAGCGTTCAATCAGTCGACTGCCCGTAGCTCGTGCCGGCTTACGAACGCGCAGGAATTTGGCAGCGATTACTGCCAGATCACCGCCGATTGCCTTCGTCACAATGGCAGCACCTTCGGTGCTCTTTATCAGGGAAACAAAGCCAATGTTTCACGGCTGGTGAACTGCGACGGCCGACTGAGGGTCGGTGGCTGCTGACGGCGAGCGTCCTGGTGTGTTGGTTGGCACATGCAGATGGCCAATCCGTGCAGACGTGGTGGTGCCGGCCGTTGGTCGGCACTGCCTTGCAGGTCAGCCGCCGTCTTCCAGCCATCTGCAGTTCTTCCTGCGCACCGGCTACATGCCGCCGCCGGCGCCGGTGCCGCACATCGACCCTCCGCACGAGGCCTACCTGGCGTAGTTGGGCAAAGCTTTCGTCGCCCGCCTGAAACAGCGCGACAGCGGCCGTCGTCGCAACAAGGCTTCGGTGAACCAACATGCCGAAGCCTACCTGGGCATCGTCGACAGCCTGCAGGTGAAGTTGATCTACACCGAACCGGCCGGCGCTTCGCGGCGTCTGGACGCATTGCTGGCGCCGCTGCAGCGCAGCCTGGTGCACCCATGAGCGGCTTTGACCTGCCCGCGGAGACAGCGGCGCCGGTGTCTCGCGGCAAGCTCGGTGCCGGCCTGATCGCCTTGTTGGCGCTGCTGACCGCGCTGGAAGCGCTGGCCATCGATCTCTACCTGCCGGGTATGCCGTCGATGTCAGTGGACCTGGCCAGCAGTCCGGCGCGCATCCAGCAGACGCTGGCGGTGTTCCTGATCGGCCTGGCGATAGGCCAAGGGCTGTACGGCCCGCTGCTGGACCGCTTCGGCCGCCGCGTGCACCAAGCGGTTGAGGACGCGGGTGCGGCGTCGGCGTTGATGGGCACGCTGCAGTACCTGATGGCTGCGCTGGTCGGGGGAGTGGTCAGCGCGGTGTCCACCGGCCCGGCACAGGTGCCCTTGGCGATGGCGGTCTGCGGTGTGGTGACGTGGTTTGCCTGTGCGCGTCTTGGAAGGTAATGCCGGGTGATGGCCGGGGAGGGCGGCGGCAGTCGGAACGCCACATCGGTGAGCCGACGTGTATGGCGGGGCCGATCAAGCTCACGAACGCCTCGCCCCCGGCCCCTCCATGTCATGGATGAACTCGCCATTCCGCTCGGGAATCGG
>DALZLW010000010.1:0-36662 GCA_032007425.1 Stenotrophomonas sp.
CGCGTTTCGCCATGGATGGCGAAACGCGAGGCCCGCATGGGTGAGGGCGCTTTGTTAGCGAAGCACTGCTTCGCAAGCGCCCGAACGCACAGCCGCCCAGCGGCTGGGCCGGTCCCCGGAGGGGCAGTTTTTGCCGTCCCCCGGTCCAGCCCCTGCCACCGGTGGCCCCCGTAACCCGGCTTCGAGGAGACCCCCACGAAAGCGCCGCCGCTGCCAGCGACAAGCGACAAGCGACAAGCGGAAAAGTGAATCGATACAAATCCCCGTGTAACCCAAGGTTTCACGTATTGCTAACGACTCTCATTTGCCATACGATGCCGCACGCCAGCCATGGATCTCCTCGCCAGCGCCCACGCTTACTGCTACGAGGGTTCCATGAAGCCGTTTCCCCTGATTGCCTGGGCCAGTCTGGCCCTCACGGCCGCGTTGCCGGTGGCCGCACATACGCCTTATCTGCAGCCCAGCAGTTTCGCCCCGCGCGAAGGCCAGACCGTGGCGCTGGATGCCTCGTTCGCCGAAACCTTCTTCGTGCCGGAAACCGCGTTCGATGACAGCGCTTTCAGCGTGACCGGGCCCGATGGCGCGACCTCGCCGCTGCCGTCGCAGGTGATGAAGACCCGCACCGTGGCCGAATACACCTTGCCCAAGGTCGCCGGCACCTATCGCCTGAGCACGGGGACCCGACTGGGCGCGCTGTTCCGCACCTGGGAAATCAATGGCAAGCGCGAGAGCAGCCGCGATGCATCGGTGAAGATCCCCGCCGGCGCCAAGGTCATTTCCGATTTCCAGTCGCTGACCCTGGCCGAAACCTATGTCACCGCACGCAGCCCGGACCGTGCCGCGCTTGCACCGCGCAACAAGGGACTGGAGCTGGTGGCCGTCAGCCACCCCAGCGACCTCTACGTAGGTGAAGAATTCGAGTTCATCGTGCAGTACGACGGCAAGTCGCTGGTCGCCCAGCCCGTTGAAATCACCGAAGCGGTCTGGAGCTCGGACCGCAAGCCGCAGGTGATCACCCTGGAAACCGATGCCCAGGGCCATGGAAGGATGAAGCTGGAGCAGGCCGGTACCTGGGTCGCGCTGACCAGATTCCGCACGCCCGCACCGGCCGGTGCACCGGTGGCCGAGTACAGCAACAGCTATACGCTGAGCTTCCGCGTTCTCAACCCCTGATCCTTCCAGACTCTTTCTCGAGGTCGTCATGAAAACCACTGTCCTTGCCAGCGCGTGCCTGAGCGCGCTGCTGCTGTCCTCCGTTGCGTCCGCGCAGGCTCCGGCGCCGGGCCCACGCCCGCTGGTCGGCGGCCACGGCAACAATGTCACCGCCTTCATCGCCGAGCACGATGACAATGCCGACGGCAAGGTGACCTGGGAAGAGTTCGAGCGCTTCCGCCGCGCGCGCTTTGATGCCACCGATTACAACAAGGACGGCACCGTTGATGAAGACGAATACGTGCGCGAGTTCTCCGAGCGCATGGCGCAGGAGATCGACCGCGAACGCGCCGGGCTGATGGAGCAGACCCGCGCCCGCTTCGAGGCGCTCGACACCGACAAGGACGGCTTTGTCTCGCGCGCCGAGTTCGATGCCGCCGGTGGCAAGACCTGGGAAGGCGGGCAGAAGGTACTGGCGGCCAAGGGCAAGCCGGCGGCCGAAGCCGCGGGCGCACGCGAGGAGCGTACCGCCGCCGGCGCCCAGCGCTTTGACAACCGCAGCCGCAGCCGCCTGGGCATGCCGACCAGCCATAGCGCGGAAGGCTTCCTGGCGCTGTACGACAGCAATGGCGATGGCAAAGTCGATCAAGCCGAGTACCAGAAGGTCCGTGACGAGCAGTTCGCGCGTACCGACAGCAACGGTGACGGCCGGCTGGCCCTGGATGAGTACCTGGGTGAATTCGAAACGCGCATCGATCGTCGTGCCGCGTCGTTGAACCAAGGAGAAGATCGCCAGGTCCACGTGCGCTTTGGCGTGCTCGATGGTGACAAGGACGGCCAGATGACCTTCGCCGAATTCCAAGTGTCGGGCAAGCGCCTGTTCGACACCGCTGACCGCAACAAGGACGGCGTGGTCGATGCGGCCGATGCCAAGATGCCGGCCCCGGCCGCCCGCAATTGAGTCCTGTGCCGGCCCTGCGCCAGGCAGGGTCGGCCGTAATCCCTGCAGCCCCCCGATCTGGATGCCCCATGTCCTGCCTTTCTTCCCGCCTGCTGCTGGCCTTGGCGTTGGGCTTGCCCTGCGCGAGCGACCTTGCGGCTGCGCCGGCCCAGTTCCACCGCGACGACGTGCTTGGTACCTCGTTCGATCTGCAGATCGGTGCGCCGTCGGCGGCGGCTGAAGCAGCGCTGCAGGCGGCACTGGCCGAGACCAGGCGTTTGGAGTTGGTGCTCAGCACCTGGCGCGAGGACAGTGAGCTCAGCCGTTTCAATCGCAGCAGCGGGCCCCAGGCCCTGTCAGCGGACCTGCGCGAGGTGCTGCACCTGTGCCAGCAGTGGAGCGATCGCACCGATGGCATCTTCAGTTGCCGCCTTGGTGCGCTGGCGGCGCGCTGGCGCCAGGCCGCAGGCGAGGGGACACTGCCGCCGCGCAGCGAGCTTCGGGCCATGGCCTCGGCTGCGGCCGATGCGGTGATCTCACTTGACGATCCAGGCGGAGTGACCCGGCCAGAGGCCGTGGTGTTCGATGTCGACGGCCTCGCCAAGGGCTATATCATCGACCGTGCACTGGCCGCGGCCAGGCAGGCCGCGCCGACGGCGAGGGCCATCCGACTGGATATCGGCGGCGATGCCCGCTATTGGCAGGCCGCCGGTGGCCACGAGCCCTGGCAGGTTGGCCTCGCCGACCCGCGTCGCCCACGCGACAATGCGAACGCCCTTGCCACGCTGGCATTGCGTGACAGCGGCATCGCGGCCAGTGGTCATGTGTCGCGCGGCTACAAGGTGGGCTATCGGCAGTACAGCCATATCCTCGATCCTTACTCGGGCTGGCCGATGCAGTTCGCGCCGGCGGCCACGGTGACGGCGGCCGATGCCACCAGTGCCGATGCCTTGGCCACGACGCTGTCGGTGATGCCGATCAAGCGCGGTCTGGCGCTGGCTGATGGCCTGGATGGTGTGGCCGCGTTGATTCTCAGTGATACCGGCATAGCGTTTGCGTCCCAGCGCTGGCCGGCGCTGCTGGATCTCGCCGATCCCGCTGGGGCGGCCACGCAGGGCGCGGAGCAGTGGGTGGTGGACTACCAGATTCCGCAGTTGCAGGCGCAGCGCTACTTCGCGCCCTATCTGGCACTGTGGGTGGCACGTCCTGACGGCACGCCGGTGCGGCAGTTGCTGGTGCTGGGTGACCGCTCGCGTTGGCTGCAATCGCTGCCGCAGTGGTGGCGCCAATATGGTCGCGACGATCTGCCGGCGATCCAGGGCATCGCCCGTCCCACCCGCTTGCCCGGCCAGTATTCGGTGGGCTGGGACGGTCGCGATGACCATGGACGGCGTGTCGCCCCGGGGCCATACCTGCTGCAGGTCGAGGCGGCCCGGCAGGCCGGTGGCCATGAGTTACTGTCGCTGCCCTTTGACTCAAGCAGCGCCGAAGCCGGTGGGCTGACCCGAACGGGGACGTCCGAAATCGGCTCGATCGTGCTCGAACCTGCCAGGCGCTGAACCCGCCCAGCACACTGCGTCACCGTTCAACCTTTTTCTTCCCAGCGACGTCCGCTCTGCCATCGCGATGGCATCCCGCAGCCAGGAAACCCACGTCGGCCATCCGGTCCGGCGCGATACCACCTTCCACACCTCCTGCGGAGCCTTTGATGAAACTGCAACGTTCCCTGCTCACCCTCGCGGTGGCCACCAGCCTGGCTGCCCCGCTGCTTGCCCGTGCCGATGCGGCGGTAGACGATACCCTCGATACCATCCAGGTAACGGAAACCCGCAAGAAGTCCGACAACCAGAATGTCACCACGCTTTCGTCCAAGGCCCTGCAGCAGCAGGGCGCGCAGAGCATGGAAGATGCCATCCGCTATGTGCCGGGCGTGGAAATGGTCGACCTCGGTCGCGCCGGCTTCAACGGCTTCAACATCCGCGGCCTGGAATCGGACCGCGTGGCCATCACGCTCGATGGCCTGAGCTTCCCGCAGAGCATGGACCCGGGCACATACCAGCCCTATGAGTTCTTCCGTTCCGGTCGTGGCAGCGTGGATCTGGAAGCGGTGAAGAGCGTGGAAATCATCAAGGGCGCCGATGCGATCACCGCAGGCAGTGGCGCGCTGAGCGGCGCGGTGATGTTCACCACCAAGGACCCTGCGGACTTCCTCAAGGCCAATGGGAATGACAGCTTCGGTTCGGTGAAGTACGGCTATACCGGCAGCAATGACGAGAACATGGGGTCGCTGACCCTGGCCAACCGCACCGGCCGTTTCGAGTCGCTGCTGGTGTACACCAAGCGCGACGGCCACGAGACCGAGTCCTGGTACGACACCACCATCGATCGCTTGGGGCCGGGCCGCCGCACGCCGGACCCGGTTGACCGCGAGAGTGACAACCTGCTGGCCAAGGTGAACTTCCTCGCCACGCCGAGCCAGACCTTCGGTGTGGTGTATGAGCGCGCCCGCGCCACCAATGATGTCGACAACTGGACCCGCAGCGACGGCGTGGGCTCCTACTTCTTCCGCAGCGCGGTGGACCGCAGCGACCGTGACCGGTATGGCGTGAAGTACACCTGGAAGGCCGAGAACGCGTTCTTCGACACGTTGGAGGCCACTGCCGACCAGCAGAAAAACTACATCCAGGGCCAGACCAATGTGCTGGTGGCCAACGGCACGGCGGCGACCTATGGCACGCGCTGCTCGGCCGCCACGCCGTGCTCGCGCCAGGAACACCGCTGGGATGAGCAGAAGCGCAACCGCATCGCGGTGGACTTCGACAAGGCCGTCGATACCGGTGGCGTGCGCCACGAGCTGGTCTACGGCGCGGCGTGGCAGGAAGCCAAGATCCATTGGAATTCGGTCGATACCCGCTTCGGCAATGACGGTACGGTGTTCACCCGCGATACCGACCCCTCGCTGTGGCCGGACACCAAGGAAACCGACTTCACCGCATATGTGCGTGACCGCGTGCGCCTGCTCGATGACCGCCTGAGCCTGACGGGCGGCGTGCGCTATGACAGCTACAAGTACACCCCGCAGACCTCGGTGGGCGGCAATGGCAACTCCGGCTATGAAGACGGCGCGGGCAGCGTGGGGGTGTCGAAGTTCTCGTCGCCGACCTGGAACCTGGGCGCAGACTTCAAGCTGACCGACACCAATTCGGTCTGGGCGCAGGTCGGTCGCGGCTTCCGCGCACCGGGTGTCAACGACATGTACGGCAGTTCGTCCACCACCGAGGTCACCCGCGTGTCCGATGGTGCCACCGTGACCGTGCCGGACGGCCGCAGCAACCCCGACCTGGAGGCCGAGCGCAGCCTGAATCTTGAAGCCGGCTGGCGTTACCAGAGTGATCGCCTCCGCTTGGGCGTTTCGGTGTTCCGTGACAAGTACAGCAACTTCATCGACACCGCACAGTTCGTCGCCGACCCGAACACGCAGTACAGCACCACGGTGCGAGGCGTCACCACCATCACCAACGGCTACAACTACACGATGCCGATCAACCGCGGCGAAGTGGTGGTGAAGGGCGTGGAAGTGGAGGGCATGTGGCTGCTGGCCGATGACTGGCTGGCCCGCCTGGCCTATTCGTACAACGAAGGCACCGACAACGATGACCAGCCGCTGGCCAGCATCATCCCGGCCAAGGCGGTTGCGGGCCTGACCTACAACGCACCGTCGCGGCGCTGGAGTGTCACCGCCAACCTGACCCACCAGGACCGCAAGGACCCGTCGGATTACGGCCTGAGCGTGACCAACGGCAGTTATGGTGCCGAGGTGTTGCCGGTGTATGCCTACAAGGCTCGCGAATACACGCTGCTGGATGTGTTCGGCAGCTATTCGATCACCCCGTCGCTGCAGCTGACGGCCGGTGTGTACAACGTGTTCAACAAGGAATACTACCTATGGAACCGGGTGCGCACGGCCGGTGCAGGCACGGCGATCTTCCAGGGCGCCACCAGCCCGGCCGGTATCGGCCGCTGGTCGCAGCCGGGACGTAACCTGCGTTTCACCATCAGCTACAACTTCCTGTAAGGGTGCTGGAAACGGGGCGCCGGGTAGTGTCCGGCGCCCCGTCCGCCCCCGGTAGTCGCCGTGCGTGTCCGGCGAGGGCATCGGCAGAAGCCGCCGGGCATGTTCCTGCGGCCAACAGGGCAGGTGATGCCCGGCGCAGCGGTTCTGCGTCGGGCCTTCTTGTGATTGGCGAATATAATGTTATAACATCGCGCCTCTTTCACGGGGGCGTCATGCGTAAACACCTGCTTTCAACTGCAATTCTTTTCAGTCTTCAGGCCACGATCACCGCCCTGGCGGCCGACAATCCGACCTTGCCGACCGTGCGCGTGGATGCCCAGGCCCCCTCGCGCCTTGATGCAAAAGTCACTGTCGAAAACCTGCCCGCGCCGAACCGCACGCTGGGCAACCTGCTCGAGCAGGTCTCAGGCGTCCAGAACACGGCTTTCGGCCCCAATGCGGGCGCACCGGTAATCCGCAGCCTGGGAGGGAGCCGGGTCCAGTTGCTGCAGGACGGTCAGTCGATCATGGGCATGAACGCCCTCAGCGGCGACATCGCCGTGCCCTTCGATGCCTTGTTCATTCGTAATGTGACGGTCAACAAGTCGGCTGACACCGTGCGCTACGGCGGCAGTGCCATCGGCGGCAGCGTGGACATCGACACCGGCATCCTGTCGCGGCAGATGGAGGCCAAGGACCAGGAGATGGAACTGGTGCTGCGCAAGGGCTTCAACACCGCCGATGCCCAGGGCTTCCGGATGAACTTCAACAACCAGAAGAACATCTCGACCAACATCCAGATGTCGGTGCAGCGCATCTCTGACTACCGCATTCCCGGCAACAGCAAGGCCGATGCCTGTAACAGCCAGCTGTTCCCGGCTGCCGGCGGCGTCAACAGCGCCCTGGCCGATGGCTGCCAGAAGGAGGCACGGGTGCAGCAGGTGTACAACACTGCCTCGCAGCCTTACATCGACCAGTTCATGACCGAGAACCCGGACTGGGCCGACGGCAGTTTCTCGTTCTACACCAACAGCCCCTCATCGGTGTGGATGGGTAAAACCTACATCAATCCGGCCAACCCGGCGTATGTGGAAGGCACCCAGCGCTACGTGCAGAACAAGATAAACCGCGACGTGACCCCGGATTATCACCGCACGCTGGGCAACAGCTACGCCAGGAACAGCCACCTGGCGGTGGGTTCGACCTACTTCTTTGATCGCGGCTACATCGGTGTCAGCGTCGATTCCAAGGACAGCGAGTACGGCGTACCCGGCTTCTCGATGGAGAATCTTTCCTTCGGCTCCGATTACAGCGCGGGCCGCCCGGTCGGGGTGAAGCTCAAGCAGGACACCTATGCGCTGGAAGGCCGGCTGGCCGATCCGCTGCCGTGGTTCGCTGCAGCGGAACTGCGCGCCTCGCAGGTGCGCAACACCTCCGGTGAATACCTCGGCGCCAGTCGTGCCAACGAGTACGATTTCGACACCCGGCAGGCCGAACTGCTGCTGACCCAACAGCAGGCGGGCCCGCTCACCGGCCTGTTCGGCGTCAGCCGACGTGATCGCGATGTCAGCGGCGGCGGCGCGCTGCGCTACCTGCCCGACGTGCGAACGGCCACCGAGGCGGTGTTCGTCAAGCAACAGCTCGACTTCAGCCACGTGGCCTTCGACGCCGGCTTCCGCCATGAGCGCGTGGACCACGACGTCAACCAGGGCAGCTTCAAGACCGCACGCAACTCGCCCAACACGGCGCTGCGGGATACGGCCTTCTCCTTGAACAGCTACAGTGCCGGCGCGTTCGTCGAACTCGGGCCGCTGTTTGCGGCCAAGCTGCGCTACAGCAATTCCGAACGGGCGCCGGAGATCAACGAGTTGTACGCCAGTAACGCCCACTACTCGATCATGACGCAGGAAGAGGGCAACCAGACGCTGGCGCCGGAGCAGTCGAAAAGCACGGAGTTGAGCCTGCTGTTCAAACGTGGCGGACTGGCGGTCGCCGCCACCGGCTATGAGATGAAGTACGGCAACTTCCTGTACCAGGGCTACTCGGGCCTGCAGACGGCGAACAGGTTGCCGCTGAAGTACTGGAAGCAGACCGATACCACGGTGAAGGGCTTCGAAGTGGATGCTTCCCAGGTCATCAGCCTGGGCGGCATGGGCCGCCTGACGCTGGGTGCATTGGCCGACCTGGTCAAGAACAGCGCCGACAATCCTGATTCGCTGCGCGCCCACAATGATGGCGTCTACCTGCCGAACATGCCCACCAACCGCTACGGCGCCAACCTGCAGTGGGACAACGGCGGCTGGATGGCGCGGTTGTCGGGCATGCGCTACGAAAAGCAGAAATACCTGGGCAAGAATGTCAGCGAGGAAGTGCCGCTGCCGGGCTTTACCCTGGTGGACCTGCTGGTCAGCCGTGCGATCGCCGTGGACCATTCGGCGGTCAGTTCGCTGGAAGTGTTTGCCAGTGCGACCAATCTGCTCGACCAGGAAGCACGGCCGCACAACTCGCCGTTGAAGTACATCGCGCCATTGCCCGGCCGTGGCTTCCAGGTGGGGGTGACGGTCAGGATGTAATCGCTGCGGTGGCGGCCTTCATGGCCGCCACCGGCACGTACTGCAGCCCTGCGTTACCCCCACGGGCGGCGCTGCCGGTTCACCGGCCTGCACTCAGCACGAGGGCAGGCTGGCGGCCTCATCCAGGCTCAGCGCCCGGGTTTCCGGCGCCAGCAGCAACGAAACCACCAAGCCGACGAACGTGATCGCGGCCGCGACCAGCAGGGTCGGTCCGATGCCAATGCGCTCCAGCGCCACGGGCACCAGCCAAGTGGCGATGGACGAGCCCAGCGCGGCGCAGGAGGCGCCTACGCCCACCGCGAAGGCGCGGATCTCGGTAGGGAACAGTTCGTTCGGGTAGACGATCTCCAGGACCTGGGCACCGCCTATGAACAGGGCGTACACGCCGAACAGG
Source organism: Stenotrophomonas sp. (assembly GCA_032007425.1). Classification (GTDB taxonomy): domain Bacteria; phylum Pseudomonadota; class Gammaproteobacteria; order Xanthomonadales; family Xanthomonadaceae; genus Stenotrophomonas. The sequence goes on from DALZLW010000010.1 coordinate 9,114, forward strand.
CCGAGCACTACCGCAGGCGCGGCGTCCGGGAACAGGCCCAGGCCGAGCAATCCAAGCCCGGACCAGAGGAAGCTGTGGATGATCAGCGGACGGCGGCCGAGCCGGTCGATCAGCCATGTGGCCAGGATGCAGCCAACTGCCAGCAGCACGGTGATTCCGATCGAGCCGTACATGGCGAGGGCACCATGCAACTGCAGCGCCGCAAAGAGCTTGGGCACGAAGGCGTAGATGGCGAACATGGGCATCACCGCGCAGGCCCAGAACACGATCACGAAGACGATGCGTGCGGCATAGCCCGAACGCAACGCCTGCATGAAGCCGACCGGCCGCAGCGCCGGCGGCGCACCGACGTTGCGCAGCGAAAACGCCTCGCCGTAGATGCGCTCGATCACGGCTTCGGCCTCGGCCGTGCGTCCCTTGCGCAGCAGCCAGCGCGGGGACTCGGGTGCGCCGATGCGCAGCGCCAGCATGGCGATGGCGATGAGCGCCGGACTGGCCATGATATGCCGCCAGGCCTCGGGCCCGAGCAGCCCCAGCACCGCATTGCCGGCTATGTAGGCCACGGCCGCGCCAACGAACCAGAGGACGGTGAGCAGCGAAAGTCGTGCACCGCGATTCTTCTGCGGGATGAACTCGGTCAGCAACGATCCGGCAGCGGTGTACTCAATGCCCACCGCAATGCCCGACAGCACCCGCAGCAAGCCCATGCTCAGCGCATCGTGGACCCAGTACATCGACAGCGAAACCAGCAGGACGATGATCGGGGTGAGCAGATAGAGGCGACGCCGGCCGAAGCGGTCCGTCAGCCAGCCGCCAAGGAAGCCGCCGAAGAACACGCCAATCAACTCCATGGCCGCGACCATGCCCTGCATGTAGGTGCTCAGCTGCAGGGCCGCGGCAATGGGCAGGGTCGCCACGCCGATGATGCTCACGATGTAGCCGACCATGCTCCAACCCAGCCCGACGCTGGTGGTGAGCTTCTGGTGGAAGCGGTTGATCGGCACGTGCTCGATCAACGGTGTGTGTGCAGGGGGTGTCATGCTGCGCTCCTCAGAAATAGTAGCCGAAGACCATCAACAGCGAGGTCTTGTAATGGTCATCGCCGCCTTGCGCGGCGCCCGTGCTGTACTGGCCTGCGCCCACGAAGGGGTCGTTGCGGCCGACCAGGACTTCGGACCAGACGCGGATCTGGCCGCTGGCACTGTCACTCCAGAACGCGCCGATGTTCAGACGCTGGGTGTCGTCGTAGCCGGGGGCGGTCTTGAAGAACCGCGCGTAACTGGCGTACACGTCCAGGGTGAAGGGCAGGCCGCCGGTATCGATGCGGCGGCCGACCTCGGCAAGACCCAGCGTGCCGCGTGCGGCGATGTCGAAGGGGCCGTCGAAGTTCCCGACGGTCACCGCATCGCGGGCCGCCGGGTTTCCGCTGTCGATGTCCTGCCAGGCGGCCAGCAGCTTGCCGCGCCAGCGCCCCTGTTCCAGCTTGGCGCTGATGGCCACGGCACGGCGCTTGCCGTCATGGCCTGCCGCCCGGTTGTCGACGGTCGAGTACCAGGCCGAGCCGGTATAGGTAAGCCGGCGCGTCCCGGTCATCGCGGGCCTATATTGCAGACGCGCCGCCAGCAGGTTGCGTTCCTTGCTGCGCGTCGTGGTCGCAGCCGTCGCTCGCTCGTTGACGAGGTTGACCGAATACCGTGCACTGTCGTGGCTGATCCCGAAGGCATTGGCGGCATTGACCGGGAACACACCCAGGTCCGTTGTCATCGTGCCCCACTGGTGGCGATGGCTGACGCCAACGCTATAGGCCTCCTCCAGCCCATAGACAAAGCCGAGACTGTTGAGGAACGCCGAGCCCCAGAACGTGTCGTCGAACGGTACCGGTTGCAGCCCGAAGGTCACGCTGTCGGCCTGGCCGAAGTGGCGGCCGACGTAGGCGTACAGCGGGAAACTCAATTCGCCCGGATAGTTGCGGTAGCCCGCGTCGTAGAGAAAGCTGCCGCCGTAGAGGCGGTACTGCCCTGCACCGAACCAGGTGGCGCTGCTGTACCTGGCGGTCAGCAGCAGAGTGTCGAAGGAGATGTGTTCGGAGGTGCGCCGCCGGCCATCGGCCGCAGCGTCGTTGAAGCGCAGGTCGTAGCGGCCGCGGATCGCGCCGCCGAGCTCCCAACCATCCGTGGGCGGCGGCGTCGCCGCGTGGGCGCAGGCCAGGCAGGCCATGGACAGCAGGCCCGCACCGAGCCACAGCAGTGGCATACAGGCATGGCCGTCCGGGCCAGCGTGGCACTGGCCGGGGTACAGGTACATGAGCATTCCTCCAGGAAATGACGGGCGAGGGCTGCCGTGCTCCACGGCCTGGTGATCCAGGCCGTGGCCTCCCACGGTCAGCCGTCGCGGCGGGGCATCAGCTGATGTCGACCCAGATCGTCTTGATCTCGGTGTACTGGTCGTGTGCCCAGACGGACTTGTCGCGTCCGCCGAAGCCGGATTGCTTGTAGCCACCGAACGGCGTGGTGATGTCACCTTCGCCGAAGCAGTTGATGGTCACCACCCCGGCCCGGATCTCGCGGGCAACGCGTAGCGCCGTCTTCAGGCGGCTCGAATACACCGAGCCGGCCAGCCCGTAGATCGAATCGTTGGCCAAGGCGATGGCCTCTTCCACGGTATCGAAGGTGGTCACCGCCAACACGGGCCCGAATACTTCCTCACGGAACAGCGCGCTGCTGGCGGCCACGTTGTCCACGATGGTGGGCTGCACGTAGATGTCATCCACCGTACCGCCGCCGCCGCGCACGACCTGGCCGTCGGCCGTGGCGCCGTCGAGGAAGGCCTTGACCTTGTCGAAGTGGGCGCGGCTGATCAGCGAGCCGAGGCGATTGGCAGGGTCGAGCGGGTCGCCCATCTGCCAGTCCTGCAGTTGGACCCGCACGCGTTCGAGCAGCGCCTCCTTCACGGAGGCGTGCACGATCAGGCGCGAGGACGCCGAGCAGTTCTCGCCCATGTTCCAGAATGCGCCGTTGACCACGTGGGCGGCGACGGTGTCGAGATCCTCGACATCGTCCATCACCACGGCGGGGTTCTTGCCGCCGCACTCCAGCACGATGCGCTTGAGATTGGATTCAGCGGCATAGGTCAGGAAGCGCTTGCCGGTGGCGGTGGAGCCGGTGAAGCTGACCATCGCGACGTCGTCGTGGCGGCCGATGGGTTCACCGACGGCGGCGCCACCACCGGGTACAACGTTGACCACGCCGGCCGGAATCCCCGCCTGCTGGGCCAGTTCGGCGACGCGCAGCGCAGTGAGGCTGGTCTCCTGGGCGGGCTTGATGACCAGCGGGCAGCCGGCGGCCAGTGCCGGGCCGATCTTCCAGGCCAGCATCAACAGCGGGAAGTTCCATGGCAGCACCAGGCCCCCCACGCCGATCGGCTCGCGGACCACCAGGGCGACGGCGGCATCGCCGACCGGGGCGGTACTGTCGTAGACCTTGTCGATCAGCTCGGCATGCCAGCGCAGGGTGTGGATGGCCTCGGGCACGTCCACGTTCACGCATTCGGCGATCGGTTTGCCGCTGTCCAGGCTCTCCATCACCGCCAACTCGTCGGCGTGCTGTTCCAGGAGCGCCACGAAGCGCAGCAGCAGCTGCTTGCGGTCGTTGGGCGAGCGCTTGTGCCAGCGGCCATCGGCAAAGGCTGCCTTGGCCGCGGCGACGGCGCGTTCGACGTCGCGGCTGTCACAGGACGCCACATGGCCCAGCAGTTCCCCGGTGGCGGGATTGTAGGTGGCGAAGGTATTGCCACCCATCGCCGGCACCCAGGCGCCATCGATGAAGGCCTGCGAAGGCAGGGTCAGCCCCGCGGCGATCGCCGCGTAGGCTTCACGGCTCTGCAGGTCAACCATGGCTGGACGCTCCGGTGACATCGGCGATCTCGCGCTTCAGCGCGTCGATCACCGAGGACAGCGCCTGTACTTCATCTGCCAGCAGCGGTTGCAGCGGGGCGCGCACGCCACCGGTCTGCAGGCCGATCAGGCCGCAGCCGGCCTTGATCGACTGCACGAACTTGCCGCCTTCGAGGAAATCCATCAACGGCAGCAGCGCGGACATGATGCGTCGGCCCTTGTCGAAGTCCTTTTCCTTCACGCAGGCTTCGTACAAGGCCACGTGCTCGGCAGGGATGAAGTTGGATCCGGCGCAGACCCAACTGCGTGCGCCCCAGGCGAAGAACTCCAGCGCCTGGTCGTCCCAGCCGCAGGACACGCTGATTTCCGGATAATCACGCGACAGGCGCTTGAGTCGCATCGGATCGCCGGAGCTTTCCTTGATGGCGACGATGTTGCGGCTGCCCTTGATGGCGGCGAAGAAGGCATCCCCCATGCCCACGCCCATGCGTGCCGGGTAGTTGTACAGCATGATCGGAAGGTCCGCGGCGGCATCGACCGCGCGGACGTGGTCGGCGATCTCCAGTTCGGTGGACAGGGCGTAGGGCGGCGTGGTGACCAGCAGCGCATCGGCGCCGATCTGCCGGGCGTGCTCCGCGTAAGCGACCGCATCTTCGGTGCGGATCGCGCCGGTGCCGATCACCAGGGGCAGGCGCGTGCCGATGACATCGCGCGCCTGTTCGGCCAGTGCGAAGCGCTCGGCCTGGGTGTGCGCGTAGTACTCGCCGGTCGAACCGCCGATGATGATGCCGTGCACCTTGCTGGCGATCAGGTGTTCGAGCACGTCTGCGAACGCGCGTTGGTCGATGCTGCCATCGGCGGCCAGCGGGGTGATCGCGGGGGTGTAGATGCCTTCGAAGTTCATGGTGTGCTCCAACAGTGGGATCAGTGGGATGGGGTGGGGCGCAGCGACGCGGCTTCGGCCAGGTCGAGCGAGGCGGTTTCCGGGGCCAGCAGCCATCCGGCGATGAAGCCGGTGGCGGTGATGGCCGCGGCGATGTACATGGTCTGGGCGATGCCCAGCGTGCTGAGCGACAGCGGCACAAGGTAGGTGCCTACCGCCGCGCCGATGCGCGAGAACGACGTGCCGATGCCCACGCCGACGGCGCGGATGCGGGTGGGGAACAGCTCGTTTGGGTATACCAACTGCAGTACCTGGGCGCCGCCGATGAACAGGGCGTAGCTGCCGAACAACACCAGCACCAGCAGCGGCGTGCTCTCGGCGAAGGCGCCGAGCAGCAGCAGGGCCAGTCCGGACCAGAAGAAGCTGTGCAGCAGCAGCGGGCGCCGTCCCAGGCGATTGATCAACAGCGTGGCGATCACGCAGCCGACCACGAACAACAGGGTGATGGCGATCGAGCCGTAGGCGGCCCAGTCGTCGTGCAGGTTGAGTGCCAGCAGGACTTTGGGGGCGAACGCATACACCGCAAACACCGGCACCACCGAGCAGGTCCAGAACAGGATGACGAACAGCAGGCGGCTGGCATAGCCGCTGCGCAGCAGGTCGAGCAGGCCGGCCGATTGCGCGCTGGGCTGTTCGGCCAGGTGCTCGGCAGTGAAGCGCTGCCCGAACACCTGTTGGATCACCGCATCGTCCTCCGCGCGCCGACCCTTGCCCAGCAGCCAACGCGCCGATTCCGGCGTGCCGATTCGGACCAGCAGCAGGGCGGCGCCGGCGATCGCCGTGCTGGCCAAGGCCCAGCGCCAGCCATCGGGACCCGTGCTGGCGAGGATCAGGTTGCCGAGGATGTAGGCACAGGCGGCGCCGGCAAACCAGAGGATGGTCAACGCGGCCAGCCGCGGTCCACGGCTGGCGCGCGGCAGGAATTCCACCAGCAATGCCGTGGCAACCGGGTACTCGATGCCGACGCCTATCCCGATCAGGAACCGGCAGGCGAGCAGTGCCCCGGCACTGTCCAGCCACAGCGAGGCCAACGAGAACACGACGAACAAGGTCGGGCCGATGAAGATGACCCGGCTGCGTCCGAAGTGGTCGGTCAGCTTGCCGCCGAACAGGCCGCCGACGAAGATGCCGATCAAGGCAGCGGCGGCGATGAGCCCCTCCCAGAGCCCGTTCAGATGCAGTGCACCGCTGATCTGCACCATGCCAACGCCGATGATGCTCAGCGCGTAGCCATCAACGAAGGAGCCGCCGCCACAGCGCAGGGTCAGCAGGCGGTGGAAGCGGTTCAGGGGTAGTTCTTCGATCGTGGTAGCCATGCAATCCCTCCCGAGGATGTGTGACGTGTCCTTGCGGACATGGATGACGATGGGAACGGCGTAGGGCGTAGGGCGTAGGGCGTGGGTCGAGGTCGGAACGTGCTGCTCAGCACTCCTTGCCGGCACCGCGCTGGGTCCAGGCGAGATTGACGTTGACGCCGATGTCCAGCAGCGGGCGCGGTGGATTACGGTTGGGTCCGTCGCTTGCCAGCAGGTGGTCGATGACGGGCGAACGTTGCCCGGCCAGCCAATCGGCCAGCAGCTTGCCGGTGGCGGTGCCGCGGGTGATGCCCAGCCCGTTGCAGCACAGTGCGCCGTAGACGTTGGGCGCCAATTGCCCGAACTGTGACTGGTGGTTGCGCGACATCGCCAGCGAACCGCCCCACGTGTACTCGAAGGGCACATCGCAAAGCGCGGGGAACCGGCGTTCGAAGGAGTCGCGATGACGGGGCGCGTAGCGCTTCAGGTAGCGCTGGCGGGCGACCCCATCGGCATTGAAGCTGAAACTGTTGCGCACCAGGAGACGGTTGTCATGCGTGCGGCGCAACGTGGTGCCGAAGGGATGGGCGGGGATCACGCCCCAGAACGCCTTGCCGCCGATGGCCGCCTGTTCGGCAGGGGTCAGCGGGCGGGTGAGGCTGCCGTAAGTGAAGATCGGCAGCATCCGTCCCTGCAGGAAGCCGAAATGCATGGCGAAGGCGTTGTTGGTCAGCAGCAGGCGCTCGGCGACGATGCGGCCTTCAGCGTGGTGCAGGGTGATCCTGCTGCCGTAGTCCACGGCGGTGATCGGTGTGTTTTCGTACAGCGTCACGTTCGCCGGCAGGGTGTCGGCAAGCCCTTTGACCATCGCCGAGGGCTGCACCAGCATCGTGCCGGGGGTGAACAAGGCCTTCCGGTAGTAATCGGTACCGATATGGTCAGCCAGGGTGGCGGCGTCGATGACCTCGTAGGGCTGGCCCAACTTGTCCAGGCCGCGCCGGTAAGCGTCGAGCACGGCGATTCCGCTGTCCTCCACCGCGGCCTGGTACTTGCCAGAAGCACGCAGGTGGCAATCGATGCCATGGTGCTCGACGATCTGCTGCAGGTAACGCTGGCCGGTCAGGTTCAGTTCCATCACGGTGCGCGCGGTGGCGAGGTCGCCGATGTAATCGTCGGCGCCGATGTCGTGGGGCAGGTCGATGGCAAATCCCGCGTTGCGCCCGGAAGGGCCAAAACCCACCTGCTGCGCTTCGATGAGGACGATCTCGTCCTGCGGGAAGTGCTCGGCCAGGCGCCGCGCGGCGGCAAGTCCGGTCAGGCCGGCGCCGACGATGGCCCAGCGGGTGGTGCGCTCGCCGTAATGGGCCGGACGTGGCGTGCGCGGTGCGCTGGTGTGGAACCAGCCGCAACGGCTGTCGTCGGCGGGAAGTGAGGTGACCTTGTGCATGGCGCGATGACCGGTGGAGGCGGACGAGGGCGACGGCGCGGCTGCGCACCGTGCTGGGAGAGTCGTTGGGCGGGGCGTGATGCGGTGCAGCATCCGTGGCGTGGAGCGGGGCGCGGTGCGGTCTGACCCAATCGAATTGGATTCAACGCTGGCGCGCATGGCGGCTCTCGATTCGCGTGCCTGGGAAACGAATGTCTACAGGCGCTAGACATACGGTAGACAAAAGCCTGTGGCGGGTAAAGCACCGCTCGTCGGCTTGCGACCAAAGTGGAAGGCGCGGCCGCGTCGATGGGTCGCAGCGGTCTGCGCTGGACGCTTCAGGCCGCTTCCACTAGGGTTGTCTATCCTTGATAGTCTGTTGAGACGAGACCGCCCCATGGCGAAAGCGCGTACCCAAGTGGCCCCGGCCGACCCTGTTCCCAGCGACCGCAAAGGGCGGCTGGACGAGGCCCTGCGCAAGCGCATCCTGTCGATGGAACTGGCGCCGGGTGCGGTGGTGGATGAGCTCACGCTGGCCGAGGAGTTCGGCCTGTCGCGTCCACCGGTGCGCGAGTTGATGCGGCAGCTTTCGGCCGAAGGCTATCTGGAACTGGAACCCAACCGCCCGGCGCGGGTGTCAGCAATGAGCCATCATTCCTTGCGCGCGTTCTTCCTCGCCGCGCCGATGCTGTATGTAGCCACCGCGCAGTTGGCGGCCAGCAACGCGTCCGCGGCGGAAATCGCGCGATTGAAGACGATCCAGCTGCGTTTCCGTGATGCCATCGACAGCGGCGATACCCTCGAACGGGTACGCCAGAACGATCGTTTCCATCATGAGATCGGCCTGGCAGCACATAACGACTATCTGATGCCCAGCCTGCGCCGGCTGTTGCTGGACCACGCCCGGCTGGGCATGACCTTCTACCGTGATCCACCGAGTGCCGACATGGCCGAGAGCCTGGTCGTTGCCGTCGAGCAGCATGACCAGATCATCGAGGCGATCGAGCGCCATGATGCCGAGGGCGTTGGTGAGCTGATGCGTGCGCACATGGAACTGTCACGTCGACGCATGGCCGAGTATGCCGCCCCCGATGGCATGGACGTGCCGCTGTAGGCGGGCCTCAGTCCGGGCGCGCGGTACGGGTGGCGATCCAGCACAGGATCGAGCCGACGCAGACCATCGCCGCGCCCTGCCAGAACGAGAACGGCAGCGCGATGTGCAGGACCACCGCTGACAGCAGCGCCGACAGCACCGGGATGAAGTAGGACGCGCCGACCAGCACGGCGATGTTGCCGTGGAGGATGCCGACATTCCAGGCCGCGTAGCCAAAGCCCATCGCCCCCGCCGCCAGCAGCAGGTAGAGGCTGCCGGTCACGGTGAAACTGATCGGCTGGCCGCCGATCAGCAGGTATTTCAGCCACAACGCCGCTGCGGTCAGCATGAAGAACAGCGTGGTGCCATTGCTGCCTTGGGCGATGCGCGCGGTGACCGTGCAGTAGGTGGCCCAGATCAGCGCGCCGGCGAAGGCCAGGCCATAGCTGAGCGGATTGTCACGCACGTTGTGCAACATGCCTTCGACGTCCAGCCCCTGGTCGCCACCCAGCACCCAGGCGACGCCGACGATGGCGATGATGAACCCGGGTACCACCAGCAGGGTCGAGCGCTGTTTGTTGAAGACGATGGCGAACACCAGGGTGAGCGCCGGCCAAAGGTAGTTCACCATACCCACTTCGATGGCCTGGCGGCTGGTCTGTGCATAGCCGATGGACAGCGCCAGGCACAGCTCGTAGGCCACGAACAACACGCTGCCCCAGACCAGGTAGCGGCGTGGAAACTGCCGCACCTTGCTCATGCCGATGGTGGCCCACAGCAGCAGCGAGGCCGCGCTGTAGATCAGCGCGGCACCGCCGGTTGCACCGAAGTGCTCGCTCACGCCGCGGATCAAACCGACGATCGCGCTCCAGAAAACGATCGCCGTCAGGCCAACCAGGGTGGCCGATCGAGGTGACTGCGTACGCGGCGTTGCCATGGGATCAGCCTTGTGGGGGAGGTAGGGTCAGGCTTCCAGTCCTGCAGCGATCTGGCCTTTGCGCAGGGTGAAGTTCACCCCCATGGTCAGGAACGGATCGGGCGGGTTGATGTTCGGCTTGGGCACCGACAACAGGAACTCGGTCAGCGGTTGGCTCTTCCCGGCCAGCCAGTCGGCGAGCAGGGTGCCGGTGGCGGTGCCGCGCACCGTGCCCAGGCCATTGCAGCCAAGCGCGCCGTAGACGTTGTCGCGCAGCTGGCCGAAGAAGCTGTTGCCGTTGCGGGTCATCCCCAGGCCGCCGCCCCAGGTGTAATCGAACGGGACCTGGCCCAGGGACGGGAAACGGCGCTCGAAGGACAGGCGGTGGTTCTTGCGGAACTTCTCCGTGGCCATTGGCTTGTGTCGGCCGTCTTCATTGAAGGTGAAGCTGTTGCGCACGAGGATGCGGTTGTCATGGGTGCGACGCAGGGTGGTGCCGAACGGATCGGCGGGAATCACGCCCCAGAATTCCTGGCCGCCGATGCTGGCCTGCTCGCTGGCCGTCAGCGGGCGGGTCAGGCTGCCATAGGTGAAGATCGGCAGGATGCGCCCCTGCAGGAAGCCGAAGTGGGTGCCGAAGGCGTTGTTGGCCAGGATCAGCTTGTCGGCGGTCAGCGTGCCTGCAGCGTGGTGCAGGATGACCTTGCTGCCGTACTCGACGGCGGTGATCGCGGTGTCCTCGAACAACTGCACGTTCGCCGGCAGGCTGTCGGCCAGCCCTTTCACCAGGGCCGAGGGCTGCACCAGCATGGTGCCGGGCGTGTACAGGGCCTTGCGGTAGAAGGAGGTGCCGAGGATATCCGGCAGCTCCTTGCCTTCGATGATCCGGCAGGGCTGGCCCAGCTTTTCCAGACCGCCACGATAGGCTTCCAGCACGGCGATGCCGCTGTCTTCCACGGCGGCCTGGTATTTGCCGGAATGGCGCAAGTGCGCGTCGGTGATGCCATGCTCTTCGACCAGGTCGCGCAGGATGCGCTGGCCGGTCTGGTTGAGGTGCAGCACGTTGCGGGCCAGGGTCTGGTCGCCGATGTAATCCGGTGCGCTGATGTCGTGCGGCACGTCGATGAGGAAGCCGGCATTGCGCCCGGAAGTACCGAACCCGACCTGCTGCGCCTCGACCAGGATGACCGCATCATCCGGGAAGTTGAGGGCGAGCTGGCGTGCGGCGGCCAAGCCGGTGAAGCCGGCGCCGATCACCACCCACGGCGCCTTCAGGTCGCCGAGCAGGGGCGCCTTGGGCGCGCGCACGCGGCTGGTGTGGAACCAGCCCGGGGTGGGGTCGTCAGACGGCAGGGCGTCAATGCGCAGCAGCGAATCGGGCGTGCCGGGCAGGCCATCGTTGAGCAGGGTGGCCGAGCCACCAACGGCCAGCGCGCCGGCGCTGACACCGGCACCGATCAGGACGTTGCGTCGAGAAATCTTCATGAGGCAGAACCTTTGGGGTGGGGCAGTGCAGCGGTACCGCGCCGTCCCATCCGCTACCGGGTCGGCCGCGCGATGGACTGCACGAACAAATGTCTACGATATGTCTACAGCAGCATTGCGCACTATAGGCCGATCGCGCGATGGTCGCAACGGGGCGCTGCGCCCCCGCAGGCTGGTGGCTGGAGATGCGCTCGTAGCAGAGTCTGTCGCAACCTGCACAATGTCTTCACACGACGCACCTCAACGTATGGCATCACTAAACTGAACCGCTTCAACCTTCAGCCTCCCAAGGCTCGAGTAAGCGCCGTTCTCCATTTGTTTGACGACTCCAGGTGGCAGCGATGGCGGTATTGCAGGAACGCACGATTGACTTGATCCGCCAGCGCCAGGACGAGGTGCTGACGGCATGGATGAGCAACCTGGTGGAGGCCGGCAGCGAGCAGGATCGACGCCTCAGCGCACGCGAACTGGACGTCCAGGTGCGCGAGTTCTGGCGGCTGTTCCTGGCCACGTTGACTGCCCGGGAAGTGCGCAACCTCAGCGGCCAGGAATGGCAGCAGACGCGGCAGTTCCTCGAGGATCTGTCCCGTGACCGTGTTTTGAAGGGTTTCAATTCAGCCGAGACGGCAAGCTTCCTGTTCTCGCTCAAGCGCCCGCTGTTCGACGTGGTGCAGGATGCCTATGCCAACGAGACGGCCCTGCTCGGGCGAGAGCTGTGGGCGATCTCCGAGCTGCTGGACGTGCTGGGCCTGCACAGCGTCAAGGCCTTCCAGAAGACCCGTGAGGATGTCATCCAGCGCCAGCAGGAAGAAATGCTCGAGCTGTCCACGCCCGTGGTCAAGCTGTGGGACGGCGTGCTTGCGTTGCCGATGATCGGCACGCTGGATTCGCAGCGCACGCAGGTGGTCATGGAATCGCTGCTGCAGCGGATCGTCGAGACCGGCTCGGAAATCGCGATCATCGACATCACCGGTGTGCCGACGGTGGATACGCTGGTGGCACAGCACCTGCTGAAGACCGTCACCGCGATCCGGCTGATGGGCGCCGATGCCATCATCAGCGGCGTGCGCCCGCAGATCGCGCAGACCATCGTGCACCTGGGCCTGGACCTGCAGGGCATCGTGACCAAGGCCAACCTCGCCGACGCGCTCGCATTGGCGCTCAAGCGCACAGGCCAGATCGTGACCAGGGCCGAGCGCTGAGATGGATCGCATCCCTATCCTGCAGATGGGCGATCTGCTGCTGGTGACCATCCAGGTGGACATGCACGACCAGCTGGCCCTGGGTCTCCAGGATGACCTGAGCGAGAAGATCCGCCGTACCTCGGCGCGGGGCGTGTTGATCGATATTTCTTCGTTGGACATCGTTGACTCGTTCATTGGCCGCATGATTTCAACCATTTCCTCCATAGCGCGGATCATGGATGCCAACACCGTCGTGGTGGGCATGCAGCCGGCCGTGGCCATCACCCTGGTCGAGCTCGGACTGACCTTGAATGGCGTACGCACCGCGCTGAACGCGGAACGGGGCATGCAGTTGCTCCGCTCGGACGACGCCTGGTCATGAGCGCATTGCAGGGGGAGTTGCCCATCCGCGTCGAGCAGGATGTGGTGTTGGCACGCCAGGCGGCGCGGCAGGTCGCCGTGGCCTGCAAGCTGCGGTTGATCGACCAGACCAAGCTGGTCACCGCTGCCAGCGAGCTGGCACGCAACGCGGTCATCTATGGCGGCGGCGGAACAATGGCCTGGGAAGTGCTTGAACGAGGCCTGCGCAAAGGCGTGCGGCTGGTTTTCAGTGATCAGGGACCCGGCATACCGGATGTGGCGCAGGCGCTCACCGATGGCTGGTCGTCGGGGGCGGGCATGGGATTGGGTCTGTCAGGCTCGCGCCGACTGGTGGATGAGTTCGAGCTGCAAACGGAGCCGGGCCAAGGGACACGCGTGACGATCACCAAATGGAGCTGACCTTCAGCGGCACGGCGACCGGTGTGGTGGCGATCGAGGAAGTCTCGCAGGTGGGCCAGGCGCGCCGGCAGGCGGTCCTGGTGGCCGAGCAGGCGGGCTTCGATGAGACCGACACCGGCCGGGTGGCGCTGGTGGCCACCGAGCTGGCCACCAACGTGATCAAGCACGGCCGCGGTGGCCGGATGCAGATATCGCTGATCCATGGGCGACACGGGCTTGGGGTGGAATTGTGTACCGTGGATGCAGGGCCTGGTTTCAACCTTGCCGAAGGGGTTCGCGACGGCTATTCCACGGCCGGGACCCGTGGGCAGGGGCTGGGTGCCGTACAACGCCAGGCCACCGTGCTGGACGGCTGGTCCGATGCCAAGGGGGCCGTGGTAATGGCGCGCCTGCATGCCGGCCGTCCCGCTGCCGACAGCGATCTCGCCTACGGTGCCCTGCGCTTGCCGATGCGCGAGGAACCCGCCTGTGGCGATGCGTGGCAGTTGCGGCTGGGTGATGGCAAGGCGGCACTGACCTTGATCGATGGGCTGGGCCATGGGCTGCCGGCCGCCGATGCCGCCAATGCGGGTGCCGCCGCGGCCGCCGCCACGGCGGTCTTTGACGCACCGCCTATCCTGGACGCGATCCACGCCGGCATGAGCGGAACCCGAGGCGGCGCGGTGGCCGTGGCGTGCGTCGATACGCAGGCACTCACGGTGCAATTCTCCGGCGTTGGCAATATCGCCGCATCGTTGTGCGAACCTACGGCGTCGCGCGGCATGGCCTCGCACCCGGGCATCGTCGGCCTGCAGTTCCGCAAGGCACAGCCATTCAAGTTCGATGTGAATGCGGGCACGCTGCTGGTCATGCACAGTGATGGCCTGCAGGCACGCTGGAACCTGCGTGATTATCCTGGACTGGTGAACCATCATCCGGCGGTGGTCACGGCGGTACTGGAGCGCGATTACAATCGTGGCCGCGACGATGTGGGCATCATCGCCGCGCGTATTGGAGACCTGACCGGATGAACGAGGCCGACCAGCAACTGATCCAGTCACTGCAGCAGCAGGCCGAAGCGCTGCGTGCCGAGCTGGATGAAACCAATCAGGGCGTGCTTGCGCTGTATGCCGAGCTCGACCAGCAGGCCGAACAGCTGCGCGAAGTCTCCGAGCTGAAGAGCCGGTTCCTGTCCTACATGAGCCACGAGTTCCGCACGCCGCTGGGCTCGATCCTCAGCATGACCCGCCTGCTCGAGGACGGCATGGACGGTCCGTTGACCGACGAGCAGCGTCGGCAGGTCCGTTTCATCAGTGGTTCGGCGGCGGAACTGCGCGAGATGGTCGACGACCTGCTCGACCTGGCCAAGATCGAGGCCGGTCGCATCACTATCTCGCCCGCGTGGTTCGACCTGATGGACCTGTTCACGGCGTTGCGCGGGATGTTCCGGCCGCTGGTGGAGGGCAACCAGGTCGACCTGGTGTTCGAGGATCCACCGGCCATTCCGATGCTGTACACCGATGACAAGAAGCTTGCGCAGATACTGCGCAACTTCATTGCCAATGCGCTGAAGTTCACTCCCAATGGCCAGGTGGTCGTGTCGGCGCAGTTGCAGGGAGAGAGCCAGGTCAAGTTCACCGTTGCCGATACCGGCATCGGCATTCCCGAAGAGCTGCAGGCCACGTTGTTCGAGGACTTCGTGCAGGTCGACACGCCGCTGCAGAAGCGGTTGCGCGGCACTGGGCTGGGGTTGTCGCTGTGCAAGCGGTTCGCCGGCCTGTTGGGCGGGTCGGTCGGCGTGCACAGCGTGCCGGGGGAGGGTTCGGCGTTCCATGTGGTGGTGCCGTTCAAGCTGGCCACGGAGGTGCCGGATGACGCTGGCTGATCCGATTCTGGTCGTCGATGACAACGCGGCCACGCGCTATTCGGTGCGACGGGTGCTTGAACACCATGGCTACGCGGTCCTGGAAGCCGAAACCGGTGGTGCAGGACTGGCATTGCTGGCCGAGCGGTCGTTCAGCGCGCTGGTGCTGGACGTGAACCTGCCCGACATGAGCGGTTTCGACGTGGTGCGGCAGCTGCGTGATGACCCCGGCAAGCGGCTGTTGCCGGTTGTCCACGTATCGGCGGCAGCGATTGCCACCGGCGACCTCATCACCGGCCTCAACGCCGGTGCCGATGCCTACCTCATCCATCCGGTCGACCCGGATGTGCTGCTGGCGACCCTGCGTACCCTGTTGCGTGCACGGCGCTCGGAGGAAGCGCTGCGTGAGGCCGAGGCACGGTTCGGGGAGATCTTCCGCCAGATCAATGCGCCCCTCGCGGTACTGGATGGCACTCTGCAGCTCCGCGAGGCCAACGCCGCCTTCCTTCGGCTGTTTGGCGCCAGCGGGCCGGACGTGCCACTGGAGCCGTTGTTGGCAAGGCAGGGCGCGCCGTTGGAAGGGTTGAAACAGGCATTGGCCGAAGGCGAGCGTTGGCAGGGAACGTTCGAGCTGCGCGATGGCCCGGGGGTGCGCTTTACCGAATGGCGGGTCACGCCATACCACGAAGCAGGGCTGGGCGTGGTGCTGGTTGAAGACACCACCGAAGAGCACGCCAGGGCGATGGAGCAACGGCAGAAACTGGCCACGGTCAACTCCGCGCTGGCGTTCCAGATCGCCGAGCGGCAGCGCACCCAGGAAGAGCTGCTGCAGGCACAGAAGATGGATTCGCTGGGCCAGCTGACCGGCGGCATCGCCCACGATTTCAACAACCTGCTGACCACCATCATTTCCGGTCTGGACATGGTCGAGATCGCCGTGGCCAGCGGCAAATGGGACAAGGCTTCGCGTTACGTCGACGTGGCCACGGCCTCGGCCCACAGGGCAGCGGCGTTGACCCAGCGCATGCTGGCGTTCGCGCGCAAGCAGCCGTTGGATCCGCAGACGTTCGATGTCACGGCCAGGATCCGCTCCCTGGACGATCTGCTGCAGCGTTCCATCGGCGAGAACGTGGCCTTCGAGCTGGAGCTGGGGACGTCGCCGCTGCTGGCTGTCGCCGACCCGAACCA
This sequence comes from Stenotrophomonas sp., assembly GCA_032007425.1. Classification (GTDB taxonomy): domain Bacteria; phylum Pseudomonadota; class Gammaproteobacteria; order Xanthomonadales; family Xanthomonadaceae; genus Stenotrophomonas. The sequence goes on from DALZLW010000010.1 coordinate 25,159, forward strand.
GTTCGAGAACGTGATCCTGAACCTGGTGATCAACGCGCGTGACGCGCTGGCCGGCGAGGGGCTGATCCGCATTCGATGTGAACGCCAGGATCTTCAGGCCGATCATGAGCTGGCACCGGGTCCTTATATCAGCATCAAGGTGCTGGACAATGGACACGGCATTGCACCGGAACTCGTGAGTCGCGTCTTCGAGCCGTTCTTTACCACCAAGGCGCAAGGCGAGGGCACCGGCCTGGGCTTGTCGATGACCTATGGGTTCGCCCGCCAGTCCGGTGGCACGGTGCGCATCAGCAGCGAGATCGGCGAAGGAACCGAGATCGAACTGTTGTTGCCCGAAGGCAGCGCGCTGGTCGAGGCCACTGAGCCGCTATCGAGGCAGCGACCGGCCGGTGGGGCCGGCCGCATCCTGGTGGTGGATGACACCGACTCGGTACGGATGATGCTGCGTGAGATGCTGCTGGAAGCGGGCTATCTGGTGGTCGAAGCGAGCAATGCACAGCAGGCCCTGCTCGAAATCCATTCGGAGCGGCCGATTGACCTCCTGCTCACCGATGTGGGTCTTCCCGGTATGAATGGCCGGCAGCTGGCCGACGCTGCCCGCATCCAACGGCCGTCGTTGCCGGTGCTCTTCGTGACGGGGTACACCGAAGGAGCGGCCGTGCGCCACGAATTCCTCGGGCAGGGCATGCGCCTGTTGCCCAAGCCCTTCAGTGTGGTCGAACTGTTGACGGCGGTGCAGCAGAACCTGGCGGCAGCCGCAGACGGCTCGTGAGGTGGCGGCGCGGAAGATGCCGGATCACCGGATGTTGGAGGGCAAGCGTCCGGTGATGCGCTGGAACGCGGCCGAGAATTTGCTGGGATTCAAGTAGCCCGCATCGGCGGCGACCTGGGTGACGCTGGCGCCGGCCGCCAGGCGCTGCTGGGCCTGTTGCATCCTGCTGGGCGCCGGTGCGGCGGTGCTCGTGGTGCTGGCCGCGATGCGGGTGCTGCGCACAACGCCCGTAGCAGGCGCGCCCCACGGCAAGACGACGTCAACAATGTCTCCTTGACACATCCTCACTTTCCTTCCAGAGCGACTCCTATGTCTGTTGCTGTTTCCGCAACCGGCGCCGTGCCGGTTCGTCGTCCTTGGCTGGCCGTTGTGTCCATGGGTCTGGCGACCTTCACGGTGGTCAGTACCGAAATGCTGCCGGTCGGCCTCTTGCTGCCCATGGCCGAGGCGCTGGGCACCACGATTGGTGGGGCCCGTTGGCTGATCTCCATCCCTGCCATCATCGCCGCCTTGTCGGCGCCACTGCTGGTGTTGTCAGCTGGCAACCTCGATCGACGCTGGGTGCTGCGCGCGCTGTTGGCCCTGCTGCTGCTGGCCAATCTGATGTCGGCGTTGGCGCCCGGCCTTACCACGATGCTGCTAGCCCGTGCCCTTGTCGGACTGTGCATGGGCGGCATCTGGGCCATCGCGGGCGGGCTGGCGCCAAGGTTGGTGCCTGCCCAACGTATTGGCCTAGCCACGTCGATCATCTTTGGCGGAGTCGCTGCGGCCGCCGTCGTGGGAGTGCCGCTGGGCAGCTGGATCGGTGAAGCCCACGGCTGGCGGGCGGCCTTCCTGGGATTTGCCGGACTCGCCGCTGCAGTGCTGCTGCTGCAGGTGTGGGTGGTCCCCGCGCTGCCAGTGCGCTTGCAGGTTGGCCTGTCAGCTTTCGGACAGGGGCTTGGTAATCAGGCGCTGCGGCGGGGTCTTTGCCTGACCGTATTGCTGGTAAGCAGCCATTTCATGGTGTTTACCTTCGTCCAGCCATTGCTCGCCGACCGCAGTGGCCTGCCGGCGCATTGGATCGGACCGGCGCTGTTCGCCTATGGCAGTGCCGGCCTGCTCGGCAATTTCCTCGTCGGTCCATGGGCGGCGCGCCGTCCTCGCCGAGCGCTGCAGTGGATCGCGGCGGGTTTGTTGCTGACGCCCCTGTCATGGTGGAATCTGGGGGGCAGCGTGAGCATGGCTGCAGTGCTCTTGCTGCTGTGGGGACTGGCCTACGGTGGCGTCTCGGTAGGCCTGATGGCCTGGATGCTGAGAGCAGCGCCGGCGCTGCCGGAAGTGGCCGGCGCGTTGTATGTAGGAGTGTTCAACATCGGCATCGCCGGTGGGGCGTGGATTGGCGGGGTGCTGATCGGTGGCGCCGGCCTGCCAGGCCTGTTGGGTACCGCCGCAGGCGTGGCGGCAGCTGCCTGGTTGCTCGCAACCGCCAGTCACGCGCCTGGCGATGGCCGCCCGACGGCCTAGCGCTCTGCCAGCAACCCCGCAATCCGCTCGGCGATCTGTTGGCGCAGGGCGGGATCGAGCTGGCCTGCATACATCGCCTCGTAGATCCACAGGCCATCGGCGGCCAGCCGCGCGATGAAGTCATCCAGCGCCGCTGTATCGGCACCGCCCACCGGAGGTGGTGCCGGTGCCCAGCGTGCCATCACCTCGGCCCATGGGTTCTCGCCGGTGGTCGGCGCCACGGACTCCAGCATGAACATCAGTTCGGCGCGGCTCGCACTCTGCGCCGACACCCGTACGAAGGTGGTGTAGCGCTCCAGGGCCGTGGCCTGGCCGGCGGACTTGCCAAGCACCGCCTCCAGCGAAGCCTCCCAGCCTTGCACCAGGTGCTCGTCGATGCCCTGCAGCAGGGCTTCACGCGAGGGGAAGTGGTACAGCAGGCCGCCGCGGGTGAGGCCCGATTCGGCAGCCACCGACTCGTAGGTCACCGCGCGCACCCCGCCGCGGTTGATCACCCGCAGGGCGGCGTCGAGGATACGGCTACGGTTGCTGGTTCTCATCGTTTCAGTTTACGCGATCCGCCGCGCCCTCCCGGTCACCGGCACGACCGCGCAGCAAGCGAGCGGTGAGCACCGTGCCAAGCAACAGCATCGCACTGATGACCAGGAGCACCATTTGATAGCCACGGTCGAAGGCTGCACTGGCCGCGCTCAACCAGCGTGTCGTGTCCGTGGTCCGGGCCACGTGCAGCGCCTGGTTGAAGCTTTCGCGTGCTGCTTCGGGCAGGCCCGGGACATCGGCAACGGAGGCGGCGTAGATCGCGCTGGCCAGGCTGCCGAGCAGGGCCACGGCCAGCAGCCCACCAAACTCGTAGGCCACTTCTTCCACGGACGAGGCCATGCCCGCGCGTTGCGGTGGCACATTGTTGAGGATGGCCGTGGAGGCCACCGAGATCGCCGCGCCCATGCCCATGCCGGTCAGCGCCATCCCGCCCAGCACCCAGCCCAGCCCGTGTGGGAAACCGAACGCAACGATCGCCACGCCGCCAGCACCCGTGGCAAGACCCCCACAGATCAGCGGGCGCAGGCCCAGGCGGTGCAGCAGGCTGCCACCCAGCAAGGCGGTCGGCAGGCTGCCCAGCGCGGCGACAGAGACCAGCAGCCCGGCATGCAGGGGACTGAAGCCAGCGACCAACTGGAAGCGCTGGGTGGTGACCAACTGCAGGCCCGCCATCGCAAACAGGGTGAACACCGCCGACAACGTGCCGGCCAGGAAGGCGGGATTGCTGAAAATGCGCGTATCGAGAAGCGGGTAGGGCAGGCGCTGCTGACGGCGCAGGAAGGCGGCACCGCTCACCAGCGCGAGCAGCAGCGCGGCACCGCCCAGCAGTGGAGACGCCGGATTGGCGATCAGCGATTTGATCGCCAGCACCAGGCCTGACAGGGCCAGCAGGGCCAGCAACGAGGACAGCAGGTCCCACGGCCGTCGACTGTCGCGCTGGCCTTCAGGCGCCAGTACGAGCGTGGCGAGGAACGCCGCGACCACCACCGGCACGTTGATCAGGAAGACCGAGCCCCACCAGAAGTGCTGCAGCAGCGCACCGCCGATGATCGGCCCGAGTGCGGCACCGACGATGGCGACCGAGCCCCAGATGGCGATGGCGATGTTGCGTTCGCGCGGTGCGCTGAACGTGAGTCCGATCAACGCCAGCGTGGCCGGCATCATCGCCGCGGCGCCTACGGCCAGAAAGGCACGGGCGGCGATCAGCTGCGCGGCGCTGGCGGAAAACGCAGCGCACAGGGAGGCCATGCCGAACAGCACCAGCCCGGCCAGGAACATGCGGCGATGGCCGATGCGATCGCCCAGCGTGCCGGCACCGAGCAACAAGCCGGCCATCACCAGTGGATAGGCGTTGATGATCCAGAGTGACTCGCCGGCACTGGCCCCCAGCTGCGCGCTGAGCGTTGGCAGCGCGGTGTACAGCACCGAGTTGTCCAGCGTGACCAGCAGCAGGCCAGTGGCAACGGTAAACAGCAGCGACCAGCGGCGGAATCGTGAAGGTCTTGGTGCGCCGGGCGCCGGGTGGGAGAGTGCCATCGCGGCTTCCATCATCATTAAACTGCCCGTAACTATACAGGACGTCCTGTACAGATAGTGCCGCGGTCGCGCCGCCGTTCAGACCAAGTCAACAGGTTTCGTTGATGTGCAGGGCCATCGAAACAGGCGGAGGCCGATTGTTCTGGACATGCTTGCAAATGTAACCATACATGCATGAGGTGCTGACAAAATTATTGCCCCGCACAAACGCAAGTCGTTGAATAAAGAGCTAATAGCTAATTGTCATGTAAGAAAGTTCATGGATGGTTAACTCTGTGGTTCGTCGGGCGCTATTGTCCGGTTACTTGTTGTTTAGGTTCATCCGTTTCGAGCCAGCCAAGTAACCCACCCATTAAACGAACCGAGAGAGCGTATCGATGGTCAAGCGGAAAGCACTGCATCGCGCCACCTTGAGTGCCGCGTTGAGCCTCTGCATTGCGGGCGGCGTGCACGCCCAGAGCACCACGGGCAGCGTCCAAGGCAGCATCCCGGTGGAAGCAGGCACCACCACCACGGTCCATCTGGCCAACACCAGCGGCTTCAGCCGCACGGTGACCGCCGATGCGAACGGCCGTTACAGCGCGGGGTCGCTGCCGGTCGGTAACTACACCGTCACGGTTCGACGGGGTGACCAGGTCATCGGTACCCGACAGATCAACGTGATCGTCGGCTCCAGTGTCGATGCCTCGTTCGGGACCGCCGCCGGCAGCTCGGCGACTACCACGCTCGAGCAGGTCACGGTGACCGCACTGGCGCCGGCCGCCATCGACCTGAGCACGACCGATACCCGTACCGTCATCACCGCGGAACAGTTGGAGCGACTGCCGCTGGGCCGTTCGGCTGAGGCGCTGGCGCTGCTGGCGCCGGGCGCGGTGGCGGGTGCGGCAGGCTACAGCGCCCTTGCCGGCCTGGTGTCCTTCGGTGGATCGGGCGTCTCGGAAAACGCGTACTACATCAACGGCTACTTCAGCGGCGAGCCCGTCTCCAACCTGGGCGGGTTCGCACTGCCGTATGGCGCCATCGCCCAGCAGGAAACCTACACCGGCGGTTACAGCGCCAAGTACGGTCGGTCGGCCGGCGGCGTGATCAACCAGATCGGTAAGCGCGGTACCAACGAATGGACCTTCGGGGGCCAGGTGCTTTGGGAACCGAACTCGCTGCGCGAAGAGTACAAGGACCTGTACCTGCCGGACATCGATCTCCCGGATGGCTATGAGTACGAAGATCCGGATGCAGCCGGGACGTTGTATTCACGGGGCAAGGGACAAAAGGTCGATCGCACGACGTACAGCGCCTACGTTGGTGGTCCCATCGTGCAGGACAAGCTGTTCTTCTTCCTGGCCGGTGAATCCAGCAAGTCTGACCAGAATAGCAATTCCAACTCACTGGGCTCTGGTCGCCGCACGTATGGTGAAACAGACAATCCGAAGATTTACGCCAAGGTCGACTGGAACATCACCGACAACCACTTGCTGGAAGCAACGTGGATGAAGCAGAAGGACGACTACACCGGCTACTACCGCACCTATGACGTTGAGACCGGTGAAGTTGGTGAGCGCCAGCAGGTTGCGCCGACCGAGACGGAGCGCGATTCCGAGTTCAAGATCTTCAAGTACACCGGCTATCTGACGGACAACCTTACCCTCAGTGCCACTTACGGCAAGAGCGAGTTCACCGCGAAAAACACCCCGTATCAACTCGCTGGCGTTCCGCTCATTGGTAATCCGACCCTGCAGAACCCCGCCTTGAACGGCGGCCAACCGGTTCTCAGTCGGGTGGCGGACTATCAGGGACGTGACGGCATTAACAAGTCCGAGGGCCTGCGCGCTGATATCGAGTGGGTGGTCGGTGACCACACGCTGAGCCTTGGTGTCGATAACATTGAGTTCAAAGCCCAGAACGAAGGCACATCGCAGGTCGCTGATTACTGGATCTACTCGACTACAGCCAATCCCAACGGCAACCTCAATGCTGCATTGGGCGTCGGGGCGCCGGGTAGTCGGTATTTCGTCGTCAAGCGTGATTACTTCACCAACACCGACATGTCCTTGGACCAGAAGGCCTGGTACCTGGAAGACCGTTGGCAGATCGCTGACTCTCTGCTGCTGACCTTGGGCATCCGCAACGACGAGTTCACCAACAAGAACAACTCTGGCGCGGCCTATATGTCGTCCAAGAATCAGTGGGCGCCGCGTCTGGGCTTCAGCTGGGACGTGTTGGGTGATGCCAGCCTGAAAGTGTTCGGTAACGCCGGCCGCTACTACCTGGCCATGCCCAACAACGTCGCGATCCGTGGCGCCTCGGCATCGACCTATACCAGCGAGTACTTCACCTACAGCGGTATCGATGCCAATGGTGCACCAACGGGCTTGACTGCCGTGCCCGGCGTCAATGGCGGTCCGGCGCCGGGCGCGGTGTCGTCCAACGGTGAGTACGGCACGCCGGTGGACGTGCTGGCCTTTGCTCCGTCGGATCTGAAAAACATGTACCAGGACGAATTCATCCTGGGCCTGGACAAGCAGCTCAACGACAAGTGGGTGGCAGGCGTCAAGCTGACCTACCGTGACCTGAAGTCCTCGATCGACGACGTCTGCGATCCATACACTTTCATGGATGCCAACGGTTTGACCAATTCTGGTTCCAAGGAAGGCAAGTACATTGCCGGCAAGGGCAATGGTGAGTATGTCGAAGTGGCATACTGCTACATGTTCAACCCGGGCGGCACCAATACCTTCAGCCTGGCCAACGTGGACGCTCAGGGCAACCATGTCGGTGGCCGCAGTGAGTACCGCATGAGCTCGGCGGACTGGGGCTTCAAGAATGGCCTGAAGCGTACCTACCAGGCCGTGGACATCTACCTGGACCATCCGTTTGACGGTACCTGGGAAGGCCGCTTCACCTACACCTATGCCAAGAGCAAGGGCAACAACGAAGGCCAGGTGAAGTCCGAGTTCGGCCAGACCAACATCTCCAAGACCCAGGATTGGGATGCGTGGCAGATGATGGAGTACGCCAACGGCTATCTGGCCAACGACCGTCGTCACCAGATCAAGATGTTTGGCAGCTACGCCATCACCCCGGAATGGACCGTGGCCGGCAACCTGCGCATCCAGTCCGGTACGCCGATCAGCTGCCTGGGTTACTTCAATCCGGACGGCACCGTCGACGAAGCGTCGCCCGAAGGCGATCCGATTGGCTACGAGGCGGCCTACCACACCTGTTTTGGCTCGGTCGCTACGCCGGGTTCCAAGCGCACGGCGTGGACCCGCAACGTGGACCTGAGCGTCGGTTACCGTCCGGCGAACTTCCTCGATGGCCGCCTGGGCCTGACCCTGCAGGTCTTCAATGTGTTGAACGAAGACAAGCCGCTGCAGGTGGATGTGACCTCCGAATCGGGTCCGTATACCGTCTCCAACACCTACCTGCTGCCGCAGGCACGGCAGACCCCGCGCTACCTGCGTCTGTCGGCGCAGTACGACTTCTGAGCCTCGTGGAAAGAAAGAAGCTCTCCAAGTAAGGATGCTGTTGAGCCCCGGCCTCGTGCCGGGGCTTTTTTTGGCCCGGTTGCCGGCATCAGGCCGCCCCTCTCAAACATGCATCCGCAGGCCGATGCAGTTACCGCGTGACGGACATCGGCGTCAGCCGCAACAGACGTCCATCCTCGCCATCCGTCAGCACATACAGGCTGCCGTCGCGCGCTGCACGCACATCACGAATCCGCGCATCCAGCTCTGCAAGTAGACGTTGCTGGCCGACAATCCGTTCGCCATCACGGATGATGCGGCGGATGCCGCGCTCGCGCAGTGCAGGTACCAGGAAGTCGCCCTGCCATCCGGCAAACAGGCTGCCCGCATAGACGGTCAGGCCCGACGGGGCGATGGAGGGCGTCCAGACCTCCTCGGCGTCCTGCAATCCCGGCAGGCGGGTGAACGGCGAAACCCGGGCAAAGGGGTAATCCAGGCCCTGGCTGACCAGCGGCCAGCCATGGTTGCCGCCGGCTTGCAGTCGATTGAGTTCATCACCACCGCGTGGCCCGTGTTCGGTGACGAAGAACGCCCCCGTCACTGGATCGTGGACGATGCCCTGTGGATTGCGATGGCCGTGGCTATAAATGCTGGCGGTGACCTGCGCCGGTGTGGATGCACTGTCGCCGGGTGCCGGCACCTGCAGCTGCATCACTTTGCCCAGGCTGTTATCCGGGTTCTGCGCTTCTTCGCGGCGGGCATTGCCATCGCCGACCGTCAGCAGCACGGTGCTGCGATCGACGAAGGCGACGCGTCCGCCGTTGTTGCTGTCACGGGCTTTCGGGGTGGATTCGAACAGGGTTTCCACGTCGGACAGCCGTGGGCTGCCATCACCGTCCTGCAGCCGGGCACGCAGCAGGACAATGCCTACGCCGTGCGCGTTCCGGTAGCCTTGGGTCAGGTAAATGCGCTGGTCTTCGGCGAAATCCGGAGACAGTGCGACCTCCATCAGGCCAATCGTGCGCCCGCGGTAATAGGCCGCGGGCAGCGCATCGACGGCGATGGCTGTCAGTGAGCCATCCGACTCCAGCCGCTGCAGCCGCCCCGGCATTTCGGTGACCAGCCAGCGGCCGTCGGGCAGCTCGGCCAACGACCACGGGCGCTCCAGACCCTGCAGCAGGGTTTCGCTGCGATAGCCGTCGGCCAAGGGCACGGGGGGCTGGGCCGGTGTCGGCCGCATCAGGGCGAAGGAAATCGCCGGCAGCAGAACGCAGGAAGCCAGCAGCAACGCCGCCCCGCGCGCGGTCACGGCACCGCGTGCGTGACGCTGGGTGCTCACGCGATAAGCCACATAACCGCCGATCAGGCCGCACAGGCTGACCAGCGCCAGTCCAGTCGCCGACCGGGTTGCGGCGATTGCCGGCATTGGAATCACATCACGCAGCAAGGCCATGACGACGGCCAGGGCGAGGGTGTTGGCGATCAACCAGCCGGACAGGGCGCGCAGCCAGCGCTGCAACAGTGCCTGCAGTGGCCAGGCGATCAACACCGCCGCCAGCGTGAACGCGCACATCACCGGGGCAAATCGGGCCACGTCTTCCGCGCTGACGGCCAGCCGTTTCGCCAGCCCGACGGGAACGCCGAGGCGTTGCAGTTCAAGCAGGGTGAGTTGGGTCTGCAACAGGCTGGCTGCCACAGCGGTTGCCAGGGCGCTGCTGCCGAGGGCGGCAGCGGTGCGAAGGCGATCGGTCATCGGAAACTCTGGCGCAAGGGCGGTGGGGGCTTCGAGTATGCCCGCAGCCGGCTTGGTCATGCAGGGATCGCCCGTGCCATAATGCGAACGCTTCCCATTAATAAGTAATGCATGCCAGCCCACCCCGCCCACGCCAGCTATGCCCAGAGCGCGCTGGCCGCCTTGTTCCGCGACCACCACCGTTGGCTGTTGGCCCGCGTGCTGCGCAAGGTGCGGTGCCGCTGGGATGCCGAAGACCTGGCGGCCGAGACCTTTACCCAGCTGGCAGCCTCGCGCACGCCACTGACGGCGATCGACGAGCCCCGCGCCTTCCTCACGACGATCGCCACCCGCCTGTTGTTCCACCTGCGTCGCCGACGTGACCTGGAACGGGCCTGGTTGGAGCAGTTGCGTGACAGCCCCGAAGCATTTGCGCCGTCGCCGGAAGAGCGGGCGCTGGTGCTGGAAACGGTGTTGCTGGTCGATCGTGCGATGAGCGGGCTGCCGGCGGCGGCGCGCACCGCGTTTCTTTACAGCCAGCTCGATGGCTTGCCACATGAAGCGATTGCCGAGCGATTGGGTATCTCGGTGCGCACGGTCGGTCGCTACCTGCGGCAGGCATGGCAGGCGTGCCTGGTGCACGCCCCGGCGCTGGGCGATACATGACCAAAGCACTGATCGCCAACGCCCGCACCCAGGCGGTGGACTTCATGGTCCGGCTGGAAGCGGCCAATGGTGCAGCACAGGCCACCGCGCAGGCAGCGCTGCAGCAGTGGCTGGCGGCGGCGCCGGAGCACCGCCAGGCGTGGCAGGAACTGCAGCGCCTGCAGCACCGTTTTGCCCAGGCACGCGAGGTCGCCGCACGTACGCCTGGACAGAGTGCACAGGCGCATCGCCTGTTGGACCGTCCGGGTCGGCGGGTGGTGCTGCGTTCATTGGCTGGACTGGCCGTGGGGGCCGTGTTCGCGGCCGGCTGGGCAGACCGGCAGTTCCCCCTGCGCGAACTGGGTGCTGACCTGCGCACCGCGACGGCACAGCGGCAGCGTTTCGCGCTGGGCGATGGCAGCAGCGTGCTGCTCGACGCGCGCAGCGCACTGGATGTGGGCTTCACCGCCGATGTGCGCGGCCTGGTCCTGCGCAGTGGACGGATGCTGTTGGCGGCGGCGGCCGACCCACGGCCGGTGTGGGTGAGGGCCCTGCACACGCAGCTGCACCTGCTGCGCGGTGAGCTGGTGGTCGAACAGGACGACCAGGCGACCACGGTGGCAGCGCTGGCCGACCATGTGCTGCTGCAGGGGCCGGGTGGGCAACGCCTGCAACTGGTCGCCGGGCAGGTGGCGCAGGTACAGGCCAACGGCGTGCAGTTGCTGCAGCAGTCCGCGGCCGCCATGGCGGCATGGGCGAGCGGGCAGCTGGTACTCGATGATGTGCCGTTGGGCCAGCTGGTCGAGCGTTTGCGGCCTTATCGCCGGGGTTACCTGCGGGTCTCGCCGGAAGCCGCCGCGCTGCGGGTACAGGGCGTTTTCCCCCTTGATGACAGCGAACGCAGCCTGGCTGCGGTGGCCGAAACGCTGCCGGTAAGCCTGCGTCACTACGGTCCCGTGACCCTGATCGACCGCCGCTGACGGTGTGCGCTGGCGCCCGGCATGGGGCTCGCGACCGCTGGATGAAAACTTTTTTCGTCGCGCGTGTCCGATTCCGCGCCCTGGATACACATCACTTACCGAACCCCCTTTCGGAATCCGTGTAGATGTCTGCTCATTACCTGCTCCGCCCGACGGCCCTGGCGCTTGCCCTGGGCCTGGCTACCGCCGCGCCGCTGCACGCACAGGATGTGCTGCCGACCTATGAGATCGCGGCGGGCCCGCTGGGCAGCACGCTGACCCGTATCGCCGCCGAGGGCGGTCGCACCCTGTCGGTGGACCCGGCGCAGCTGCAGGGCCGGCAGGCGCCG
>DALZLW010000011.1:0-35991 GCA_032007425.1 Stenotrophomonas sp.
CGGCGCCGACCGCCCCGGCGCAGAGCACCGCCCCGGCCAAGGTCTACGACCGCGATGGGCGGATCCTGCCGGGAGTACGCCCCGCTGGACCGAACCGGGTGTTCGATTCGCGTACCGGCCGTTACTACGACAGCACCCCACAGAACGGCGGACAGCAGGTCAAGCCGGTGCGCTGAGCCCTGCGGACCCGCCCGCCATCGCTGGCAGCAGCGCGCATGGCGTGGCGTGGCGGCCTACAATGGGCGTCTTTACCGTATTCAAGGGATCTCCCTCATGTCCAAGCTCTCCAAGGCCAAGCGCGACAAGCGCAAGAAGCAGCAGCCGAAGCGTCCGTTCGCCCGTCTCGGCGGCCAGCAGCAGGTGCAGAATCACGCCGTGCTGACCAACGAAGAAGGGGCGGTGATTGCCGCTATCGGCCTGCAGGGCCGCGAATGGCTGCTGGCCATCGGCGGGCAGACCATGGGCAGCGGTGAGAACCCGGTGCCGATGCTGGCCATGCTCAAGCACCTGTCCAACGTGCAGGAAAGCGAAGGCCGCGTGGTGAACCTGGAGTACTCGCCGCTGCTGCAGCAGCTGATTGATGCGCTGGCAGCCGACGCCGGCCAGTCCAGCGAAGACTACATGGCCGCCCAGGTGGCCGAGTTCCAGAAGGCCCAGGACGAAAGCGAAGTGGTGGACGAAGTCGCCGCTGCCGCCGACAGCAGCGAAGCGGCCGCTGAAGCGGACGTTGCCAGCGAAGAAGCCGCGGATGGCGAAGCCACCACGACGGACGACAGCGGCAAGCCGCAGGCCTGAGTTCTGTCGGCCGGCCACGGGTGAGCGTCTACGTCGACGATGCCGTACATGCCTGGCGCGGACAGCGCTGGGCCCACCTGATGGCCGACACCCTGGACGAGCTGCACGCCATGGCGGCGCAGCTCGGCCTTCCCCGCCGTGCCTTCCAGAACAAGGCCAGCGGCGCACATTACGATGTCACCGTGGCCATGCGCAGCGCAGCCATCGCACTGGGGGCGCAGGCGATTTCCCGCCACCAGGACCGCACCCGGGTGCGCGCGGTGATTGCCAACGCCCGCGCGCAGTACACCCCGGGCTAGCGCTCAGAAGGGATCGCTGCCCAGGCGGATCTCCACGTTCAGCAGCGAACACAGCGCCAACATGGCATCGTCATCGCGGGTCAGCGCCATCCAGGCGGTAAAGCCATCACTGCCGGCATCCACGCTCCACAGCGTGTAGTTGTCCTCGCGCAGGCGGTCGAACGCCGTGGCCATCAACTGCACGCCATCCAGGTCCTCGCTGAACTCCTCGTCGTCCAGGTCACCACCCCAGTCCACCTGCAGGTTCCAGCGCGCCGCCAATTCCCCTACTGCCGATACCAGCGATTCAAGGTCATCACGCTCCACCTCGAACCCCGATTGCCAACCAATGGCGGTAAACAGCGCCGGCAGCCAATCCGCATCGGCCTCCAAGGGCTCGCCCTGCTCGGCCAGCAGTTCGCGCCAGCGGTTGAACTGCTGCAGCGCCAGCTCCTCATCACCGGGATTGATCAGCACAAGCAGGTTCCAGACGCGCGCTTCGAAACCGTCCTCGTCGAAATCGTGGATCTCTTCCTCGAAGTCGAAGTAATCGCTGTTGTCAGGCATGGCACGGGCTCCTTGGGGCAGGCGCGCATTCTACGGTTTATCCTGTGCAGCTGAAGCGGCCGTGGTGGCCGTCAACGTGAACAGACATGAGCGATACCCCTCCCGACCACCTGGCCATCAACCCGGCCAGCCCCCACCACGATGCGCAGGCGCTGGAACGCGGCGTCGGCGTGCGATTCAACGGCGTCGAACGCGATAACGTCGAAGAGTATTCGGTCAGCGAAGGCTGGATCCGCGTGCAGGCCGGCAAGGCCCGCGACCGCCGCGGCAACCCGATGACGATCAAGGTCAAGGGCAAGGTGGAAGCCTGGTTCCTGGACCTGGACAAGCCCGAGCAGGCTTGACCAGCGCCCACCCGGTGGCCGCCCACCGGGACCGGCGGCGGCAGCGCGGCCAACACCTGCCGCCCGCCCCATCACTCGCGCTTGCGCGATTCCAGCAGGTCCAGGTTGCGGATCATGCGCCGGGAAATCTCATCGGAGATCACCCCGCGCCGGGTCAGCCGGAACAGTTCCTCGCGCTCGGCGGTGAGCCCGGCGCTGCGCAACTGGCGATACCCGTGCTCCATGCGCCGCACCTTTTCCGGGTCCACGTCCGGTCCCTGGTCTTTCTCCAGATTGCGCTGGTACAGCAGGCTCACCCGTGAGGCCGCGTCGTTGTACAACTGCACGTTCTCGGTGGTCTGGTCCTGCACCAGTTGCTGGCGCATGCGCTCCACCCCGGCCAGGGCGGCCTTGGAAGCCAGCCGCAGGGCCAGGTCTTCCTCTTTCCGCTCACTGGTATCGGCAGGCAACTGCAGCCCCTTCAAAAGCCGCGGCAGGGCCACGCTGGCGCCCACCAGCGAGAACAGGATCACCGAAGCGGCCAGGAAAATCACCAGGTCACGCGCCGGGAACGCCGAACCATCGGGCAGCAGCAACGGCAGGGTCAACACGCCGGCCAGGGTGATCGCCCCGCGCACGCCGGCCACCGAAGTGGCGACCACGATGCGCCAGTTCGGTGCCTGCCGGCCAGTGTCGCCCTTGCGCCGCGCACGTAGCAGGTTCCAGCGCAGCGACAGCCAGACCCACACCAGCCGCAGCAGCACCAGGCCCACGTTGATCGCCACCACGTACACCGCCAGCCACCACGGATTCTGGTGGCCGGTCTCGTTCATGGTAGCGATTGCACGTTCCACGATGCCGGGCAACTGCTCGCCGAGCAGCACGAACATGATGCCGTTGAAGGTGAACTGCAGCATGTTCCAGACCGCCGAGCGGGCCACCCGCATGCTGCCCGACACCCGCCCGGTCAGCTCCACGTAGCTCATGCTGATGCCGGCGGCGACCGCCGCCAGGATGCCCGAGGCATTGACCTCTTCGGCCAGCAGATAGGCGGCGAAGGGAATCAGCAGGTTCACCAGCATCGCCGCGCCCGGCTCTTCGCCGAAACGGCGCCACAGCCAGCGCTGGAACGTGGACACGCCCAAGGTGACCGCCACGCCCACCGCCAGCCCGGCGATGGCCACCCACAGGAACGTGAGCGAAGCATCGGCCAGGGAGAACGTGCCGGTCATCACCGCGGCCACCGCGAAGCTGAAACACACCAGCCCGGACGCATCGTTGAGCAGCGACTCGCCTTCAAGGATGTGCATCAGCCGCTTGGGGATGGGCGCGCGCGAGGCGATCGCCCCCACCGCCACCGGATCGGTCGGCGAAATGATCGCCGCCAGCGCGAATGCCACCGCCAGCGGCATCACCGGGATCATCCAGTGGATCAGGAAGCCGGCACCGATCACGGTGAACACCACCAACCCGAAGGCCAGTTCGAGGATCGCGCCCTTGTCGCGGAACAGCCCCTGCTTGGGGATCCGCCATCCGTCCAGGAACAGCAGCGGCGGCAGGAACAGCAGGAAGAACATCTCCGGTTCCAGCGCGTGGCCGCGATTGAACACCCCGGCGATCACCGCGCCCAGCGCGATCTGCACCAGCGGCAACGGCGGCGAGAAAGGCAGCAGGCGGACCAGGTAACCGCTGGCAACAACGGCCACCAGCATGGCCAGTACAACTTCGATGGTGTGCATGGGTCTTCCAGGCAGGCGCGAGGGGGAAAGCCGGGAAAGGCAGCGCCTGATGCTCGAAAAAACTTAACACAGCCACCTGCCGGACGGCGCGGGCCCACGTACGGCTGTCAGTCTACCGACAGCCGCAGCACGATCATCCTGCAGCAGGCCGCTGCGCACCATCGAAGCGGTAGATATCCATCGCCAACATGCCGGCATCGATCCCTGCATCGATCCGCCGTGCACCGAAGACGTCATCACCAGCAGCACCCATGGCAAAGAACAGCGGCAGCAGATGCTCATCGGTGGAATGGGCGCGTTCGGCACCAGGCGCCCGGCGGCGGTAGTCCAGCAGCGCGGCCAGGTCATTGTGCGCCAACCGCTGTTCCACCCATTCGATGAACGGTCGCACGTAAGGCGCTTCCTTGCCATCGTGATAATGGCGCCAATCGTGCAGGTTATGGGTGATGCTGCCGGAGCCGATCACCAGCACCCCCTGCTCGCGCAGCGGTGCCAATGCACGGCCCAGGGCAAACTGATGGGCCGGCCCCAGCTGTGGCTGGATCGACACCGGCACCACCGGCACATCGGCCTGCGGGCGCAACAGGCGCAAGGGTACCCACGCGCCATGGTCCAGCCCGCGCTGGCGGTCCAGTTGCACCGGCAGGCCAGCCGCCGTGATGCGCCCGGCCACCTCTTCGGCCAGTCCGGCATCGCCGGGTGCCGGATACTGCAGTTCAAACAGCGCCTGCGGGAAGCCGCCGAAATCATGGATGGTCGGGGGCTGCGGGTGCGCGCCCACCAGCGGCTGGCGTGCCAGCCAATGCGCCGATGCCATCACCACCGCACGCGGACGTGGCAGATCGGCCGCCAGCTCGGTCAAGCGCTCACCGACCCGCCCCGGCTGCAGGGCCGTCATCGGCGAACCATGGGAGATGTACAACGAAGGCAGGCGGGACATGAGAACCTCCAGATGCGCCAGGCACAGGGCCTTCGGGCGCGGGCAACAGCAGGGCGCCGGAGGCGCTGGCTGCTCAGGTGCCCAGCCTATTGCCTACACCGATGGCAATAAACATCAGCAGCAAGCCAGATTGTTGCCAAAATAAACCTAATCACCCGCCTCGGTCACGGCCATGCCGCCCTCGCATCAGTGCGCTCAGGCGTCCACGGCATCCAGCCGAGCGATGACTGCGGCCAGCGGCGCCGGTCGGCCCAGCAGGTAACCCTGCACCTGGTCGCAGCCATGGGCGGCCAGCCACTGCAGCTGACCGGGCGTTTCCACCCCTTCGGCGATGATGGTCAGCCCCATGCTGTGGCCCAGCGACAGCAGCGCGCGGCAGATCGATGCATTGCGGGGATTGGTTTCCACGTCCGCCACGAAGCTGCGGTCGATCTTCAGCATGTCCAGCGGCAGGTGCTGCAGGTAGGACATGCTGGAATAACCGGTACCGAAATCGTCCAGCGATACACAGATGCCCTCCTCGTGCAGGCACTGCATGGTCTGCATGGCATGGGTCGGCTTGCGCATCAGGCTGCTCTCGGTCAGCTCCACCTGAAGCGCCCCGCGTTGCAGCCCGAACTCCTGTGCCGCGCGGATGAACTCGCCGACCAGGTCACTGTTGAAGAACTGCGCGGCCGACACGTTCACCGCAATCGGCAGGTCGCCATGACCGGCATCGCAGAGCTGGCGCTGGGCTTGTGCGGCGGCGCGGATCACCCAACGGCCCAGGGCCAGGATCAGGCCGGTGTCTTCGCACAGCTGGATGAAATCACCCGGCGGAATGAAACTGCCATCGGCCTGCGGCCAGCGCAGCAGGGCTTCCAGCGCGGCCGGCGTGCCATCGGCCGCATGGCAGATCGGCTGGAAATACAGTTCGAACTCGGCGTCGATGGCCGTGTGGATGCGGCCGGCCAGGCGCAGCCGCTCGGCGAGCCGGGCATTGACGCTGGGGTCATACCAGGCCAGCACATCGCCTTCGGCGCGGGCGCTGTGCGCCGCCTGCGCGGCCATGCCGATCACCTGTTCGGCACGCAGGCCATCGTCGGGCCGGTGCACGGCCACGCCGATGCTGGGCTCGAACTGGTGCAGCCAATCCTGGCCCCGCACCGGTTCAGAGACGATCTGCACCAGCGCATCCAGCGCGCTGCGCGCGTCGTGCCGCGCACTCAAGGCGAACACGAAGTCTTCGGCCGGCTGGAAGGCCAACCAACCAAACCGCGCACCGAGCCCGCCCAGGCGGTTGGCCATGGCCTGCAGCGCGGCATCGCCATTGTCGCGTCCCAGCGCGTCGGCCACCAGTTGCAGGCCGCGCAACTGCACGTAGGCGATGGTGTAACCCTCGCCGGCCGCATCCAGTGCTTCACCCAGCGCGCGGGTGTTGAGCAGGCCGGTCAGCGGATGGTGGCTGGCGTGGTATGCCAGCTCACGCTCGTAGGCAATCCGCTCGCTCACGTCCTCGGCCAGCACCAGGCAGGCCGTACGGCCATCGAAATCCAGCGCCGCCAGGTGCGCCCTCACTTCGAACACCGTGCCGTCCTTGCGCTGGTGCAGGCGCACCTTGCCATCCTGCGATTCACCCGCGCGCGCCTGGGCGATGGCCGTGCGGATCTCTTCCCAGCCTTCGCGCGGGCGGATGTCGAGGATGGTCATCGACAGGAAATCCTCGCGGCTGTAGCCATACTGCTGCACTGCCGCCTGGTTGACCTCCAGGAAGCGCAGGGTATCGGGGTCGAACACCCAGAACGGCGCAGGGTTGCGATCGAACAACAAGCGGAACTGGCGCTCGGCCTGGTCCACCCGCGCGCGCGACAGATAGCGCTCGCTGACATCGGTCAACGCACCGATCATGCGCCGCTGCCGATCGGCCACCGCGACCCGCTGGCCGCGCGCACTGACCCAGCGCAGCTCGCCGTTGCGCAGGCTCAGGCGGAACACTTCGTCGAGCACCGCATCACCGGCGAAGGCCTGGTCGAAGGCTGCGCGCAGGCGGCCGACATCTTCGTGGTGCACGCACTGGAAGAAGCGGACGAGGTCCACGGCGTCGACCTGCACGCCGAATATCTCCCGCGCCAGTGGCGACCAGTGCAGCTGGCAGGCGTCCTCATCCACGTACCACGTGCACACCCGTCCCACCTGGTGGGCCAGCCGCAGCTCGGCATGGCCGGTACGCAGCTCCTCGGCAAGCGCGGTCTGCCGTCGCGTGGTGCGTCGCAGGCCCTTGTACAACACGAACAGCAACACCCAATAACCCAGGTACAACGCCAACGACGCCCAGGCATAAGGCCACCACGCCGCCAGCACGTCACGTTGGCCCAGGCCCACGTAGACCGCCAGCGGATACTGGTGCAAGGTGCTGAGGCTGGAAATGCGCCGTACGCCGTCGATCGCACTGACCTCCACGCCCAGCGGCAGCACCGCATCACGGCCCAGGGCCTCGCGGTGCGGCAGCGTGTAACGCTTGCCGATGTCCTGCCTGGGGTCGGGTGCGCGGGCCAGTACATGGCCGCGCACATCGCTGATGGACACCACCCCCTGCGCGCCGATATCCAGCCCACCGATCACCCGCTGCAGTTCGGCGGCATGAAGGCGGGCCAGCAGCCAGCGCCCCTGGCCCATCTGCAGGGCCAGCGGCACCACCCAGCGGTGGCCTTCCAACTGGCGCGGTGGCGCCACGTACAGGTCGCTGCCCTGGCCCCGGTGTTGCCCGTCCAGCCACAACGGCAACTGCAGGTCACCGGTACCACTGGTCAGCGCGCGCCCGGAATCGTCCACCACCACGATGCTGTCCAGCTCCGGCTGCCGCTGCAGCACCCCGGCGATGGCCTGGTCCAGCAGCTCCGGCGCGCGCTCGGGGACGCTGTGGTACAGCTGCGCGCCATCCGCCGCGATGCCCTTCATCGCCCGTTCCAGGTTGCGCAACTGCAACCACAGCAGGCGCTGCGAACCGACGGCCAGCGCACTGCTCTGCCGCTGCGCGGCGGCGTGTCGATGCGCGTGGTCCTCGGCCAGCATCACCACGATGCCCAGCCCCAGCAACACGCCCACGGCCAGTCCCGCCCATGACAGGGCGCGTTGCGGCCGTGCCATCAGGCGGCTCAGCGCAGGCATCGGGTACTCACGGCGGGGCCGGGCAGGTTCATCATCAATGGGTTCCGTTCATCCAACACCACAGCGGCCACTGGCCGGGAATCTTGACGCTGCTGCACGCGCGTTCCCCACGCGGATGCACTGTACGGACAGGCCACCGGCCCAGAATGCCCGATCCTGATGACGGCAGGAACCTCCCGGCGGCGATCCGGTTGCGCCAGGCCATGTCCGGCGCGACCGGCCGAAGCCGCGCTGGTGCGGACCGACCGGCCGATGCAGGCCGTTGGCATCGAGCACCGCCATCGGCCACCACCGGCACAGCCCTGCCACCACCGCCGCGTGGCGCTGGGATTAGACTGGGGGCTTTCCGTCGCACGAGCCTGCCCATGCGTTCCCTGCCGCGTTCCCCTCTGCTGCTGGCCGTCACCGCCAGCCTGTCCCTTTCCCTGGCCGCCTGCGGTGGTCCGGCACCGGCCACGGACAGCGCCGAGGCAACGCCCCCGGCCAGCGTTGCCCCGCCAGCCAAACCGATGCTGGGCAGCTTCGGCTTCGATGCCAGCGGCATGGACCGCAGCGTCGCGGCAGGCGACAACTTCTTCGATTTCGCCAACGGCACCTGGGTGGAAAATACCCAGATCCCGGCGGACCGTTCCCGCTACGGCAGTTTCAACGTGATCGCCGAGAAAACCCTCGCCGATACCCGCAGCATCCTGGAAACCGCGGCCAACACCGCAAACGCCAGCGGCGAGGAACAGCAGATCGGTGATTACTATGCCGCGTTCATGGACGAAGCCGGCATCGAGGCACGCGGCATCGCGCCGGTACAGCCGCAGCTGCAGGCCATCGTCGGCATAACGGACAAGGCCGCACTCGCCCGCGCCCTGGGCGCGGACGTGCGCGCCGACGTCGACCTGCTCAACGCCACCAACTTCTACACCGATCGCCTGTTTGGCCTGTGGGTTTCGGTCGATCTGCTGCAGCCGCAGCGCAACGCGCCGTACCTGGTGCAGGGCGGCCTGGGCCTGCCCGATCGTGATTTCTACCTCGGCAGTGGCCGCATGGCGCAGATCCGTACCCAATACCAGGACTACATCGCGCAGCTGCTGACCCTGGCCGGGATCGACGATGCCAAGGCCAAGGCCAAGCGCATCGTCGCCCTGGAAACCCGGATCGCCGAAGCACACGCCAGCCAGGAAAAGACCAACGACGTGGCCAAGGGGGCCAATCCGTGGACCCGCGCTGATTTCGATGCCAAGGCGCCGGGCATGGACTGGGCCGCCTTCCTCGACGCGGCGAAACTGGGCCAGCAGCAGGACTTCATCGCCTGGCAACCCAAGGCCATCGCCGGCCTGTCACGGCTGGTCGCCACCGAGCCGCTGGATGCCTGGAAGGACTACCTGGCCTTCCATGCGCTGGACCGTGCCGCCGGCTACCTGCCCAAGGCCTTTGCCGATGCCCGCTTTGCCTTCCACGGCACCGTGCTCAGCGGCACGCCGCAGCAGAGCGAACGCTGGAAACGCGCCGTGGACGAAGCCAACGCTGCCATCGGCGAGGCCATCGGCAAGCGGTATGTGGCCCAGCACTTCGATGCCAAGACCAAGGAACGCGCCGATGCAATGGCCCGCAACATCATCGCGGCCTTCGCCAAGCGCATCGATGCCTTGGCCTGGATGTCGCCGCAGACCAAGGCCCGCGCCAAGGCCAAGGTGGCCGGGCTGACGGTGGGCATGGGCTATCCGGAAACGTGGCGTGACTACAGCGGGCTGGACATCCGCCGCGATGATCCACTGGGCAATGCGCAGCGCGCGGCCCGGTTCGAGTATGAGCGCAACATCGCCAAGCTGGGCAAGCCGGTGGACCATGGCGAATGGGCGATGCTGCCGCAGACCATCAACGCGATGAACGTCCCGCTGGAAAACCGCCTGGTCTTCCCGGCCGCCATCCTGCAGCCTCCCTTCTTCGACGGCGCCGCCGACGATGCAGTGAACTACGGCGCGATCGGCGCGGTCATCGGCCACGAAATCAGCCACGGCTTCGACAACGCCGGTGCGCTGTTCGATGAGACCGGCAAGCTCGACAACTGGTGGACTCCGCAGGACCTGGCGAAGTTCAATGCCGCCGGCGATGCCCTGGCAGCGCAGTTCAGCCACTACGAACCCTTCCCCGGCGCCAAGGTCAATGGCCGCCTCACCCTGGGTGAGAACATCGCCGACGTCGCCGGCCTGGGAACCGCCTACGACGCCTACCGCCTATCGCTGGGCGAGGGCCAGGGCGAGGTCATCGAGGGCTTCAGCCCGGACCAGCGCTTCTTCCTCGGCTTTGCCCAGGCCTGGCGCAGCAAGAGCCGCGAGCAGGCCCTGCGTAATTCGCTGCTGACCGACGTGCATGCCCCGGGTCAGTTCCGCGCCCTGACCGTGCGCAACATCGATGCCTGGTACCCGGCCTTCGAGGTCAAGGACGGCCAGAAGCTGTACCTGGCCCCGGAACAGCGCGTCAAGGTCTGGTAAGCACCTGCACTGGCGGCGGCCTCCACGACGGCCGCCGCCGCCTTGAACAAGGCTGATGGGTTGCGCAGATCGGCGCGTCGGCCGTCGCAAATCGCCCCACCGGCGCGATCGCGCTGAACGCGGCGGCACGGCCGCCAGCCATGTGCGGCCGCAACAGAAATTGACCTGCGACAAGCTGTCGCAGGCTGCAGGCGCGATGCTGCAGCGCAGCACCCCACTCCAACGCCCACGTATTCAGTGTTTTCCCCGCGCAACCTTTCGCAAATCCCTCATTGCACGCGCCGCCGGAAGTGCTAGAACTGGCCCTGCACCAAGGGTCCAACGCATCAACGCAACGTTCCACGAGGAGCCAGCCATGATTGCTTTGTTCAAGGGTTTGGGATTACTGCTGCGCGACAACGAGCTCTACCGCAGCCCGTTCGATAAACAGGTCGCCCACTGGCGCGGGCTCAGCGAGCAGCAGATCCGCGAAGAAGTGGCGACGCTGGCCCAGGCCAAGTGCCAGTGGCTCATCGCCTCCATCGTGCTGTGGCAGGCCGCCTCGCTGCTTGCCCTTGGCCTGATCGCCAATTACCTGTGGCGCGACGATTTCCACATCACCTTTACCCGCGTTGTCGTGGTGTTCGGCTCCTGGGTGTCGTTGCTGTTCGTGATCTGGTTCATGGCCAACATGTTCGATCGCCAGGCCGGCTTCGAACGCTGGATGAAAGCCTTCAACAGCCGCGCCCGCATCACCTCCAGCGCCGATACCGTGGAATGCGTGGCCGATGCATTGGGCATGGCCGAGCATTATCCGGAAGTGCTCGATTACAAGCAGGCCGTCACCGCGCGGCGTGAACTGCGCCACGAAGACATCCGCATCATGACCGAGATCGGGCGGATGCGGCAGCACTCGGAACTGGTGGGGCGGCTCAACCATGTCGGGCAGACGTCCAGCCACCGCGACCTCACCCTGCAGCCCGCTTATTGATCGCTGCACGCCGGTAGCGCCGGGCAACGCCCGGCGTTTCCCGTTGCCCTGCCCGACCCCGGCAGGGTTCTTTGCCCAGTCTGCCCGCCGTCACATGCTGCGGAACAAGGTCATGAAAGGCTGGCTGACCTGCAGCGTTTCCGGGCGTGTCTTGAGCCGCAGCGTGCCGCGCCCGGTGTCGTCGCGGCTTACCGAAGCCACCGCGTGCATGTTGACGATGGTGGAGCGGTGGACCTGGCGGAAGCGCTGCGGGTCCAGCACTTCCAGCAGTTCACGCAGCGGCGTGCGCAGCAGGCTCTCGCCCTCGGCCGTCACCACCGTGGTGTACTTGTTGTCGGCGCGGAAATAGGCCACGTCGTCGATCATGATCAGCCGGGTATCACGCCCGGTACTGGCGGTGATCCATGCCAGCGGCGGCCGCTCGGGCTGGGCAGCCCCCTGCCCCAGCCGCTGCAGCAAGCGGTCCAGCACCGCATCATCGGTACGCGCTGACGGCAGCCGCGCCAGGATGCGCTCGCGCGTGGCCAGCAGGCGTTCGTCGCTCACCGGCTTGAGCAGGTAGTCCATCGCGCCTTGCTCGAATGCATCGATCGCGTACTGGTCGTAGGCGGTGACGAACACCACGTGGGTGCGCGGGCTCACCTGGCCCAGCGCGCGCGCCACTTCGATGCCGGTGATCCCCGGCATGCGGATATCCAGGAACGCGATGTCCGGCTGGGTCTGCGCCAGCTGCTCCAGCGCACTGGCGCCGTCTTCGCATTGCGCCACCAGTCGCAATTCCGGCCACAGCCGCTGCAGTTGTTCGGCCAGCGCCTGCCGCAGCAGGTCCTCGTCTTCGGCAATCAAGGCATCAAGCGGCATCGTGGGCCTCCTTGCGGCTCAGTGGCAGGGTCATGGTGGCGGCCACGCCCGTTGGGAAATTGGCGACGATGGCCACGCCGGCGCCTTCGCCGCAGGTCAGCCTCAGGCGCTCGCGCAGGTTCTTCAACCCGATGCCGGTGCCGCTGGTGCCGCCACCAAAGCCCAGCCCATCATCGGCCACCGTCACCGTCACGTGGTCATCGAAGGCGCGGGCGATGATCCAGATCGTGCCGCCGCCGGGCTTGGCTTCCAGGCCATGCTTGATCGCGTTTTCCACCAGGGTCTGCAGTGACATCGCCGGCAGCCCCACCCCATGCAGCGCCGGGGGTACCTGCACGTCCACCAGCAGGCGGTTGCCCATGCGGATGCGCAGGATTTCCAGATAGGCCATCGTGCGTTCCAGCTCCACCCCGAGGATGGACACCGATTCGTCCACGCTGGGCAGCGAACTGCGCAGGTAATGGATCAGATGACCGAGCATCTGCTCGGCACGCACCGGATCGGTGCGGGTCAGCACCTGCGCATTGGCCAGCGTGTTGTACAGGAAATGCGGCTCGACCTGCGCATGCAGCAGGTTCAACCGGGCGACGCTCAGCTCTTTTTCCACCTGGGTCTGCTCGGCGGCGGCCTGTTCGTCGCGGCGCTGGTCAGCCACGCGGCGGCTGATCGCCCGCGTCACTGCTTCGGCATTCTCGTAGTTGCTGCCTTCGTCCAGCGCCAGCAGATCGGCCCACCAGCCGGCGTCGGGCTCGAACAACAGCGTCACCGTGCAGGTGCCCTCGCCCGGCGTCACCGTGGCCAGCACGCTGTTGCGGGTGATCGCCAACCGCGCCGGCAGGTTCCAGCGCGAAGGCTGGCGACCGTTCCACGGGTCGACCCGGCGCACATAGGCCCGCACCTGCAGGCTGCCGGCCGCGCTTTCGATGTCTTCCACCCTTGGCAGTTCGGCCACCGCCGCTTCCACCACGCCGAAGGCCTGGCCGGCGTCCATCGGCAGCTCCACCTGCCGTCGCTGGCGCCCGGACAGGGTGGTGGCATCCAGCCTGCCGGCCACCAGCCACACCCGGCGCACGTGGGTGATGGCACTGCCCAGCGCGGACACCATCAGGAACATCACCAGCAGGCCGAACACCCAGCCCGGGCCATCGCGCATGCCGCTGAAGATGCCACTCCACACCATGCCAGCCACGAACAGTGCCGCGGCCCAGGCCAGCAGATGGCGTACAACGAGGGAAACGCTGGGGAACACGGGCCGGGCCTTGGAAAGATGACTGATGCCGAGCATAGGGCCGCCCGTGCACGCCGCAAGGGGCCGGCGACCAACCGCCGGAAATCGGTGATGGGTCGATGCACAGGGCGACCGGCCGGTGCCTGCCCCGATCGGGCAGGCACCGGCTGCGGCTTACTTCACGCCATCGCCGCCGCGCTGCGCGGCACTGGCATCACGCACCGCACGGAAGGCCTCGCCCTCGCCCCAGTTGGGCCATGCGCGCGAATTGGCCAGCTGGTTGCCCAGGGTGTACAGCACTTCCAGGTCACGCGCAGCGCCGGCAAACTTCCAGTCCGGCGCCCATTCATCGCCCTGCTGGTGGTAGCGCTTGGCGGTGTAATCGTCCGAGGCGGCCTTTCCCGCGGCGATACCCCCATCGACCCAGTCCTGCCCGGCCGACCAGGACAAGGCCGGCACGCCGCGCTTGGCGAAGGAGAAGTGATCGGAACGGAAGAACAGCCCCGCTTCCGGCTTCGGGTCTGGCGTGTAACGGATATCCCACTGCGCCGCGACCTGCTTGAGCTGGTCCAGCAGCTCGAAGCGCGCCGTGCCGTAGATGCCGAAATCACGCGACGGCCCGAACGGCGCCATGCCATCCATGTTGACCACACCCACGGTTTTTTCAAGCGGGTACAGCGGATGGCTGGCGTAGTATTCCGACCCGAGCAGGCCTTTTTCCTCGGCGGTCACTGCCAGGAACACCACCGAACGCTGCGGCCGCGGTGCCTTGGCGAAGCCACGCGCCAACTCCAGCAGCGATGCCGTGCCACTGGCGTTGTCCAGTGCACCGTTGAAGATCCGATCGCCACGGGCATCCGGCTCGCCCACCCCGATGTGGTCCCAGTGCGCACTGTAGATCACGGACTCGTCTGGATGCGTGCTGCCTTCCAGTCGGGCCACCACGTTGTGCGAAGTGATGACCTCGGTCTTCACCGCGTAGCGCGCATCAAGGCTGGCGCCCTGCAGGGCCACCGGCTTGAAATCGCGCTGCTGCGCCTGCCGCTTCAGTGTTTCGAAATCCAACCCGGCGCTACGGAACAGGTCCACCGCCAGATCGCGCTGGATCCAGCCTTCCAGCAGCGGATGGCTCTGCGCCGGATCATCGCGCACCACGTCAAACATGGTGTTGGTGTTGGAACCGGCCACGGTCGCCCAGCCATACGAGGCCGGCGCGGTTTCGTGCACGATCAGCACCCCCAGCGCGCCCTGTCGCGCGCCTTCCTCGTACTTGTAAGGCCAGCGGCCGTACCAGGTCATGCCCTTGCCATCGAAATCGCCCACACCGGTCTCGAAGTCCGGATCGTTGATCAGCACGACCGCGATCTTGCCCGCCAGGTCGACGCCCTTGAAGTCATCCCAGTTCCGTTCCGGCGCCTTCACGCCATAGCCCAGGAACACCAGCGGCGCCTTGCTGATATCCACGGCGTGGGCACCATTCATCGCCGCACGCACGGCGATCTGCTGGCCCTGCTGCAAGGGCAGCGCCTTGTTGCCCTGGTGCAGGGTCAACGTCGGCGTGCCGACGATGTCACCCTTCAGCAGCGGCACCGCCTGGGTCCACAGGCGCTTGCCATCACGCAGGTCACCACCGGGCGCAAGACCGGCATCGGCAAACTGGCGTGACAGGTAGGCCACGGTCTTTTCTTCCCCCGCCGTTGCCGGCGAACGGCCTTCATAGGCATCGGAGGCCAGCTCTTTGACGTCGGCGGAAATCCGCGCGCCATCGAACTTCGGCGTTGCCGCCATCAGCGTCGTGGACACCGACAGGGCCAACACGCTCAGTACCACTCGTTTCATTGCGCTCTCCGCTACGGTAATGCAGTTGGCCGAGTGTAGCGGTGACGCTGCGCCCGGTCATGCCGCGACCGCCCCCATGCCGCCCCCCATGCTCCCTCGCCACTGTCGCCGACGCCCCTGTCCGTTGCCGACAAACCCGGCCACGCACCGCCGACCGGCGAGGTGCAGCGCGGCGGCCAGGCCCTGTGCCATGGACACGCCAGCGCCCCCGGCAGGCAGCGGCGGAACCGCGTTGCGCGCTGGCTGGCACCGGCGGCCGAACGCTTCAGGTAGGCTTGCGGCGGCGGCAGGACTGCGCCCTGTCGCTGGCATCCACCGGAACCCTCCGCCCATGAACCGCACCCGGCTCCTGCTGCTCACCCTCCTCGTGGCCATCCTGGCCGGACTGACGCCGGTGGCGCTGGTGGCCTGGCTGGGCTGGCGCCATGCCGCCACGGACGAACAGCGGCAACTGCAGGTCGCCGCCGAGCGCACCCTGCGCCGCGCCATGCAGGCCTACAGCCAGGCGCTGGCCGCGATGGACGCCCTGCAGGCCGCGCATGTGGCCCCCTGCAGCCCCGCACATATCCGCCTGATGCAATCCAAGGTGGTCACCACACCCTCCGTCGACCAGATCAGCTATTTCCAGCAGGGCACCATGCAGTGCAGTTCCTGGGGCCAGGCACCGGCGCGCATCGCCCTGCCGCGCCCCGACCACGTGACGGAAGAAGGCGTCGGCCTGCACCTGGACATCACCCCGCGCGCCAGTTTCGGCCGCCGCATGCTGTCGTTGCAGCGCGGCGACTATGACACCCTGATGGACCCCGGCCACTTCGTCGATGTGATCGACCGGCCGCAGGTCCGCGTGGCGCTGGCCACGCCCGATGGCCGGCTGATCGCCCAGCAGGGCATCCGCAACCAGGCCCTGCTTGAAGCCCTGCTGCGCAATCCAGGCAATGGCATGGACGACAGCACGCTTTACGCCAGCGCGCGCAGCGAACAGTGGTTGGCCATCGCCACCGCGCCGCGCACTCAGTTGCTGTCCGCCTTCCGCGAGCAGGCCGGCATCCTGCTGCCGCTTGGCCTGCTGCTGGCCATCGGCTGTGGCGGAGGCGCGTGGTGGCTGCTGCAGCGTCGCCTGTCACTGCGTGGCGAACTGGCCACCGCCCTGCGCCGCGGCGAACTGTACTGCACCTACCAACCACTCATCGCACTGGGCACCGGCGTGTGCATCGGCGCCGAGGCGCTGATCCGCTGGCAGCGTCCCGATGGCAGCCACGTGCGCCCGGACCTGTTCATTCCCATCGCCGAAGAGCACGGGATGATCCAGGACATCACGGATTTCGTCATCCACACCGTGGTGCGTGAAATGCGCGAGCTGCTGCTGGAAGACCGCAACGCCCACATCGCCATCAACCTCGCGCCGGAAGACATGTCCACCCCACGTGCGCTGAAGGTCATCGCCCAGGCGCTGGAGGGCACCGGCATCGCCAGCACGCAGATCTGGCTGGAAGCCACCGAGCGCGGGCTGATGGACATCGAACGCGCCCGCGCGGTGATCGCCGCCGCGCGCCATGCCGGCCACTCCGTGGGCATCGATGATTTCGGCGTCGGCTATTCCAACCTGCAGTACCTGCAGCAGCTGCCCGTGAACGCCTTGAAGATCGACAAGGCATTCATCGATGCCATCGGCACCGGCAGCGCCACCGCACCGGTCACCGGGCACATCATCGACATGGCCAAGACCCTGGGCCTGGCCGTCGTGGCCGAAGGCGTGGAAACCGAAACGCAGCTGGCCTACCTGCACGCACACGGCGTGGAGTACGGCCAGGGCTGGCTGTTCTCCAAGGCCCTGCGCCGCGATGACTACATCGCCTTCCATCGCCGCCGTCGCCAGCACTACGGCAACGCCCGCTGAGCAGACCGGCACCCGCGCACGGCCGCTGCCACGTCGGCGGTTATACTGACGGCACGGACCGCCGGTCCCCAGCAGGAGCTGCCCCGATGCGCCACTGATGCCGCCGTCACTGCTGACGGCCTGATTCTTCCCGCCCCTGCGCGCAGGGGGAGTCGATGGCATCTACTGGAGGTCGCATGGCCCTTCCACTCACGCTTGATCGCGTGTCCTTCCGCACAGCCGACGGACACCTGCTGTTTTCCGAACTCGATTTTTCCTTCGACCCGATCGCCACTGGGCTGGTCGGCGATAACGGCGCGGGCAAATCCACGCTGGGCCGCCTGCTGGCCGGTCAACTGGCGCCCACCCATGGCCGGGTGGGGGGCAATGCCGATGTCTTCACCCTGCGGCATTGGGACGCGACGTGCCCCGATCCCAGCCTTGCCGCACTGGCCGGCTGCGGTGCGGCGTGGCGGGCGCTGCAGCGTATCGAACAGGGCAGCGTGGACCCTGCTGATTTCACCTTGGCCGAAGGCTACTGGGACCTCCGCGAGCGCCTGCAGCGGCTGTGGCAGGACGCCGGGCTGCCCGCCAACATGGACCCTGATGCCAGTGCGGCCGGGCTCAGTGGCGGGCAGCGGATGCAGGTCGCCCTGTCCGGTGCCTGGGCCAGCGGTGCCCAGTGGCTGCTGCTGGACGAGCCGAGCAACCACCTCGACCAGCGTGCGCGGCGGCAGCTGCGGCAACAACTGCAGCACTGGCAGGGCGGCCTGCTGGTGATCAGCCACGACCGTGCCCTGCTGGAGGACATGGCCTGCATCGTGGAACTGGAGCACGGCCGGCTGCACCGCCATGGTGGACCGTGGTCGCACTACGCGCAGGCCCGTTGCGAACGCCGCCGAAGTGCGCAGGCACAACTGGACCATGCCCGCCAGCAGCACCGTGAACAACAGCGGCATGCCCAGCAGCAGTTGCAGAAGGCGCAGCAGCGGCAGGCCCGTGGCGAGCGCAGCGCGCGCAACGCCAACCAGGCACCGATCCTGCTCGGCCTGCGCAAGCAGAACGCGCAGGCCAGCGCCGGCCGGGCACAGGCACAGCAGGTGCAGGCGCTGGCGCACAGCCGGCAGCAACTGCATCAGGCGGCGGCCCGCGTGGTGCCCACGGCGCAGTGGGTGATCGGCAGCGGGCTTGCCCATGAAACGCGCGGGCCCAGGCAGATCGCCCGCTTGCAGGATGTGCACCTGCCCTACGTGCAGGGCCCGGCGTTGAACCTCAGCCTGCAGCGGGGCCAGCGGCTGGCCGTGGTCGGTGCCAATGGCAGCGGCAAATCCACCCTGCTGCGGGTGCTCGCCGGCCAGCTGGCGCCCCGCGCTGGCCGCTGCGAGGTCAGCGTGCCCAGCGCATTGCTGGACCAGACGCTGGGCCTGTTGCCGGCCGAGCGCTCCCTGCTGCAAGTACTGCAGGCACTGGACCCGGCGCTGGACGCGGCCGCCGCGCGCACTCGGCTGGCCCTGCTGGGCCTGGACGCACAACGCGTGTGCCGCCCCAGTGGCACGCTCAGCGCCGGCGAAAGGATCAAGGGGGCACTGGCCTGCGTGCTGCACCCGGGCCTCGCCCCAGGGCTGCTGTTGCTGGACGAACCGGGCAATGCGCTGGACCTGCCGGCGCTGGAAGCGCTGGAGCAGCTGCTGGCCGACTATCCGGGCACGCTGGTGATGGTGAGCCACGATGACCACCTGCTGCAGGCAATGCGGCCCACCGACGTGCTGGAAATGGGCGCTGCCCGGGCCTGACGCTCAGCCGCCGTACCGGCGCAGCAGTGAAACCAGTACCTCGGCCTCGGCGGCGCGGCTGGCCGGGTCCTCGCCCGCCACCACATGCTCCTTCAGGTGATCGGCCAGCAAGGCCATCAACAGGCCGTGCGCCGCACCGCGCACGGCCGCTACCTGCACCAGTACATCGGTGCAGTCGCCCCCTTGTTCCAGCGCGCTTTCCAGCGCAGCCACCTGACCGCCCATGCGGCGGACCCTGGCCAGCAGTTGCCGGCGGTTGTTCTGAACATGTGCCATGGCCCGATTTTATACCCCCATTGGGTATCCAGCGCGCCCTGATATACCCTATGGGGGTATATAAACACCACGAGCCTACCCCATGTCCCTGGATACCCACCTCGCACAGCACCGTCACAGCCACCAGTTCGACACCGGCAACCCGCTGGCCGAGCGCAACACCCGCAGGGCGCTTGGGCTGACGACGGTGATGATGGTCGTGGAAATCAGCGGCGGCTGGTGGTTCAACTCGATGGCCGTGCTGGCCGATGGCTGGCACATGAGTTCCCATGCACTGGCGCTGGGCCTGGCGGTCTTCGCCTACCGCTGCTCGCGCCGGTACGCACAGGACCCGCGATTTGCCTTCGGTACGTGGAAGATCGAGATCCTCGCCAGCTATACCAGCGCCATCGCCCTGCTGGCCGTGGCCGCCTTGATGGCCGTGCAATCGCTGCAGCGCCTGTGGGTACCGCATGCCATCCACTACGACCAGGCCATCGCCATCGCGGTGGTGGGCCTGGCGGTGAACCTGGTCTGCGCGTGGTGGCTGCATGACAGCCCCGGGCATGGGCATCCTGCTGATGGCCAGCATGGCGGGCATGACCCGGCGCACGCACACGGCCACCAGCACGATCACGGCCACGGCCACGCACACGGCCACGACCTGAACCTGCGCTCGGCCTACCTGCATGTGCTGGCCGATGCAGCGACTTCGGTGCTGGCCATCATCGCCCTGCTGGGCGGCAAGCTGTGGGGCGCGGCCTGGCTGGATCCGCTGATGGGACTGGTGGGTGCCGTGCTGGTGACCTCCTGGGCCTGGGGCCTGCTGCGTGCCAGCGGCCGCATCCTGCTGGACGCGCAGATGGACACGCCGCTGGTGGCCGAAGTCCGCGAGGCCATCGAGCAAGGTCCGTTGAACGCCCGTCTGGCGGACCTGCATGTCTGGCAGATCGGCCGGGGCCGCTATGCGGTGGCCGCCAGCGTGGTCAGCGCCGATCCCGCGGTCACGGTAGACAGCCTGCATCGCGCCTTGGCGGTGCACGACGAACTGGTGCACCTCACCATCGAGGTCCACACCGTACCGGCCTGATGCGCTGCCGGCTGCGTGCCGCGCTCAGGTACCATCCCGTGTTTTCCTGCCTGGTCTGCCACCCGTGCCCCACTACACCGGTCCCCTGCTCACCCGCGATACCTTCCTGGCGCTGCAGCGCGCCGCCAGCCGCGGCGACGGCAGCTGGCAGGGCTCGCTCGACCTGGGCCTGAGCCAGGCCACCATCGTCGTGGACGACGAGGGCTTCCAGTTCAATGGCCAGCACTACCCATGGCCAGACAAGGTCAAGGACCGCACCCTGTACTACTTCGATGGGGAAACCTTCGAGCCGATCTCGCGCTTCAACGGCGGCCTGATCAAGCTGGTACCCACCGACTGGGGCGCGCCCACCTTCGAGATCGATGGCATCAAGATGCTGCCCACCGCCAAGGTGTCGCCCTTCGAAGACGCCCGCACCAAAGTCGCCTTGGTGGCACCGGCCGGCCGCACCGTGCTCGACACCTGTGGTGGCCTGGGTTACTTCGCCGCATGCTGCCTGCAGGCCGGCGTCGGCCGCATCCTCTCCTTCGAAAAGAATGCCGACGTGCTGTGGCTGCGCACGCTCAATCCGTGGTCGCCCGATCCTGGGGCCGCCAGCACCGGCGGGCGCCTGCACCTCACCCACGGCGACGTCTCCGAAGCCATCACTGGCCTGGCCGATGCCAGCGTCGATGCGATCCTGCACGATCCACCGCGTTTTGGCATCGCCGGTGAGCTGTATTCGCAGCAGTTCTACAACCAGCTGGCGCGCGTGCTGCGCAGCGGCGGCCGACTGTTCCATTACACCGGCGCGCCAAACCGCCTCACCAGTGGCCGCGACGTACCACGGGAAGTTGCCGGCCGCCTGGAAAAAGCCGGTTTCAAGGCCGAACTGGCGCTGGACGGCGTGCTGGCGGTGAAACGCTGAGCCGTCCGTTGCACCCATACCGGCGCGAAGGGACTACGGCACTCACATCCAATGGCGTAGGCTAGTCTGGCACCCCCATCGGATCGCACGCCGCATGAGCAGCACCGCACGCCAGGATCAGCCGGAAGCCGAGCGTCAACGCGCACTGGACGCCCTGCACATCGTCGGCAGCCTGCCCGAGCCAGCCTACGAGGACATCGTGAAAGTGGCCGCTGCCGTGTGTGGCACGCCGATGGCCCTGGTCACCCTGATCGACCGCGACCGACAGTGGTTCAAGGCACGCACGGGCGTGGACGGCCACCAGACCGAGCGTGATGTCGCCGTCTGTGACCACGCGATCCGCGATCCGCAGAACCTGATGGAGATCGGCGACCTGCAGCGCGATGAACGCTTCGCCGACAACCCGGTGCTGAAAGACATGGGCGCGCGTTTCTATGCCGGCATGCCCTTGGTGACCGACAGCGGTGCAGCGGTCGGCAGCGTCTGCGTGGTCGACCTCGCGCCGCGCGAACTCAACGCCACCCAGCGCGATGCGCTCAGGGCGCTTGCCCGGCTGACGATGTCACTGATGGAAGCACGTAGCCGCGAACGCGAACATGCCGTGGCGGAGATACTGGGGCAGACCCTGCCGGCCACCGATGAGGCCGTGGCCGAGGCCGCGCGCGCCTACTGCGTGGTGATCCTGGAGCTGCAGGACATGGACGCGCTGGTCGTACGTTTCGGCGAGCGCGGCCTGGAACGCCACCTGCAGACGCTGGACCAGCAGCTTGAACGCTGCCTGGACCTGCGGCGCGGCGACAGCATCAACCGGGTAACGGGCAGCGGCGAGTTCATTGCCGTGCTGGGCACCGACGACTGCGCCGACACCCTGTCCGCGCTGCAGCGGGTGGCGCGTGAAGCTGGTGCCACGCTGGGCAGCCCGTTGCTGGTGGGCAGTTCCGGATCGGAAGTGGGCGAACCCACCTCGGCCGTATTCGCGCGCGCCGATGCGGCGCTGAGTGCCGCCAAGGACGCCCTGCGCTGACCGCCGGGCGGTGAAAGCCCGTACCGCTGCCCCATGCGCGGGCGGCAGCGGTGTGTGTCAGCGTTGGCGTGCCGCCCACATGTTGTCGATGAGGTTCGGGTAACGCCGCCCATTCTCTTCCGCACGCCGCCGCGCCGCCTCTTTCTGGGCTTCGGTCAGCGGCTTGCCCGCGCCTTTCGGCGAAGGCTTTTTCCACGGCGGCGGTGATCGTGCGGGCATGCAGGGATTATTTCTTCAGGAAATCCAGCAGCGCAAGGTTGAAGCCATCAGCGTGGCTGACATTGCAGCCATGCGGCGCATCTTCCAGCACCACGAGCGCGCTGCCGCTGATCGCCGCATGGGTGCGCTGGCCTGAACCTTCCAATGGCACGGTGCCATCACTGTCGCCGTGGATCACCAAGGTCGGCACGCTGATCTTCTGCAGATCCTCGCGGAAATCCGTGGTGGCAAAGGCCTGCATGCAGCCCAGCGCCGCCGTCTTGTCCGACTGGTGTGCCAGCGCAATGGCCGCCTGCCGCTGCGCCTCCTCGACCTTCAACTTACCGTTGGCGGAGAAGAAATCGCGGGTGAACTGCTCGAAGAACGCGTCACGGTCCTTGCGCAGGCCGGCCTCCATCGCCTGTGCCTGCTCGGGGCTCAGCGGGCCGTCCGGATTATCGTCCGTCTTGAGCAGGTAGGGCGGCACCGCGGCAGCGAACACCACGCTGCGCAGGCGCTTTTCACCATGCCGGGCGATGTAGCGCGCCACTTCACCGCCACCCATCGAGAAACCAACGAGGGTGACGTCTTCCAGGTCCTTGCTGTCGAGCAGGTGGGCCAGATCATCAGCCAACGTATCGTAGTCATAGCCGGAAGCCGGCTTTTCCGAACGACCGAAGCCACGGCGGTCATAACAGATCACCCGGTATCCAGCCGCCGTCAGCACAGGCACCTGCGCCTCCCACGATGCACCGGACAAGGGCCAACCGTGGATCAACACCACCGGCCGGCCGTTGCCACCGGAATCATCAACATGCAGACGAACGGGAGATGGCGCAGCCATATGAACACTCCTGTGGGGAACAGTGGGTGCCTACGCTACGGCGTCCATGGCCGTTCGGACGTGAACAAAACAGCGCCGCTCATGACGCGGCCTGCACGCATGTTCAGCGAGATGATGACGCATAAGGCCCATACGTAACGGAACGTAAATTGTGTTGGCGATACCGAAACGAACAGAAAGATGGCAGCTTGACGTGAACAACAGCACAGAAGCGACGATTGACCAAGCGCTCGACGCAACAACGCTGTTAATAAGTAAGACAAGCAATGCGGAACCCATTCATGCCAAGCAAACGCTACGCCCTGGTCGATGCCGCCGTGCATCCCGATGCCGCCGCGTCCTATCGCCACCACACCGGTGGCGTGGAATGCGCTGCCCTGCTCCCGCCCGGCCTGTCACGCGGCGGCGCCGAGCGCGGTGCGTGGCTGATGCGGATCGACCAGCCGAGCCCGGCCCAGGCGTGGTTGCGCCAACTGCAGGCCACCGACGCCCGTGGCATCAGCGTGCTCGCCTCACCGCGTGCTTTTGATGTGGTGATGATGCACCTGCAGATGCAGCTGCGCCTGCGCAGCAACGAAGGCGGCCCGGGTCTGCTGCGCTTCCACGATCCTCGCGTGCTGGCCCACCTGCACCACTTCATTGCCCCGGAACGGATGGAAGAATTGTTCGCCCCGTTCAGCGAATGGCGCACCTGCGATGGTGATTACCTGCATGCCGGTGCGATGGCCTGAAACGCAGACGGGGCGCTGGCCATCACTGGCCAACGCCCCGTTGCCGCTCATCGCCGTGGTCGCGATGAGTCAGAGCTGGATACGGGCCACGCTTTCCGAAGCGTCCTTGGCATCCTTTTCGCCGTTCTTGATGGTCACGTAGAGCACGTTGCGGCGGCTGTCCAACGCCAGGCTGTTGGGGTGGGTCGGCAGATCCCAACGACCCACCGGCTGGTAGCTGTCGCTGTCATAGGCCGTCACCGAACCGCCTTCACGGTTGGCCACGTACAAGCGCTTGCGCGGCGCGTCCAGCAGGATGCCCAGCGGGCCGCCATCGGTCGGGATGCTGGCCAGTTCCTTGCCGTCGGTACGGTCGACCACCAGCACGCGCTTGCCCGGGTGCTTGGATACGAAGCCTTCAATGAAATTGCCCTGGTACTTGCGGATCATCTCCAGGCCCTGGTCGGTGACGAACAAGCGCTTGCCGGCCGGGTCCAGGGCGATGTTCATCGGCTGCTCGGCGCTGATGTCGTAGCGCTTCTCCACCTTGCCGCTGTCGGTGCCCACCACCACCACTTCACCGAGCAGGTTGCTGGTGTACACGCGCGTGTTGGCCGCATCCAGCGCCAAGCCCGGCGCCTTGGAATTGCCCAGCCCCGGGATGGTCTGCAGCAGCTTCACCGCCTTGGTATCGACCACGAACAGCACGCTGCCTTCCTGCGAATGGCCGGTGACGTACAGGCGATGGTTGGCACTGTCGGCCACCAGCTCGCGCAGATCGTGGGTATAGCCGGCCTTGCCATCCTTGCCGGTCTTCTTTTCCATCAATTGCACGATGCCCACGGCCTTGTTGGCCTTGGTATCGACCACCGTCACCGAGGTATCGACCGTGTTACCGACATACAGGCGGTCATTGGCATCGTCGAGCACCACGCCGAAGGCCTTGCGCTCCAGCGGGATCGCCTGCTGCACGGCCAGCGTGGCCGGGTCCAGGCGCAGCACCTGCGACGGGCCGGCGTCATCGCCGAAGCCACCGGAAGAAGCAACAAACACCGCATCCTGGCGGGCGCTGTAGGCCAGCTCATACAGGCCCTTGGCCACCGCCTGGCGCTGCACGGTGGTGCTGGCGGCGGCGGTGCCGGCCTGGCCCACGGCCAGCGCGGCGGGAGCCGCCAGAGTGAGGGAAACAGCCAGGGCCAGCGTGGCTGAACGGAGCAGGGAACGAGGGTGCATGCGAGCGTCCTTGGACAGGGAAACAAAGAGGTTCCGTGGCTGGCGCGGCGACACCGCAGTACCAGGTACTACCGTGGCCGGCCACGCGGGAGGGGACACGCGTGGACAGGGCTGGCTGGGGCCGGGGCATGGTAACAGGTGCTCCTTGGCACTGCAGCGCAGGCGGCGTGAAATGGCAGCGCCCACGCAAAGCCGCACGGCCGGCAGGTGTGGCGGCGCTGCCGCGCAAGGTGCACGGTGCAACGCCCAAGGCAACGCCGGCGCGCCACACGGTGCCGGGTATCGCCAGCACCGGGTAATGCCCGCCGAACGCGTTCAGGCTGTCACTTCAGCCCGCCAACACCCCGGCGTCGCGGGGCTTCCACTATCATCTTCGCATCTGCGACCCACAGCGCCCCGACCATGATCAACGATGCCGACCAGCAACGCCGCCTGCGTGAACGCGCACTGCGTGCGCTGCGTGCCCTGAAGAAGGAACATGCCACCCACGGGGCCTACCTGGACAGCGCGGGAAAGCGCTACCGGATCGGCGTCTACTTCCTGCTTTCCGGCGATGTGGCCCGTGCAGCGGAATACTTCGATTGGTTCGAACAGACATTCCAGGATGATATCGGCGAGCCGGTGCAGCACCTGTACAGCGCTTTGGCCGCGCATCGCCATGGTGAGCCGGACAAGGCCCGACGCCGACTGCTGGCCACCCAGGCGAGCAACATCTACCTGCTGCCCTTCGTGTGCGGGCAGGAAGTGCGCGAAGAACCGATCCAGCACGGCTCCAACTGGCAGGAAACCGAGTACCTGTTGGAAGTGGACGCGTTCTTCGATGCCGTCACCAACGACGAACAGCAATGGATCGCCGCCGAGCTGGCCTCGGCTGATTTCATCGCCGTGCGCCAGCGGTACATCGATGCGCATGTTCCCTTGGACAACGCAGCTCCCCTGCCCCGCTAGCCCTGGGCGGGGGCAATTGGCTTCGGTTGGGTTGGTCGCTGGAAGCGGGTGGTTTGTTTTTGGTCGGGGGTGGCTGGGTTGTCGGCTGGGCCGGGCGGGGAGGCTGGTTCGGGGGACGGCAAAAGCTGCTCCTGCGTGCATCGCGTTTCGCCATCCATGGCGAAACACGCCCCCGATCCAGCCTCCCCGCCCGGCCCTGTCAGGTTTCCGTGCGCCCCTCTCGGAACAATTGGGGGAGTTGGAGCAGGAGCAGGAGCAGGAGCAGGAGCAGGAGCGAAAGCCGTGGCCTGGCTTGGCTTCGCCTTGGCCAGCGTCACTTGGGATGTGTTCGCTCCGCTTTTTTCAGGCTTGGTCGCTTCCTGCTTTCGGTCTGTTTCGTGGCATGCCAGCGTGGCTTCTCTCCAGGATTGAGGTGCCACCATGGTTCTGTTTCCCCTGCCGATGCTGCTCGCGGGTGCATTGGTTGCCGCTGCCCCGCCCGCTGATGGGCTGCAGGCGCAGATCACTGCCGCCGACACAGCGCTGTTTGCCGCCGCCTTCGTGGAGTGCGATCCAGCCAAGGCCGCCGCGATGGCCACGCCCGACCTGGAGTTCTTCCATGACAAAGACGGCAAGAGTGCCTCCAGCCGCGCCGATTTCCAGGCCAGCTTGGTGCGCGTCTGCGCGCATGCCGCCGATGGCTCGTGGTCGATGCGGCGCGAGCTGGACACGGCTTCGCTGCAGGTGTTCCCCATGCAGGACGATCGTGCGCTGGAACTGGGTTCCCACCGGTTCTTCGAGCGCAGCGGTGACGCCGCCGAACGGCAGGTGGGCAGCGGCCGGTTCGTGATGCTGTGGCGGAAGGTCGATGGGCAATGGCTGATGGAGCGGGTGATCAGTTATGACCATACGGCGACGGCCGACTGACGGTAAGGCGTGTGCGCGGCCGACTGTAAGCAATCTTCCCGTGCAGCGCATCCGGCTACACTGTGACCGTCCCTGCCCTGCTTCGTGCCCGGATCTTCCATGCTGCGTGTCCTCGGTAAACGCTCCTCCATCAATGCGCGCAAGGTGCTGTGGGCCTGTGCCGAGCTTGAACTTCCGTTCGTGCAGGAAGACTGGGGCAGTGGCCATGCCGACGTGGATACAGCGGCCTTCAAGACCTTGAATCCCAATGCCATGGTGCCAGTGCTGGTGGACGGCGATTTCGTGCTGTGGGAGTCCAACAGCATCCTGCGCTACCTGGCCAACCGTGAAGGCAATGGCCGGCTGTACCCGATCGACGCCAAGCCCCGCGCGCGCGTGGACCAGTGGCTGGATTGGCAGGCATCGGATCTCAATCGCTCCTGGAGTTATGCGTTCATGGCGCTGGTTCGCGGTTCCGCCGCTCACGGCGATGCGGCCCAGGTGCAGGCCTCGCTGGCCGCGTGGAATGGTTTCATGCAGGTGCTGGAAGGGCAGCTGCAGCGCACCGGTGCGTTCGTTGCGGGCGCAGACTTCAGCCTGGCCGATATCGCCGTCGGTCTGTCCGTGCATCGGTGGCTGGGCACGCCGTTCGAGCATCCGGCACTGCCAGCGGTTGAGGCTTACTACCAGCGGGCATCGCAGCGGCCGGCATTCGTGGCGTGGTGTGCCGGGGTGGTTTGATTCCAGAAGGTCGATGGTTCACTGCTCGTGACCTGAACACTTGGTCTCCGATTGCGATGCCATGCGCGCATGCCTCCGTGGCGTCTCTCGCTCTGCCACTTCATGCAGGTTTCCGCTTTAGTACAGGCTGGAAGAACCCCTGAAGATTCATGGCCACCCCACACTCAACATCAATGCAGTCCAGTGCGCTTACCCAGGTACTTTCCGGCGCTGCAGCGCTCCTGCTTGGCGGATGCTGCACGCTCGACAATGCACGCTCGCCCTACATTGCCGCCACTGTGACAAGCG
This sequence comes from Stenotrophomonas sp., assembly GCA_032007425.1. Lineage (GTDB taxonomy): Bacteria > Pseudomonadota > Gammaproteobacteria > Xanthomonadales > Xanthomonadaceae > Stenotrophomonas. The sequence continues at coordinate 27,966 of DALZLW010000011.1, forward strand.
ACGGAACGCAGGGGATGTGCATCACCACGAACCATGACAACGAGACCGTACAGCTCACCCAGCTTTCAATCCATGCCCTTACGCCGGACGGGACCACCCAGCAATGGACAATGGGCTACCCCGAGAATGCGCCCCTTACTGTAAAGCCGACCGAGTGCGTCCCGCTGGGAGGGAGCCGCTAGGAACTGTGGGACGCCCTACGGCCTGACCTGCCGTATCGCGTCGGCATTCGCGGAACCGTCAACGACCAGCCGAGGTACTACCGCGCCCGGTTCTGCGTGGACGAAGACCAAGGGACGCGGCGCATCAGGCAGGTACGGGACACCGTCAATCAGCCAGCTGATGACGCCGTGTGCAGAGCAAGCGGTCCCAATGATCGCTCAAACCTCCCCACGACAAATCGCTGATAGCGCACTGCCTTACACACCGCCTCTGTGAGGCTACTTCCACTGCAGGCCCCCCACAACGTCATTGAAGCCTTCCAGCAACACCCCGCAACCCGCTACATTTGGCCTACTCGATCACACAGAACCATCCGACGATGCCAGGGACCACCATGGATGCGCAGCAGGACCCGGTCGCCGCGCAGCCGGAGCATGCCGCGCAGGACACTGTCTACACGGCCCTGCCCCTGTATGCCGAACTGAAAGTACAGGCCGCCCTCGGCATTGCCGCGAAGCGCGTGGCGAAGCCGCCCAGCCACGAACAAGGTCTGGTCTGCGTCGCCGTGGCGTTCAACACACTCCCGGCCGGTGTGGCGGAGGAAGTGACCGTGCGCGAACTGTTCGAGGTCTGGCCGTACCCGCCGGCCTGCGTCTACGACGTGCTGCATCAAGGCAGGAAGATGGGCCTGCTGGAGCTGATCGAGGAAGGCCGGGCCAACACCATCCGCCTCACAGACAAGGGCCGCCGCTGTCTGCTCGAGCCCGACACCACCTGGCTGACCAGTGCGTAGGTCATCTGCCTGCTATGTCAGCGGCCAAGGAAAACGCGAGGAACAGGCGAGATCGATCATCGTCGATGGCAGCACCAGCTCACGCAGTCGCCTCTAATGCCGCGCTGTAGTGCACCAGTCCTGAGCGCTGTCCAAACGCTCGAACTGTGAACCGTAGACCAGGCATCAGAAGCCGCCCGGGCTACCATCAGGCACCCGTCAGCGAGCCATGCCACAATGCGTCTACGACCTCATCCAATGGCTTTGGGCATGCCAGTTGATCGTGACTTTGAATCGTTTCTCGCGATCCAGAACTCAGGAAGCGGCAAGCTCGGCAATCTGAGTGAACGAAAGGCCGTTTGGCTGGCGCGCATCGGCGACCTGTATGCCCAAGTGCAACTGCTCCTTGAGCCCTATTTCAGAAGTGGTGCAATGGCATCGTCCGTTTCTGAGATGACGATCACAGAGGACATTCTGTGTAGCTACTTGGTTCCAAGCCTCACCATCGACCTGGGCCGTAGCAGTGTGCGGTTCGTTCCTGTGGGGACCATCCTGTTCGGCGCTCCCGGACGCGTTGATCTGGTCGGACTCAGAGGCCAGGTGCGATTCGTCTTAGCTCACCCCGACCTTGACAGACCAATGCTTGGCTGTTCACGCGTCAATGAAGATCGCTCAGTAGTGATTGAAGATATCTCTCAGCGATTGAAGGAATTTGCTTGGAAGATTTCCACACAACCGCCAAGCATCCGTTACACCCCGTTGAGCGTTTCATCACTGCAGAGTGCGATCATGGAAGCGGCAAGTGGCCGGCCCTCTGGTTGTTAACCCAGACGTTCCGACCTATGCCCAGGTCATGGGCCACCACGCCACCGTCCGCACAGCGATCAGAGAACTCTTTTCAACATCGAATCCGGCCAATGCCGACCGTTCCGAGGCCGAGATTCACGCTGCAGGAGTGGCTGCGCTAAGGACTCAGGAGCTGAGGGACATGATGGCCTTGCTCGCCTTCCTTGAGGCTTGCTTCAGGCTTGACTACGAATGCAGGAAGCGACTGAACCTGAAAGATCCTCTCTCCAGGGCTATGATCAAGCTGTTCAACAGGAAGAAAAACAAGGCCTGACTGATGGATGACATCGTCAAAGGCTGGCTGAAGGAGCAGGCCATTTCCCATCGGGATTACGATCGGATCAACAGTGCATTTCAGTTGCGGCACTGGCTGGCTCACGGGCAGTACTGGAGCCCTGCCAAGATCAAGCCGCATGACCTCACCGATCTGGCCGAGTTCATCGAGGGTCTGATCAATGCAGGGCTTTTCCGTACAGACAGTTTGAACATGGGCGGGCAGAACCACCTCCTCGACTGAGCATCGCCCCGGCCACCTGCATCGCGGCACCTCTTACTCCCCTGCCGTATCATGGCCGTCCCGGCCGTAGCTTCCCCGTTCCGCCGGCCCCGCACCAGATAGGCAGGCAACAGGTAAGGATGGCAAACGTTTGGCAGCCCTCTGATTGGGGCAGGCGCATCACCCGCGCACCGCAGTGGCAGTTGCAATGGCAAGGCGGCGCGTTCGAGCTCCACATCGGCGACACCCGGTACCCGTTCGCCGAGGCGGACATCCAAGGCCTGCAGGTGGTCCGTGGCCTGCCGTGGTCCCGGCTCGAGGTGACGCGTGAAGGCCATCCGCACCTGACCCTCGGCGGCCTCGCCAACGATGACGCCAAGGACCTGGCCGCCCTGCTGGCCGACCTGCAGTTCGATGCCCAGCAGCACGACCGCCAGACGCTGTTCACCGACACCCTCGAGCAGATGCACGACTGGCTGCAGGCCGCGCAAGGACTGATCACCCGTGGCCGCGCTGCCCGTCGCTGGATCAGCCACGAACAGCAACAGAGCGTGCTGGCCCAGCGCCCGGTGTTCGGCCTCAGCGACGACCAGCTCGACGCCCTCTTCCACGACGAGGCCCTGCACGGCGACCTGGAAAGCGACGCCCACCAGACCGCCTTGGACGACCTGCATGCGTGGCAGCTGGACTGGCCGGCGACCTGGCAGGAGGCCAACGAGGACATCAGCGACCGCGAACTGACGCTGGCCAAGGATTTCCTCGACAGCGTGGAGCGCAAGCCGCTCACCGAAGAGCAGGCCCGCGCCGTGGTCTGCTTCGATAACCGCGTGCAGGTGGTCGCCGCCGCTGGTTCAGGCAAGACCTCCACCATGGTCGCCAAGGCCGCCTATGCCATCGAGCGCGGCTTTGTCGCCCCCGATCGCGTGGTGCTGCTGGCCTTCAACAAGGACGCCGCCGCCGAACTGCAGCAGCGTGCCGCCCAGGCCTTTGCCCGGCTCGGCATGGCCGATACCGTGGTCGAGGCGCGCACCTTCCATGCACTCGGCCTGCAGCTGATCGGCAAAGCCACCGGCCGCAAACCCGACGTGCCGGACTGGGCAGTGGACGCCGCGCAGGGCTTCAGCAAACTGGCCGAACTGGTGGACGGCCTGAAGGACCGCTCGCGGCACTTCCGCACCCAATGGGACATGTTCCGGCTGGTGTTCTGCCGCGACCTGCCGTCGATGGGCACGGCCCTTCAGGCCGAAGGGTTTGACCGTGATGGCACGCCCTACGTACGCACCCTGCAGGGCGAACGGGTCAAGAGCCTGGAAGAATGCATCATCGCCGACTGGCTGTTCTACCACGGCGTGCGCTACGAGTATGAGCGCAAGTACGAGTTCGACACCGCCACCGATACCTACCGCCAGTACCGGCCGGATTTCTATTATCCTGATGCCGACCTGTACCACGAACACTTCGCGCTGGATGCCCACGGCCGCCCACCCGCGCAGTTCGACGATTACATGGACGGCGTGGCATGGAAACGCGAGGAACACCGCCGTCGCGCCACCGCACTGATTGAAACCACCTCCTTCGGGCTGCGCAGCGGCGCCGACTTCGCCTACCTGGCCGACGCGCTGACCGAAGCCGGCATCGTGCTGGATCCCAACCCGGACCGTGCGCTGCCCGATGAGGGCGCCAAGCCCATGCCCGATGCCGACCTGGTCGGGCTGATGCGCACCTTCATCGCCCATGCCAAGAGCAACTGCCTGAGCCTGGATGACATGGCCGAGCGCCTGCGCGAGCTGCCCGAGGACCAGTACAAGGAACGCCATCGGCGCTTCCTGGAAATCGCCGGGCCGGTGCTGGAAGCGTGGGACGATGCACTGGCCGACGAAGGCTGCATCGACTTCGAGGACATGCTCAACATGGCGGCCGGCCTGCTGGAGCAGGGCCAGTACAGTGCGCCCTATGAGCTGGTGATGGTGGATGAGTTCCAGGACGCCTCGCGCGCCCGCGCCCGCCTGTGCCGCGCCTTGGTCAATGCACCGGGCCGCCACCTGTTCGCGGTCGGCGATGACTGGCAGTCGATCAACCGCTTTGCCGGCGCCGATGTTTCGGTGATGACCGGCTTCCGCGAGTGGTTTGGTCATGGCCAGGTGCTCAAACTGGAGCAGACCTTCCGTTGTCCGCAGGAACTGTGCGATGCCAGCAGTCAGTTCGTCAGCGCCAACCCAGCGCAACTGGACAAGCAGGTGCGCTCAGTGACGCCCGCGCGTGGGCCAGTGCTGCAGGCATTCCAGCTGGCATCGCGCGAGCAGATCGCCGATGGCATCCGTCAGTACCTGGACCAGTTGCAGCGCGGCGTGTTGAGCGGCGAGATTGCCGGCGGTCGCGATGGCAAGGTGTCGGTGTTCGTGCTCGGGCGTTACAACAACGACCGCAACGCGATGCCGGCCCATTGGCAGAGCACGTTTGGCCGCACGCTGGATGTGCGCTTCATGACCGTCCACCGCAGCAAGGGCATGGAGGCGGACTATGTGATCCTGCCGGGCATGCTGGCGCGCAGCTTCCCCAGCACGCGCGCCGATGACCCGGCCCTGACACTGGCGATGCCCAGTGGCGATACCTTCCCGCTCGGTGAGGAGCGGCGGTTGTTCTATGTGGCGCTGACCCGCGCACGGCGCAGCGTGGCGATGTTTACCGTGCAGGGGAAACGCTCACCGTTCCTGGAAGAACTGGTGCGCGATGGTGCGGTGGAGATCACCGGCATGACGGGGGAAGTGGTGGAAGAACGCCGCTGCCACGTCTGCGATACCGGCGTGTTCGTGGAGCGCAACGGGAAGCACGGGGTGTTCTGGTCGTGTTCGGGGTACCCGAATTGTTACGGGAAGCCGGTGGGGCGTTGACCTCAGTGCGGCGGCGGCCCGGGCAGTTCGCACGGCGTCCAGTCCCTGCCACCGATACTCTTTTCATAGCGCACTTGATGCAGTTCAGAACGCCCGGACCGGTTGATCACGCAGAAGCTCGCGTGGAACGTCCGAACAGGCGATGACTGGTTCATCATGGAGACGTTGTAGGCAACGCCAGTACGTAGGGGAATGCGCGCGTTCTCCGGGTAGATCGGCAGGCAGTCCGAAGCGGCTACCATGAATCCCGTTTCCGCCGGAAACTTCTGCTCCCAGATATCCGCCACCCTGTCCGGGCCGTAACTGCCGATCGACACGATGTAAGGATCGAAGAGCTCACCTTTTTCGTTGGATCTGATGCACACCGCGTCCGGCGTGCCTGAGATACTCAGCTCGCCATACCTTGGTGCATGCGGCCCCGGGTACAGCCAGCAGCCTGTGAGCAGCGCAATCGGTAAGCCTGTGGCAATTATCCTGAGCATGCAGCTCTCCTTGTAATCCTGGGTTATCCTGCCTTCGATCGCAGCTCCTCAACCTGCGCGCTACCAGCGCTGACAGATCTCCCCTTGCCGCTTCGACGTGACACACGTAGGCAGCGGTTGCTTCAACTGACACGGGCTCCAGTCACGCGGTTCATTCTTTCTGGATTTTTCGACCTGATGAAGCACGTAGCCGCCGGGCTCGCCTACCACGCAGAAGTAGCCTAGAAACAGCCGGTGTGCTGTAGAACGACTCGCTGCGTAGGCGTGATAGGGAATGCCAGGCTGAAGATCCGGCAGCGGTGTCTTCGGATCGATCGGTATGCACTGATCCGCCTCGATGGTCACACGTCGCTCGTCTTTGAACTTCCGCGACCAGATCTTCGTCAGCCCATAAGGCGTCAACGTCGATATGGAGATGGCTTCAGGGGTGACCTGCTCTCTCTTGTAGTCCGCACGAAGACAGATGGCCGTTGGCGTGCCGGAAATCGACAGTTCGCTGATCTGCCGGTAGTGCTTTGATGCAATACACCCGCTTGTCAGGCAGACGCATGCTGCGACTGCAAGGATCCTTCTCATGTCGACTCTCCGCATGCCGGCTTCCTCCCACACAGGCTGATGTAACCGTAGTGAACGTTGAGTGGCACGGCTTGCCGCGGATCCGGTTTCTACAGTGCCTATTCCATTCAGATCGCTTATAGCACGTTGGGTGTCAGGACCCCGCGGAGCGACTGGGATGCGGCACCTTCAAGTTGCATGGCGACCAGTCACGGTTGCCCGTTTTCTTTTTGGGCCGCACCTGATGAATCTGATAGACAGGCTTACCTGGCACAAGGCAGAAATCAGCAGTAAAAATACGAGATGGGCCGGATCTATTCTGGACCCACGCGCTGTAGATGAAACCCGGCTGCAGCTTCTTCGCAATTTCATGTTGGTCCAACGGGACGCACTCACCTGCACGAACGATCGCGGAACTACGCGAATCATACTCTTCAAGTAGCGCGCTTTCCCAGCCGTCAGAACGGAATGTCTCTATGCTTACTTTCCACAACGTGAGATCTTCACCCCCGTAATCAGCTTGCATGCAAACATTTCCTGGCATTCCCGAGACGAGCAGCACGGGATATCGTGGTCCAGATGAGACGAGATGGCAGCCGACCAAAAGCGCCGCCGCTGGAAGCAGGAGGAGTACGCCCAGCCCGGCCTTGTCAGGATGCTTGGTCAGGAGTGGACAACAGGTCATTGTCTAGTAAGCCTGCGTCTGCTCAAGCCTGCATGGCGACCAGTCGCGTCGGCCAATTGTCCGGTCGAACCGAACCTGATGCACTCGACGCTCGCCTCGCTCCCGTATCACGCAGAAATCACCACTGAAGTGACGCGAAGGGCCAACCTCATTGATTACGGAAACGTGGTAAACAACACCCTCATTGAAGTCAGGAAGCGGATCTGACGGATCGAGTCGCAAACACTCTGAAGCAGCCACCGGCACCTGCCTTTCCATCGGAATCGTTTGTTGCCAGATGATGGACAGCTCACCTCCTTGATAGGTCACGATGTCCATGATCGATGCTGTAAAGGTCTCCCCTCTATAGTCGGCTCTAATGCAGAGGACTGGAAGTACTCCCGATAAGGACAGGTCAGGATATCGCCTGTAGCTTTTCCCGAGGTAACCGCACCCCGCGATCAATCCTATTGAGACGACCACGGCTGCTGCGAGGAAAGAGACGCCCCTTCCATTTTCTTCTTTGGCCCATCGCATGGTCGAAACGCTCCAGAGAAAGCTTTATCAATCATCAATTAATTGGCAGGTTCGATCTTGCGCTCGGGTCCTCCCTGAACTGTTCAAGCACCCTCTCGTAGTCGTGAATCGTGTAGTGGACGATGCGCTCTGTGCCGCCAGTGGGCTTGCCCGTCGGATACTGCAGACGCAAGAAGTAGTCCGCAATAATGTCACCTTGCTCCTCCATGTTGAAAGACGAAAGCACAGAACCTTCCGTGAGTTTGTACTTGTAACTCATATTGATATCGAGCACACGTTTCCACCGTATTGGATAGCCAAGCTGGTGTTGCCATACATGGGTCATCTCGTGAATGAAATGCGCCCTGCGCGTTGATTTTGAACTTGAGTAGTCGGCTTCGAAAAGCTTCTCCCCCATGTAGATCTGCCCATTGGGTGCTACGGCAGTGTCCTCATTCTGCAGACCGAACAGAAGCCAGTAACCGCGGTTATGGATCCACACCGTGCTGTAGTCGATGCTGTCTTTGAACACCTGCCTGGCCATCTCGATTTCACCGGAGGTCAGCCTACGTTTGGTCCGTTCTGTCTTTACTTCCCTCACCGACGTCCCGACATCCGCCGAGGTCGTCGTAACATCCACCA
>DALZLW010000012.1:0-35512 GCA_032007425.1 Stenotrophomonas sp.
GCTGCGGCCGTCGCTGGTGGGTGCGGGCAGCAGGGTGGCGCGCCGTGCTTCAATGAAACGCGGGTGCAGTCCGCTGCCGGCAAGGAGGCGGGTGAGCGCCTGTTCGTCGCCGTATTGGCCCTGCAGTGCCGGCGCCTGCACACCAGCGGGCAGTGGCTGGGCGTAGACCAGGTCGATCCCGGTCAGCCGGCTCCATGCGTCCAGCGCGAGCGGTAATGGCGCGGCGGGTAGCTGGTAATCGCGGCGGCTGCTCTGCGCGGTCGCGCTGCCGGCGGCAACCATCAGGGCGGGCAGGACGCCACAGGCCAGGGCCAGGGCGAGGGTGAGGGTGAGGCGGTGCGGTTGGAGCATGTCAGCAGGGTCCGGTAGAGGGACGCAGGGCGTCGTCAGTACCGGTAGACGCAGCACGGTGCGGTTTGTCAGGGTCACGGTGATGATCCGTCGCGTGACAGCCAGACCTGCAGGCGTGGGCCGAGCACGATGACACGGACATCCAGTTCGCTGGCCAACGCATCGCGGCTGGCCCCGGCCTCCGTGGTTTTTCCGATCACGCTGACCCGGCGTGCACGCAGGCGCTCGCCCACTACCAGGGTATGGCCACCGTCCCAGCGGTCCAGTTCATGGGTCACCGCGGCGAGCGGCTGCATCACCTGCAGCACGCGGTGCTCCTGCCAGGCGGTCACCGCCGGGTCCGCGGACTGCCGCGTGGGCGCGTGTTTTCCATCAAAGCGCAGTTGCTCGCCTTCCACGGCGATCCATCCTGCGCCGCGCCCATCGATCCGGACCTGGTGCTCGCTGACCGTCACCACGCTGGCATCGCTGCCTACCTGGATGTCGAAGGCGGTGCCCAGTGCTGTCACCGTGCCATGCGGCGTGCGTACCTGGAACGGACGACCGGCATCGGCCGCGACCTGGAACCAGGCCTGGCCCTGCCGGAGGTCGAGTTGGCGGTGCGTGGCGGTAATGTCGGCGCGCAACCGGGTCCGGGCCGACAACATGGCCTGTGAGCCGTCACTCAGGGTGATGCGATGCGTCTGCCCATCGATGGTCTGCCAAACCTGCCCGGGGCGCGGCTGGAGCGTGCCACCGCCGAGCACGGTTACGGCCAGCAGCACGCACAGCGCGGCGGCGCCGATGCCCATGCGGCGTTGCTGGCGATGCTGGGCACGGCGCACGCTGGGCACCTGTGCGCCGGCATCCCACAGACGCTGCAGATGCTGGTACTGGGCACCATTACGCGGATCGGCCTGCAACCATTGGCTGAACGCATGCTCATCGCGTTTGCCCTCGTGGGCCAGCAGCCACCAGCGTGCTGCTTCACGGGCGATCACATCCGCGCTCATGGTGCAGGCACCTGCTGCACGGCCACCAAGGCGCGCAGCAGGTGGCCATGGGCGGTCTGGCGGCTGATCCCCAGTTGGCGGCCGATGTCGGCCACAGACAACTGCTCGACCCGCGCCAGCAGGAAAACCTGGCGGGAACGCGGCGGAAGCGCAGCGACGATGGCATCCAGGTGCCGCAGTTGTTCGTCCAGCAACAGACGCTGTTCCGGTGGCGGCGCGGGGTCAGGCAGCGTGTGTGCGGTCTGCTCGTCGAGCGCGGTTTCCGCACGCCTGCGCTGCAACCGGTAATGGTCGATGATCAGGTTGTGGGCGACCCGATACACATAGGCGCGGCCGTTGACGAGCATCCCGGTGGCGGCGACCTTGACCACCCGCAGCCAGGTCTCCTGGACAACGTCGTCGGCATCACTGCGCTGGCGGAGTTTACGCAGGACATGCGTGTGCAGCGGTCGATAATGGACCGCGCACAGACGGGCGACATCCGTTGATTCGGCGGGTGTGGACACAGGACAGCGGGCGGCAGGGAGGAAAGGCGGCCCGCGGCGGCAAGGGCGGCGAGCGCACCTTACAGTAAACAGGAATCATTTTCATCCATACCGGCGCAGCGGCGGTGTCTGCAACGGCGTGCGAATCATCAGGGAGCAGCGGCGGTACCCGGGTGCAGCGGCAGCGAGCGACCGGCGCCATCGACGAAGACCAGCTCCGGCTCGCCCTGCCAGGAGGTCAACATGGCGCCGGTGTTGTTCTGGTGTTTGACGGTCAACGTGGCGCCCCTGTCTGGATTGGCGACCACTTTGAAGACTTCCGTGACGCCGCGTGCATCGTCCAGCGTCAACATGGCCTCGTCACCGCTGTCGGACGTTGCGAAACTGCCGCGCTCGGAGCCATCGGGTCCGACCAGTACCACGCCGGTGACCGGGGTTGCCCGAGGTCCCTGGCTGCGGCCTTCCGTCGTCGGGTCGGGGGCCGGCGCACCGAGAATGATGCGGGCCTGGCCGCTGCCATCGGAAATCACCAGTCCGCGGGCCTGCAGCACGCGTTGTGGCGACTGTGTCTGCCGCAGTTCCCACACAGTCCATGCGCAGCTGGCCAAGGCAATACTGGACACCGCCAGAGCGGTAATGGACAAGGTGCGGGACATGACGACTCCTTCCGTGGAATGTGATCGCACGATAGCTGAAGATTGCACTCGCTGACCAGCGTCAATCCGACTTTGGGCCAGTGCCGTGGTTGGCAAGCGCTCCAGCCTGCGTCCTTGGTCGAGTTGACAGGAATGAACAGCCTCGCCCACTCTTCGCATGCTTGAGGGCCGCTGGCTGGCCCGACAGGGCAGGTTGTCACGCCGGACGGAGGGGTTCGCGCGCATGCCTGGCCGGTCTTCCGCTGCGTTCGTGGTTCGCCGAAACGAACACGATTCGCGACACGCGCTGCCCCCTTCGGCGGCACTCCCGAACCGCTCGCCCCTGTGCCGCGGTATTCAAACGACTGCCGATGAAAACGATTACAAAGCTCGTCACGCTGGCCTCTGCCATCTCCCTCGCCTTGGCTGTTCAGAGCGCCCAGGCCACCACGGCGCCGTCCTTTACCGTGCTGCAGTTGCAGCAGGCCCCGCAGGACGCGGCTTTGGCGGCCCTGGCCACGCGGCTGCCGGAAATCAAGCCGGATGCGGTGACCGTGCGTGAGGTCGTGCGTGCCGCCGATGCCATTGATCCACTGCAGCAGTTGGCCGACCGCCTGGGCTATACGTACCGCTTCGTTGTCGATGAGGTCGATGCCCAAGGCACCGCACGTGGCCAGGTGGTACTGACCGCGCTTCCGGTTGAAGTGGCTCTGGATGACACTCCCGGAGCTGTGCAGTACCTGCGCCTGGACGATGGTCGTCAAGCCGTTGCCCTGTATGCAGGCGGACATGATGCGGGCGCCAGGCAGGCCGAAGTGGAGCGATCGCGGCTCGGAGCCCCGGCCGTTCTGCTGGGTGACACGCCGACGCTGCCGAACGGCTTTACCAGCGCGGCTGCGGGTGTGGCGAGCGCTGGCTTCCAGGCGGCGGAAAGCCAGACGGTGGCCCTGGATGGCCAGGCCGACGCAGCCACCTTGCTGGACTTGGCGTACGCGCCGGCACAGGGCGGTGAGCGGCCGTGGATGGATGCCGCGCTGACCGCCGATGCGCGCGCGGATCTGCTGCTGCGGGCGATGACCGAAGACGAGAAGTTCCAGATGCTGCGCAGCTACTTCGGGCTGGGCAAGGATGGCGGGCCGCTGCCCGAAGGGGCGGTGGGATCGGCTGGCTTCGTGCCGGGCGTGCCGCGCCTGGGCATTCCGGCGCAACAGTCGGCCGATGCCGGTGTCGGTGTCACCAATCCCGGTGGCATCCGTCCGGGCGATTTTGCCACCGCCATGCCGTCGGGCCCTTCCACGGCATCCAGCTGGAATCGCGCCATCGCCTTCAGTGGCGGCGCCACCATGGGGCGCGAGGCATGGCAGCAGCGCTTCAACATCCTGCTGGCGGGCAGTGCCAACCTGCAGCGCGACCCGCGTAACGGCCGCAACTTCGAATACGCCGGTGAAGACCCGCTGCTGTCCGGTGTCATGGTCGGCGCGGTGATCCGCGGCGTGCAGAGTGCCCACGTGATCTCCACGATGAAGCACTACGCGCTCAATGACATGGAAACCCGGCGCAATTTCCACACCGTCAACATCGGTGAGCAGGCGATGCATGAATCGGACCTGCTCGCCTTCGAGATCGCGCTGGAACAGGGCAAGCCCGGCTCGGCGATGTGCTCGTACAACAAGATCAACGACGTGTACGGCTGCGAACACCCCTACCTGATGAACCAGGTCCTCAAGCAGGAATGGAAGTTCCCGGGCTTCGTGATGTCTGACTGGGGTGGCGTCCACAGCGGTTCCAAGGCCGCCTTGGCCGGCCTGGACCAGCAGTCGGCCGGCGAGGTGTTCGATGCCACGACGTTCTTCGATCAGCCGCTGCGCATGGCCGTGGGGGCCGGCGTGGTGCCGCAGTCGCGCTTCAATGACATGGTCGCCCGCATCCTGCGCACCATGTTCCTGCATGGCAATTTCGATCGGCCGCCCCAGCACCAGCCCATCGATGTGGCCGCCGGCAACCTGGTCGCCCAGCGCACTGTCGAAGAAGGCAGCGTGCTGCTGCGCAACGAGGGTGCGCTGTTGCCGCTGTCCGCGCAGGCCAAGCGCATCGTGGTGATCGGTGGCCACGCGGACAAGGGTGTCATCGGCGGTGGCGGTTCGTCGATGGTCGGGATCACCTCCAAGGGCACCAATGCGGTACCGGGCGTACTGCCGACCACCTGGCCGGGTCCGGTGATGTTCCATCCGTCTTCGCCGTTGGAAGCCTTGCGTGCCGCACGTCCGGACGCGGACATCCGCTACGTCGATGGCCGTAATGCCGCAGCCGCAGCGCGTGCGGCCGCCGATGCCGACGTGGCCATCGTGTTTGCCACCCAGTGGGCGGCCGAATCGGTCGACCTGCCGGACATGCAGTTGCCCGACGGTCAGGATGGCCTGATTGCTGCCGTCGCCAAGGCCAACCCGAAAACCGTGGTGGTGCTGGAAACCAATGCACCGGTGCGCATGCCGTGGCTGGCCCAGGTACCGGCACTGCTCCAGGCCTGGTACCCCGGCATCCGCGGCGGCGAAGGTATCGCTGCACTGCTGACGGGTGCGGTCAATCCGTCCGGCCGTCTGCCGGTTACCTGGAATGTCGATGAATCGCAGCTGCCGCGTCCGCACGTGCCGGGACTGGGTTTCAATCCCAAGGACAAGCCGACGGACGTGTTCGACTTCGATATCGAAGGGGCGAACGTCGGCTACAAGTGGTTTGCCGCCAAGGGGCTGACGCCTACGTTTGCCTTCGGCCATGGCCTGTCCTACACCACGTTTGCCTACGACAACCTGAAGGTCAGCGTCGACGGCGGGCGGCTGGTGGCCAGCGTCGATATCCGCAACACCGGTGCACGCGAGGGCGCCGATGTTGCACAGCTGTACCTGCGGTTGCCGCAGGGCAGTGCAACGCCGGTGCGGTTGATCGGCTTTGACAAGGTCAGCCTGAAGCCCGGCGAACAGCGCCGCCTGCGCATCGAGGCCGAGCCGAAGACGCTGGCCAGCTTCGACCCGGCGGCGCGTCAGTGGAAGATCGCCGCGGGCACGTACCAGGTGCAGTTGGGGCGCACGGTTGCCGAGCCGCTGCAGCAGGTGGACGTGCAACTGCAGGATGTCGTGCTGTAAGACCTGCCGAGGGCGCAGGGAGCGCCGGGCGATGCCCGGCGTTTCCTGTGGCCGCCGCACCCGCCAGGCCAGGGTCGGTGCCACCCCCGGCCGGTATCCCTGCATGGCATGGAGCGGCGCCCCTGAGGCCGGCACCGATGCACGGAGGGCACCGCGCCGCGGCGTCCCCACGGCGCTCAGCTGAGCGGTGAAGGGCCAGTGCGCCAGCGGCTGGGCACCAGGCCAAAGCGCTTGCGGAAAGCGGCAGCGAAGTTGCTGGCATGGCGATAGCCACAGGCCGTGGCGGCCTGTTCCACCGTCCAGCCACCCTCGCGCAGCCCGCGTTCGGCGTGGCGCATGCGCTGTTCGTGCAGGTACTCGAACAACGTGCAGCCATAGTGGCGGCTGAAGTGGCCGCGCAGGGCGCTGGGACTCATGCAGGCCAAGCGGGCGAGATTGGCCAGCGAGTGGGCCTGCTCCGGCGACGCATCCAGGTGCTCGCGCACGGCCTCCAGGCGCGCGCGCTGATTGGCACGCAGGGGACGCGGGCGTTGTGGGTCGATGTCGTCGGCATTCAATCCGGTGGCCAGCACCTGATACGCCAGCCCTTCGCGCCACAGCGCATCCAGGTCACCTTGCCAGGGGCTGTCGAACAACTGCCCCAGCAGCGGCATCAGCGTGTGTGGGATCGCCCAGTGTTGGCAGCGCAGCTGTGCTTCGTCCAGGGCACGTTCCAGGGCCGGTTGCTGCAGCAGATCGCGGTCGACGTCGCCTGGTACCAGCAGGCTGACACCACGTAGGCGGGTGTCGCCGGGGTGGTCGCCACTCATCGTGACCGCGTCGCGGTGCGCGGCCGTCATCGCCATGCCGGCGCGCAGCATCACCCGGCCGCGGCGCGGCAACTGCACGTCGACGTGTCCCTGCAGCATCAGGCGAATGACCACGCCGCCGCTGTGTTCGGCCGTGGCGGTGTACTCGAAACGGTTATGCACATCGGATGCAGCCAGGGTCATGCCGCCGCGCAGCATCTGTTGCTGCATCGTGCCCTGGCCGACCCATTGGTCTTCGCGGATACCGTTCTTGAAGCGGTAGTCGACGCCGTGGGATTGGCTGATACGCCGGTAGTCGGCGAACGTGTAGTACTGGGACATCACCTAACGCTCCAGGGGAAGGATGGCGCTGGCGACGGCTAGCCGGTGCATAGTGTAGCGCGACGCCGTGGTGAGGACGACGCCGCGCGATCTGTTACGGCACGCTCAGCCGCTGAGTGCGGGGTAGTCGGTGTAGCCGCGTTCGCCCCCGCCGTACAGCGTGTCCGGATCGAACGCTGCCAGCTCAGCGTTTTGCTGCAGGCGCTCGACCAGGTCCGGGTTGCCGATGAAGGCGCGGCCGAAGGCCACCAGATCCGCATAGCCGCTGCTGATGGCGGTTTCGGCGCTGGTGCGGTCGTAACCGTTGTTGGCAATCCAGCCGCCGCGGAAACGCGCGCGCAGGGCCGCATAGTCGAAGGCGATGTTGTCGCGGTCGCCACCGGTGGCCCCTTCGATCACGTGCACGAAGGCGAGCCCGTCGATACTGTCCAGACGCTCGACCGCGCGGTTGAACAGCGGCTGCGGGTCACTGTCGTACGCATCGTTGGCCGGAGTGACCGGTGACAGCCGCACGCCGGTGCGGCCCGCGCCGATGGTGTCCGCCACGGCGCTGACCACTTCAAACAGCAGGCGGGTGCGGTTTTCGATGCTGCCACCGTAAGCATCATCACGCTGGTTGCTGCCGTCGCGCAGGAACTGGTCGATCAGATAGCCGTTGGCCGCGTGGACCTCCACGCCATCGAAACCGGCGGCGATGGCATTGCGCGCGGCCGTGCGATAGTCCTCGATGAGCGCAGGGATTTCCTCGATGGCCAGCGCGCGCGGGGCTGACACCTGCTCAAAGCCGTTGGCGGTGAACGTCTTGCCATCGGCCTGCAGCGCGCTGGGGGCCACGGGCACTTCGCCTTCCGGCAACAGGCTGGTGTGCGAGATCCGGCCGACGTGCCAGAGCTGCAGGACGATCCGTCCGCCGCGTGCGTGGACCGCTTCGGTCACCGCCTTCCAACCGGCGACCTGCGCGGCGGAGTAGATGCCCGGCGTGTCCAGATAGCCCTGGCCCAGCGGACTGATCTGGGTGGCTTCGGCGATGATCAGGCCTGCGCTGGCGCGTTGGCCATAGTAAGTGGCGGCCAAGGGTGAGGGCACGCGATCGGCGTCGGCGCGGTTGCGGGTGAGCGGCGCCATCGCGACGCGGTTGGCAACGGCAATGTCACCCAGGTGGCCTGGGCTGAACAACGAAGAAGTAGTGGATTGGGTCACGTGTGCTCCGATCGTGGCTGGGGGATGGGTTTGAACTGGGGACTTCCTGCCGAGAGCCTAGGGGACCGCGTGTTGCAATGGCGGAAAGATGCGTTGCGCACCGTCTTCACGTCGGTGCGTGCCGCCGTTTCGGCGCCTTGACAGGGCGGCGCGTAGCGTGGGGCTGGTCGGCACGAGGAGCCCCGTGATGGAATTGAACGAAGACGTTTCCATTCTTCTGCGCGTTGCCGCCGCCATGCTGTTTGGCGGTGTGATCGGTGTGGAGCGCGAGCTGGGCAAGCATGCCGCCGGGCTGCGTACCCACATGTTGATTGCCGGTGCTGCGGCCCTGATCGTGGGCTTGGGTGACTCGGTCGCCGAGCACTTCCAGCAGGACCGCTACCGTGACCTGTTGCAGGTTGACCCCATCCGACTCATTGAAGCGGTGGTCGCCTGCGTCGGGTTTGTCGGTGCCGGGGCCATCCTTCGTGGCAACAAGGAGGGCGAGGTCAGCGGGCTGACCACAGCCAGTTCATTGATCATGGCCGCGGCAATCGGTATTGCCGTGGGCATCGGCGCGTGGGTCATCGCCACCGGGGTCACGGTGCTGTGCCTGGTCGTGCTGACAGTGCTGCGTCATCTGGAGAAACGCCTTTGACAGTGGTAATACCAATACGCAGGTAGTACCCCTATGGTCTAATTGGTTTGAGGACGGATGGGCGCTGTAATGCGCGCCAGCCGCTGGTTCGCCGGAAAAAATGGTCGGACCAATATCCCCTCCTACCACCGAGACCCGCCATGCAGCCTTGGGAACAACTGTACGACCCCGCTGGAAACCTGTGGATTTCCAGCCTGATCGCGTTGCTGCCGATCGCCTTCTTCTTCGTGGCCTTGGCCGTACTGCGGATGAAAGGCTGGCTTGCCGGTACGCTGACGGTGGCCATTGCCCTGGCCGTCGCGCTGTTGTTCTACGGCATGCCGGTCGAGAAGGCCCTGGCTGCGGCCGGCTACGGTTTCGTCTATGGCCTGTGGCCGATCGCCTGGATCATCATCGGCGCCGTGTTTCTCTACAAAGTTTCGGTCAAGACCGGACAGTTCGAGATCATCCGCGCGTCCATCCTGTCCGTGACCGAAGACCAGCGCCTGCAGATGTTGATGGTCGGCTTTGCCTTCGGTGCCTTCCTGGAAGGGGCCGCGGGTTTCGGGGCACCGGTGGCGATCACCGCCGCGCTGCTGGTTGGGCTGGGCTTCAAACCCCTCTATGCCGCCGGTCTGTGCCTGATCGTCAACACGGCGCCGGTCGCCTTCGGTGCAATGGGCATCCCGATCATCGTCGCCGGCCAGGTCACCGGGCTGGATGCCTTTGAAATCGGTCAGATGGCCGGCCGCCAGTTGCCGTTCCTCACCATCATCGTGCTGTTCTGGATCATGGCGATCATGGACGGCTGGCGCGGCATCAAGGAGACCTGGCCGGCGGTTCTGGTGGCCGGTGGTTCCTTCGCCATTGCCCAGTACCTGACGTCCAACTTCATCGGTCCAGAGCTGCCGGACATCACTGCGTCGCTGGCCTCGCTGGTCTGCCTGACGCTGTTCCTGCGGCGCTGGAAGCCGGTGCGGATCTTCCGTTTCGACACCGCGATCAGCCAGCAGGCGGCGGCGCAGGCCAAGCAGGCGCCGCGCCATGGCACTGCGCAGATCGCCAAGGCCTGGTCGCCGTTCCTGGTACTGACGGCGATGGTGACGCTGTGGAGCATCAAGCCGATCAAGGCCCTGTTCGCCACGGGTGGCCCGCTGCAGGACTGGGTACTGAAAGTGCCGGTGCCGGGACTGGACCAGCTGGTCAGCAAGATGCCGCCGATCGTCAGCGCGCCCACTGCCTATGAAGCCGTGTACAAGTTCGACTGGTTCTCGGCCACCGGCACCGCGATCATCCTGGCGGCGCTGATCGCCATCGTGATGCTGCGGATGCCGGCCAAGGCCGCGCTGGGCACCTTCGCCGAAACCCTGCAGGAACTGCGCACGCCGATCTACTCCATCGGCATGGTGCTGGCCTTCGCCTTCATCGCCAATTACTCCGGCCTGTCGGCGACGCTGGCGCTGGCGCTGGCACATACCGGCTCGGCCTTTACCTTCTTCTCGCCGTTCCTGGGCTGGCTGGGCGTGTTCCTGACCGGTTCCGATACATCTTCCAATGCGCTGTTTGCCGCATTGCAGGCCACCACCGCGCAACAGATCGGGGTGTCGGAAGTGTTGCTGGTGGCCGCCAACACCACCGGCGGGGTGACCGGCAAGATGATCTCGCCGCAGTCCATTGCCATCGCCTGCGCGGCGGTCGGCCTGGCCGGCAAGGAGGCCGACCTGTTCCGCTTCACCGTCAAGCACAGCCTGATCTTCACCGTGATGGTCGGCCTGATCACCACCGCGCAGGCCTATTGGCTGACCTGGATGATCCCCTGAGCCATGGCCGCACAACGTTCTCCACGCAGGCGCAGTCGCCCCGGTTCAGGCGACAATGCGGCCATGGCCAGACAACGCGAACGGATATCGGACAAGGTGGCGCTGCAGTTGCGGGCGCTGGTGGATGACAACGGCCTGCAGCCGGGCGACCGGCTGCCGGCCGAACGGGTGCTGTCGGTGCAGCTGGGGGTTTCGCGCACGGCGCTGCGCGAGGCGATCGCCCAGCTCAGCAGCCAGGGCCTGCTGCAGGCGCGGCTCGGTGGCGGCACCTATGTGTGTGCCCCACGGGCGCGCGCGTTGGCCGCGATCGAAGAACCGCTGGCGCCTTACCTGCCGCTGTTCCAGGGCGATCCGGAGTACCGTTTTGATGTGCTGGAGATCCGGCATGCGCTGGAAGGTGCCACTGCCTGGCATGCGGCGCTGCGTGCCGACGAGGCGGACCGCACGCGGATCCGCCAGGCGTTCCAGGTGATGCTCGATGCGCACGGCCACGACGATCCGGCCGGTGAAGCGCGCGCCGATGCTGATTTCCACCTCTCCATTGCCGAGGCCTCGCACAACCTGGTGCTGCTGCAGGTGATGCGCGGCCTGTTCGACCTGCTGCAGGCCAACATCTCGCAGAGCCGGGAAAAGCTCTACACCTCGCCGCGTACCTTCTCCCCGCTGTCCGACCAGCATCGGGAAATGATGGACGCCGTGCTTGCCGGCGATCCCGAGCGTGCGCGCGCCGCGGCGCATGCCCACCTGGAGTTCGTGCACACCACGCTGCGCGGTCTCGACGAGGACGATGCCCGCCGTGCACGTGCCTCCCGCCTTCCTTCCCGCCACGGTTGACCGATGATCATCTCTGCTTCCACGGATTACCGCGCGGCGGCCCAGCGCCGCCTGCCGCCCTTCCTGTTCCACTACATCGATGGCGGTGCCTACGCCGAGCACACCCTGCGGCGCAATGTCAGCGACCTGGCCGATATCGCACTGCGCCAGCGCGTGCTGCGCAACATGGCCGATCTCAGCCTGGAAACCCAACTGTTCGGTGAAACGCTGGCGATGCCGGTGGCGCTGGCGCCGGTCGGCCTGACCGGCATGTACGCGCGCCGTGGCGAGGTGCAGGCGGCGCGTGCCGCGGCCAGCCGTGGCGTGCCGTTCACCCTGTCCACCGTGTCGGTGTGCCCGATCGAAGAAGTGGCGCCGGCGATCCAGCGGCCGATGTGGTTCCAGCTGTATGTACTGCGTGACCGGGGCTTCATGCGCAATGCGCTGGAACGGGCGCAGGCGGCCGGCGTCACCACCCTGGTGTTCACGGTGGACATGCCGGTGCCGGGGGCGCGCTACCGCGATGCGCATTCGGGCATGAGTGGCCCCAACGCGCCGCTGCGGCGCTTTGGCCAGGCCGTCAGCCATCCGCGTTGGGCGTGGGATGTGGGCCTGTTCGGGCGTCCACACGACCTCGGCAATATTTCCGCCTATCGCGGCCACCCGACCGGGCTGGCCGATTACATCGGCTGGCTGGGCAACAATTTCGACCCGTCCATTTCCTGGAAAGACCTGGAATGGATACGCGAGTTCTGGAAGGGGCCGATGGTGATCAAGGGCATCCTCGACCCGGAAGACGCCCGCGATGCCGTGCGCTTTGGTGCCGATGGCATCGTGGTGTCCAACCACGGCGGGCGCCAGCTCGATGGCGTGCTGTCCAGTGCCCGCGCGCTACCGGCGATCGCCGACGCAGTGCAGGGCGAACTGAAGATCCTGGCCGATTCAGGCATCCGCAATGGCCTGGACGTGGTGCGCATGTTGGCCCTCGGTGCCGACGCGGTGCTGCTGGGCCGCGCCTTCGTCTACGCCTTGGCCGCACAGGGTGAGGCCGGTGTTGCCAACCTGCTGGACCTGGTGGCCAAGGAAATGCGGGTGGCGATGACCCTCACCGGCGCACGCAGCGTGGCCGATATCAGCCGCGACTCGCTGGTGCAACTGCCATGACGAACGCGACCGAACTGCTGGCGCGCCTGCGCAGCGTGCTGGGCCAGGCCCACCTGCTGACCGGTGAGCGGGCGACCCGGCGCTTCCGCAAGGGCTACCGCTTCGGTGAAGGCAAGGTGCTCGCCGTGGCCCGTCCCGGTACGCTCCTGGCCCTGTGGCAGGTGCTGCAGATCGCCGTCGATGGTGGCGTGGCGATCATCCTGCAGGCGGCGAACACCGGGTTGACCGGCGGCTCCACCCCGGATGGCGATGGCTACGATCGGCCCGTGTTGCTGGTCAGCACCCTGCGCCTGCAGGGCGTGCAGGTGCTGGGGCAGGGTGAGCAGGTCGTCTGCCTGCCCGGCGCCACGCTGGACCGGCTGGAACAGGTGCTGGCACCGTTGGGGCGCGAGCCACACTCGGTGATCGGTTCCTCGTGCATCGGTGCCTCGGTGCTCGGCGGCATCTGCAACAACTCCGGCGGCGCCCTGGTCCGGCGGGGGCCGGCCTACACCGAAATGGCCCTGTATGCCCAGGTCGATGCGTCGGGCGTGCTGCAACTGGTCAATCACCTTGGGATCGCCTTGGGCGACTCGCCCGAGCAGATCCTGCAGCGGCTGCAGGCCGGTGACTACACCGCCGGCGACATCAGTGCGATCGGCGAGCGTGCCGGTTCGGATCCGCAGTACGCCCAGCAGGTGCGGCAGGTTGATGCCGCCACGCCGGCGCGCTTCAATGCCGATACCGCCCGGCACTTCGAGGCATCGGGCAGCGCGGGCAAGCTGGCGGTGTTCGCCGTGCGTCTGGATACCTTCGCCAAAGAGGCGGCGGAGGTGTTCTACATCGGCAGCAATTCGGTGGACAGCCTGACTGCGATCCGGCGGCAGATGTTGACCGGATTCGAGCGCCTGCCGATTTCCGGCGAGTACATCCATCGGGTGGCCTATGACATCGGCGAGCGCTACGGCAAGGACACCTTCCTGCTGATCGACAAGCTTGGCACCGCGCGTGTGCCGGCCGCATTCGCGTTGAAGAGCCGGGTCGATGGCTGGTTCGAGCGCCTCGGCCTGCGCGGTGTGACCGACCGCGTGCTGCAGCGTCTGGCGGACCTGCTGCCCGGGCATCTGCCCGAACGCGTGGGCGCGTTCCGCCAGCGCTTTGAACACCATCTGCTGTTGAAGGTGTCGGCGGTGGACGCCGAGGCCACCGACGCCTGGCTGCGCGGTTTCTTCGACAGCCATGAAGGCGGCTACTTCCGTTGCACGCCTGACGAGGGGCGCAGCGCCTTCCTGCACCGGTTTGCCGTGGCCAGCGCTGCCGTGCGCTATCGCGAGGTGCACCGCGACGAGGTCGAAGACATCGTGGCCCTGGACATCGCCCTGCGCCGCGATGACCGCGACTGGCTGGAGACCCTGCCGGCGGCGATCGATGCCAAGCTGGTGCATAAGCTCTACTACGGGCACTTCCTGTGCCATGTGTTCCATCAGGATTACATCGCGCGCAAGGGCGAGGACCCGCTGGCGATCGAGCACGCGATGTGGGACCTGCTCGATGCACGTGGCGCTGAGTATCCCGCCGAGCACAACGTGGGGCACCTGTATCCGGCCAAGCCGGCGCTGGCGCAGTTCTATCGCCAGTTGGACCCGACCAATACCTTCAATCCCGGGATCGGCCATACCTCCAAGGCACGCGGCTGGCAGGCCTGTGATTGTGCGGGCGATGCGCATCGCTGAGCCTTCACTTCGGTTTTCTCCAGTCCGGTACCATCGCAGGCAGATAGCTATCGGATGAGGCGCAGGGATGGGCATGGAAACGACGATGGGTGCGGTGATGCTGCTGGCGCTGGCCGCCGGCCCGGTGCAAGCGCTCGAGCAGACGCGGCTTGAGCCGCTGCAGGCGCGTGAGGGCGGTGCCAGTGCCGACGCGCAGTCCGAAGGCGCGCCGTCACCGACGCTGTGTACGGGCGATGGTCGTTGGTGCGTGCGCACCTCGCGCGGTGAAGACGGGGTGGCCAGCATCGAGGTGGCGCAGCAGGTGCCGGGTGAACGCGAGCCACGCACCCGCCATCAGTTTGTTACGCAGGCCGAAGGCGACCAGGAAGAAGCGCCTTGGCCGTTCATCATCCGCATGCCGGCAGGCACCGGCCTCGGTCAGCCGCACACGGATCCGGTGCAGGCGGCCACTGAAGATGCGTTGGTCGGGGTGGTGGTGCGGGCCGCGACCACTTACTCAGGTGGCAGCGCCAGTGCATCGCGCCTGCACCTGATCCGGGTGGTGGAACAGGTCGACGACGTACAGGTCGATGAGGTGCTCAGCGTGCCGCTGGCGGGTGCATCGATGATCACAGCGTGTTTCAGCGAAGCCGATGTACGTCGGCGTGCGGATGCCTGCCATGACGAATATGGCTTCGAGGGGCGCCTGACGCTTGTCGACGGCCGTACTGGCATGCCGACGTTGCGTTACGTCACCGAGGCCACGCGCTTCCCGGTGGGCGCCTCACGCGATGGGGATGCTTCAACGCGGCCGGCCCTGACCGCTGCGGATCTGCACAGCGAGCGCGACCCGGCTTGCAGTTACGAGCGGACCTGGCGTTGGAGCGGTGGACGCTACCAGGCGGACCAGCCGCTGCCGGAGTGCTCGGGTTACACCGGTCTGTAAGCCGGGGGAGGGCAGCGCTCAGGGGGCTGCCGTCTCCGGCGCCAGCAGCGCGCAGTCGAGCCAGGCCTGGATCACCAGGCCGCCATTGCCGGTATAAGCCATGTGGCACCAGCCGCCGGTGGCCTCGTTGACGCGGACGCGGTCGTTGGCGACGAGGTACTGGTTGCTTGTGTCCGTGGTCCCCGCCGAACGGTAGAGCGGTGCCTTCCTCGCCGTGACCCGGGCGTGCAGCAGCTTGCGATCGCGCATCGCTGCGTACAGCGGCGAGGACAGTGCGGCACGGACTTCGGCTTCGGTCTTGTACGGATAATTGAAGATCCGTGTCGGCGGATCGGTGACCGGCTGCTGGGCCACGTCGGCACCTTCGGCAAAGAACTCAGTGGCGCGCATGTTTTCAGTCAGTCCCTTGCTGCCAGGGCTGAACACCCGTACCGAGTAATAGTCACCGACGTACGGTTCCTCGATATCCGAGCGCGGCGGAATCGAATGGATCACGATCAGGTCGCGGTTGGTCGAGGTGCCCCCGATGTCGGCCAGGAACGCGCCGCGTACCGTGCCCGTGCCACCGAGATAGGGCAGGGTGCCGATCACCCGTTCCTGCTTGTCTGGCGTGATCTGTACGATGGTAATCTGCGGTTCCTCGCCAGGCACGGGTTTGCCCGCATCGTCCAGCAGGGGGGCTGGCCGGAAGCAGAGTGTGTCGTTGCCATCCCGCAATGGCGGGGCGGCCTGTTGACCACTGCAGCCTGCGTCCTCGGCAAGAACAGTGCTTGAACCGCATGCCGCCAATAGCAGCGCGGTCAGGGCGTAGATGGGGCGGTGCTTTAATCCGTGCATTTTCCGAACTCATTCTCGAATGCGGTGGCGATTGCCAACGTGAAGGTCTTGCGCTCATCCAGACCCTTCAATCCGGTGTTGATGGGCTTGGTGACCAGCGTGACGCGCTCATTCGTTACCGGGCCCGCATCGGCGATGGCACCGATGTTGTTGCCCTTCCAGAACCATAAGCCTGTTTCAAGGATGATGCGCGTGTCAGTCTCGACAAGCTCCGGATGCGCATCAATGGTGTCGCCAACCTCAGCCGTGTAACGACGATAAGCATCGTAATGGGTCAGGTGCAGCCAGCCCCGCCCACGGTAGTCGTTGTCCGGATAGGCATTGTTGCCGAACGCATGTTTGCCATAGCCGGCATCATTCTTCAGCAGGTTATCGGTGATCCAGGTCATCTTTTCTTCATTGGTGGCGAAGGTGAGGCCACGCCTGTCGAAGCCCTGGTTGATCACAGTCGGCGCCATCCGATAGAGCGACTGCGCGGTGTAGCTGCTGTAGTACAGCGATTCACGGAAGCTGGTGAAGCGCTTGGACTCATGCTTTCCCTGTCCCATGAAGTGCTTGATCTGGTTGCACGTGTCCATCTCGTACTTGATGAACAGCGCTTCGTAGAGCTCACAGAATTCATTGATGAACGCGTCGGTCGCGCCGCTGCCCGCGATCGTGCGCATGAAGGCTGGCGTGATGGAGATCGTCGTGCCGCATTTCCGGCAGCGTAGGCCGCTGCGCTGGAAGTTGCTGACCAGCGCGACCGGATGGAGGGTGCGCACCACCGGTTCGCCTGCAGGACCTTTGCCACCAGCGCTGACCTTGTCCCACCACAGCAATTTTTCAATGCGCTGCTTCTGCACGGTCCAATTGGCGCGGTTCTTCTGGTCGATCAGCGTATCGATCTCGTCCCAGCGGCTCATCGGCCCAGACCATTCGCTGCGATAGCGTGCGACCAGGCTGGCAATGGCCTGGGCCAGCCACGGCTTGCGCAGGGCCTGCTGCAGTTCCTCGGCGACCACGGCTTTGTCGCCGTCCGCATCGATGACGTCGAACAGCTTGCGGAACACGAGGCTGTTGTCCGCGTTGGCGCCTTGCGCCGCTATCGCGCCTTCCTCCTTGCCCAGGTCGTGGCCCTGCCTGACCATTTGATTGGCATAGAAGGACGCAGGCGTTGTCTGGTCGACGTCCAGCAGTTCAAATCCCGGCCATTCCCACGGTGAGCACAGCGTGACGCCTGCATGATCTTTCTCGCGTGCCCACCCCGTACCACTGTCTTTTCCGCTGGTGCCGACGTCCACCTGCCACCAGCGCGTGCCATCGGCCTCGATCGCCATCTGCTTCAAGGTCTTGATCGGTGCCACGCGGGTGTAGCCTGCGGTGGGGCCACCGCCAGCGGCGGCCCGCAGGGGAAACGCCGACCAGCCGGTCAACGTTGCTCCCGCCGCACGTCGGCCGTCTTTGTCCAAGGCGGCACGCTCCACCCAGAAAGCGGTGCCAGCGGGCGTCCGCCTGACGGCATTGGCGTCCTTGGCGGTAGGCGCTGCGGTGATCGTCACCCTGCGCACCTTCGCCCAGTGGCCTTGTTTGGGCGAATCGCTATCGGCCTGCAGATGCTCGCTGTCACTGACGGTCACATCGCCGGCGGCAGGCAGGACGAGTACGGCGCCGCTGTCCACCTTGAGCAGGGTTCGCTGCTTGGCGTCGAGTTGCGCGGCGCGCGCCTTCCCCTTTGCGATGAAGCCTGGCAGGTCGTCAGTGGTGAATACGTCGATCTGCAACAACGGACGCGCGGCATTGCCGCTTTTGCCCATCGGATTGAGATCGGCAAACCGCTGGAACTCACCCAGGTGCCCGATCAGATCGCCGGCCATGACCGGCACCGGCGGGTCGAGCAGCACGACATCGCCCAGTGTCTGTGGCGTGCCGTACGCGGTGAGCTCGCTGCGGTAAGCGTAGCCACCCTGCACGCCCGGGGGCACCGAATCGCCTTCGGTGATGCTGGCGATCGCATGGAACCCGCGCCGGGCCGGATTGACCGCGCCCAGCCGGAGCCGGGTGCCGTGCGGCAGCATCGCAATGGCGGTGTTTTCGGCGTTGCGCACGCGTAGGCCGGTGATGCCGGGGGCCAGCGTGGGTTCGGTGTCGTCCGGCTTCTCGCCGACAATGAACTCTTCCACCCAATAGGTGGGACGTTTGAGTTTCGTGTCGGCCTTGTAGCCTGCCCAGTCTTTCAGGTGCATGTACAGGCTGTAGAACGTCAACGATGGCTCTTCAGCGGCAGCGCCCTGGTTCGCGCTCTGGCCCGCTGCGGCATCGCCTGCAGGGGCCTTGGGCAGTTCCAGGCGATGGGCGACCAGCACGAATCCGGTGGAGAAGCGGGCGGGGCCTCCCTGCGGAAAATCGACCGTCGGATAGGTGTCATCGATACGGTACGCAATGACTTCGCCGTCGGCGATGCAGCGCACGCCTTTGTCCTGGGCCAGGGCCCCACCCGTCTCCGCGCCGAAATGCACGCCACCGTGCCACAGGCCGTTGGCGCCGATCGGATAGAAACCGTCCTGGGCCTTGGCCAAGGCTTCGTAGAAAATGTTCGGGTCCGTGGCCTCGGTGGTCTTCGGCGCACTGGGGTCGGACGCGTCCGTCGCCTGGAACGGGTACACGAACTTGACGACAGCATCCTTGGGTGTCTTGGCATCGGCCATGGTGAATTCCTTTCAGCAGCGCCGGCACTCAGCCGGAGAAGTCGAGCATGCGCTGCGGGTTGAGTTGGACCAGGCCATCGGGCAGCGAAAGCTTGAAGCTGCCCGAACCTGCGCCCAGGAACGGGTGTTCGCTGGATTTGACGGTGAACTCGCCCGGTGCCTTGATGGTGATGTCGCCACCTTCCAGGGTGATGCTGCAGTTGCCGGCCTGCAGCACGATCTTCTGCTGGGCGATGATGTCTACCCGGTCATCGCTGGCGGTGAACGTGACGTTCTGATCCGCAAGGATCTCCAGCTCACCGGTATGCGCATGCAAGGTCAGCGGCCCCTTGGCGGCGACCGCCTTCAACGGCCCCTGCTGGGCGAACAGGCTGACGTGCTTGCCGGACACGGTGCTCAGCGTCTCTCCGGCGCTGACCTGCAGGTCCTGCTGGGCGGTGAACTGCAGGTTGCGCCCCGCGAATGCGGCTGCAGTGGCGGGCGTGGTCCATGCCAGATGATGCGGCGACTCGGCCAGCAGCAGCGGTTTGGCGAACGCCTCAACGGGTTTGTCGCCCGGCTCGCGGCCCTGGTCGGGCTTCATCGCGCTCTGTCCGCCAACGCTGCCAGCGTGCCGCCCCTGTTCCTCGGGGTCGATCTGTTCGCGCAGCTGCCGGGTGTATTCGTGCTTGGTCAGACCGGGGACTTTCTGCTGTACCAGCAGCTCGCTCATGCTCTGCAGGCTGCGCTCGGCGCCCTTGATCTGCGCAACGGCCTCGTGGTTGTCCAACTGCGTCGAGCCGGCGCGCGCTCGTGCGGTGGTGGACAGCAACAGGCCTTGGCCGGCATGCACATTGCCCCAGCCTTGCGTGGCCAACTCAAAGCCTTCGCCGCGGTAGGCGCCGCGGCGGGTGTCCTGATGCTGCACGAGATAACCCAGCTCCAGCCGGCTGTCGCCGAGCGAGGTCTGCAGGCGTGTGCGCAGTTGCCCGGTGCTGTCATCGATCACCCATTGTTGGGTACCGCTGCCATCGTGCGACTGCGTATGCAGGCCGCTCAGCACGCCGGGGTGTGCGGCCGCTTCGTCCACGCCGCCGCCGAAGGGCGGGGCGACAGTGCCGTTGTAGAGTTGGCCGACGATGCGCGGCTGGTCAATGTCACCGTGCAGGAACTCAACCAGCACCTCGGCGCCGATTCGTGGCAGGAAGTGCGTGCCCCAGTTGGGACCGGCGATCCACTCCACCACGGGCACCCAGAAGCCGCTACCCAGATCACCCGGCGCATGGCCCGCGCCCTTGCCGCCGGTGTCGCTGCTTCCGCCGGCATTGGGGCGCGTGCCGCGCTGCCAGCCAAACTGGATCCGGACCTGATGATCACGACTGGAGCTGACGGCCGCCTCGGGCAGTCCCACGACCAGGGCCGTCATCGGTCCGTGTACCGTGGGTCGGTCGCGGGGCAGTGCGCGTACCGGCGTGTCGGCGGTCACGGCGACAAAGCGGTTGCGGTAGCTGCCGTTCTCCAGTGCGTCTGCAGTGGATGGGTCATCGGCGTGGCGCAGTGCGGCGACGCCACTGCCGAGGTTGTTGACGCCGGCATGCTGTACGCGAAGCAGCTGGAACGACTGCCCCGCATGCAGGTCATGCTGGGACAGGGTGAATGTGTTGCCTGCCGCCAGGCGGCGTTCACTGCCGGCACCGCTGAAGTAATGACTGGGCAGGCGCCAGGCATCCAGTCGCGCCTGCGCACTGGCGTCGGCATCGTCGCTGCGCGCGAACCGACCTGCACGAGGCTGCGCATAGACCTCCAGGGCCGGCAACGCGTTCTCCGCGCTCTGGCTGCGTTGCGCGCTGACGGCACGCAGTTGTTCGGTGTGCCAGCTGCTCACGGTGCTTGCGTTGGGCGTGGCTTCGAAGTGTTCGCTGAAACGGGTAATGGCATCGCCGGGTTCCACGCCATCGGCGCGGTGGAAGCGCACACCGCTCAAGGCAGAGCGTTCGGCGGCCGGATCGAAGATCACCAGCGTGTGCGCCGCCGTGCCACCCTGGACATGGTCGAAGCGCCACGCCAGACCGGCTTCGGCGAGCAGTCGGGTAACGAACGCCCAGTCAGTCTCACGGTACTGCGTGGTGATGGCGCGGCTTGGCAGTGCCTGCGTCACGTCAAAGCGGAAGTCTGCCTGCGGGTAATCGGCGAACACCTGCTCGCACACGCCGCGCACATCGAGGTCCTGGAAGATCAGCGCATTGCGACGGAGATCGAGCAGGCAGGTCCATGGCGTGATATGCAGCTCGTAGCGTGCCAACCCGCCATCGCTGCCCAGCTGTGCGGCCCAACTGCACAGGCCGTGCCATTGCCGCATCGCGCCGTCGGCCTGCCGCAGCTGCAGGGTCAGCGGCTTGCCCAACCACGGGTCGATGTCCAGGAATGCATCCGTCGCCAGGCAGTGCAGTTGTATTCGGTTCTCGCCGCACACGGCTTCTTCGGCGCTGAAACGCTCGACGACCAGCGGCGCATCCAGTCCCTGCAGCTGCAACAGGCGTGCCGTCTGCGCTGGCATGGCAAGGGCGGCAAGTTGTTGTGCAACGTTGCTGGCCATGGTGCCTCCTCAGGGCAGGGTGATGGTGATGTGCGCGGTGCGCTCCGGCATCTGCACGACATCGTTATAGGCCGCGAGCTGCTGGCGGGTTTCGTGGCCCATGTACGTGCGCAGGCCGAAGAAGGCGATGACACCGAAGCAGCCGACCACGGCAGCGGGCAGCCAGAGCGGAATCACGCGACGCAACGCATGGCGCACGTTGTCAGGGGGCAGCGCGTGCGGCGCAAAGCCATGGCGCTTGCCCTTCAGGTAGACGATCTCATCGCCCAGCCGTGCCGTCAGATAGCCCAGCTTCTCGGTGCCTTCCAGTCGGTACTTGCCCTCGAAGCCCATCAACAGGCAGTAGTGGTAGACCTCCAGCGAGGGGAGGCGGGCAGCACCCTGGCGGCGCAGTTCCTCGAGCCGATCGAACAGGTGCTCGCCGGCAAGGTGCTCACCGAACAGGCGCAACTGCAGCGGATTGCGCTCCCACACCTCATGGAGCGGTGAAGGCTGGGACAGGATGGCTTCGTCCACTGCGGCGCAGAAGGCGTACTTGGCCGCGTAGACATCTTCGGAGGCAATGCCCAGCCGGCTTGCCTGGCGCTCCACGCCGTCGAGGAACTTCTGCACTGTCTGCACGAAGCTCTCGGCGTCCTGGGGCAGCTGGCCACGACGCAACAGCAGCAACAGGTAGAAGCCATCGCTCATCAGGTCGAGCAGGCTCTGCGGGTGGCCGTCCGCCTGGCTTGCCGCCATGGCAGGTGGCAGGCCCTGGCTGGTCAGTGACGGCATCGGGCCCGGCACCGGAGGAAGAGGTGTGTTCATGAGGTCACCGCGACAAGTTCCATCTTCAGGTCGGCAATGCCGGAGGGCACATAGATCATCACGGACTGCGCCTTGAGCATGCGCTCATAGAGCGGGCCACGTGCATCCAGTGCAAAGTAGTGGCTGCCCGGGCGTACGGGGATGGCCGCCGGTACCTGCGCCGCATGCCCAAGCTTCACGCCGGGCAGGGCGGAGAGCACGCATTTCTCGACATCGTCTGGAGCGCCGACCTTGAATCGGATCGGCACACTCTGGATGAGCTCCTGGGCGGGCATCGACGCCGACACCGCCAGGTAGAATGCGGCCTCGCCATCGATGCGCTGCGAATCGAGATGTCCCAGGTGGTAGGAGGGCTTCACTTCGTTCAACGCGATCTGGAAATAGCGGGTGGAGATCACCGTATCCAGCAAGGTGCGCAGGATCTCCAGCAGGCGCCTGAAAGGCGCTTCGGGCTGGTCGTGCCGGTACACCGGAAGATCTGCCAGCTGGTAGACATTGGAAAACGTCATCAGCGCCCCGGCGGTACGCAGCAGCTCCTGGTGCAGGCGTTCGGGGTGCAGTTGCGGATGCTGCTGCAGGTGCGCCAGCGCACTGAAGGCGCTGTTGATGGTGTGCAGCAGCCAGAAGGAAGCGATGTCGCCGGAGCGGAACTCGATGATGTTCTGTGACGTCTGCCGATGCAGCCCGTACAACGCATCCACCTTGGCCTGCAGCGCATCGAGCACGGCGCGCAGCTCGCGGTGCAGGAAGGGGCTGGCCTGCAACTGCGCGCTCGGGGCGATGAACTCATCGTCCAGTTCGAAGCCGCCGCTTGAGGTACGGCGTACCCGCGCGACGGCAACCGTGCTGTAGGCGTCGCGCGGCTGCTCGTCAGTCAGCAGGCGAACGGCTTTTCCAAGGTAGGCGAGCTCGGCCTCGGCGGCGTCGGTGAACAGGTCGCGCGTGGCGTGATCGGTCTGGCCATAGCGCGCCGGCGAGCCGGCCTCAGGCTGGACAAGATTGCCGCCATCGTCCCGCAGCAGCGGCAGGGCAAGGTGGATCACCGTCGACTGCACGCCCGGGGGCAGGTCATGCAATGACACGGCATCTGGAAGGCTGTCATGCACGGGTGCGTCGTAGCTCTCGCCATCGGCGAACACCGCCGAAAGATCGAGCGCGCGCAATGTGCCACCGGCCAATGCATGAGGGTCGAAGCGTGCACGCCGCAGGCCCCATGCATAGGGATGCAGGGTCTGGGAGAGGTCGTGCAACCGGGCTTCGTGATACGCGTCCTGGCGCTGGAAATGCTGGGGGCGCAGGAACAGACCCTCACCCCACAGAACCTTCGACATCCTGCTTACATAAGCCACATTCAATCCTTGGAAATCAGTCGGGACGAGGGTCCCGAGGGGAGGTCCCTAGTTTCTACGCTGACGCACATCATGAGGAGTGTGAAAATGTGAGTGCCAACGCAGAATCGGCATACGCGTTTGCAGTTGATCGTACTGTTGGGGAGGCGATCACATAATCACTTAACAAAACGCGTTTATTTACACTGTCATGTAAACGTTTTCTCGAGCGGTGTGCGTCGATATTTCCATACCGGTAGACGTTTACCGGTATGGGTTTGGCTCAAAACGTCTATTAATAATAGTGAAAATGTGTGCGTATTCTCATTAATTCATGCATGAATATTCATTCGCCTACAGCACCGAACGTCAGCGTGCGCCAGCACATTGGACGGAGGCGAGGCTGCCTGGATCACCGCTGAGTGGCGAGAGCAGCGCCTCGCTATCCGTGGTCAACGCGCAGGCATGTACGCCGACGGTGACGCCCTTGCTCGCTGCCGTCTTGCCGGCTGTATCGAAGGCAAGACGCCAGCGGTTCTCGGCGGGCGCACGGAACAGGGCAACCACTCCGATCGCCGCGCTGCCTTCTTTTACTGTCTCCGTGAAGGTCTGCCGGCTTCCTGGCGTCATCACTATCTCGTTGACGGACAAGAGATCTGCGCCCAGTGAGGCTTGTTCGCCAGCCTGATCGAGGAAGGCCGCATAAGGCGCCTGCTGGAAGCGCTGGATGTTGCGCAGGTGATAGATCTTGATCACGGCTGCGGTGGCGCGACCATCATTGGCTGCGTTGAGGTTGCTGCCGGCGAGCAGCCGCAGTTCGATGACGGCCGGGCCCTCGGGAGGGGTTTCGCGGATGCCTACAGCTTTGAGCGTCTTGTCGACGATGCCGCCGTTGCTGGCGCATCCCGCAATCAGCATCGCCAGCAACGCCAGGCTCGCGCGAGATGTGAACCGTGTCGCAGTTATCTTCATAATGTCCTCTAGAAAAGTTCCGTTCACTTCCATTGAACGCGCATCATCACACTGCGCGAATTTATCGCCCTATATAAGAAGAACGCGCGCGGGCTTTGACCGCTGCCGGGAAAACGTGTTCTGGGCTGTCATTAGTTTGACGAGAATCACTATACCCACGCGTATTTCCGCTTGTACACTCGCGCCGAACGTTGGAATCAATAGTCGCCAGTTACGACGCGCTGTCGTGGCGACGCAGGATAATCATCGACGAGGGATGGATATGGATGTGAAGGATTTCGGGAAAGGATCCGGACGCGCCTTGATGCTTGCGCTGGCCATCACCAGCCTGGTGGCGTGCAAGTCGGCGCCCAAGAAGGAAGAGGTGGTCTCCTACGACACGTACATCAACGATGCCGAAGCCCAGGTGGGCACAGTGGGCAGCGATGCCGCTATCCGCATCTTCGAACAGGCGGCCAAAGCCGACCCGACGCGCAAGGAGCCTTGGGTGCGTATCGCCCAGTTGCAGTTCGATCAGGGCAAGTACGCGCGGGCGATCGTCGCGGCCGAAGAGGTCCTGCAACGTGATCCCACCGACATCGTCGCCGATGGCGTGATCACCGTTTCGGGCTTCCGCATCGCCAACGCTTCGCTGGCGCGCCTGCAGGGGCGCGGGGCGCTGGGCTCGGAGACGGCGCGTGTAGAGGCCAAGACCCTGGCCGATACGCTGCGCAGCACCATGGGTGATGCCGTGCTGGAGCCGCCGAAACCAGTGCGTCCCACGCGGACAACGCGCACCCGTGCGGCGCGTGCAACGACCGCACCGGCGACGCCGGCACCCGCTGCGGCACCGGCAGCAACGCCGGCGCGCAGTAGCGGTGCGGCTTCGGACCCATTCAAGAATATCGGCAACTGATTCGCGCTGGATCAGCCCCACAGTCAGGAGACAACCATGGCCAAGAAGGACAGTGTTCAGAAGCGACTGCAGAAGATCCGCCCGCCGCGGGTGCAGCTTACCTATGACGTCGAGAAGGGTGATGCGATCGAGCAGAAGGAAATCCCCTTCGTCGTCGGTGTCCTCGGTGATTTCAGTGGCAACCCAGCGCAGGCGTTGCCGAAGGTCAAGGACCGCAAGTTCGTCAGCGTCGACCTGGACAACTTCGATGAGGTCATGGAGGGCGTCGCGCCACGTGCCGTCTATCGCGTCCCCAACAAGATCAGTGACCAGGGGGGCGAGTTCGGTGTCGAGCTGAATTTCCGCTCCATCGAGGACTTCCGTCCGGAGTCGGTGGTGGATCAGGTCGATCCGCTGCGCCGTCTGCTCGAGTCGCGCACCAAGCTGGCGGATCTGCGCAACAAACTGGCCGGCAACGAAAAGCTCGAGGATCTGCTGGGTGAGGTTCTGAACAACACCGAGCAGCTCAAGCAGCTCGGCGCACGGAAGGAGGATTGACCATGTCGGCACAAGCCAGTCAGGTTGCAGAACAGATTGCCGCAGAGGATGCGGGCCTGCTTGATCAGATCGTCGCCCAGAGCAAGGTGGCGCGCTCACCGACCGAGCACGCACGGGCAAAGGACATCATCGCCGAGCTTGCCAAGGAAGTGCTTGATGGCACGGTCGTCGTCTCCGACAACCTGAACCTGACCCTCGATGCCCGCATCGCGGAGCTGGACAGGATCATCTCCGAGCAGTTGAGCGCCATCATGCATGCGCCGGAGTTCCAGCAGCTGGAAAGCAGCTGGCGCGGGCTGCACTACCTGTGCCAGCAGACGTCCACTGGCCCGAACATGAAGATCAAGGTGCTGAACTCGCCGAAAAAGGACCTGGTGAAGGACTTCAAGTCGGCCATCGACTTCGATCAGAGCGCCTTGTTCAAGAAGGTCTATGAAGAAGAGTTCGGCACTTTCGGCGGTGCACCGTTTGGTGCGCTGATCGGCGACTACTACGTGGGGCGCCAACCGGAGGACATGTACTTCGTCGAGCAGATGGGACATGTGGCGGCCGCCGCCCACGCGCCGTTCATCTCCGCGGCCAGCGAAGACATGTTCGGCCTGGAGTCGTTCACCGACCTGGGCAAGCCC
Organism: Stenotrophomonas sp.; assembly: GCA_032007425.1. Classification (GTDB taxonomy): domain Bacteria; phylum Pseudomonadota; class Gammaproteobacteria; order Xanthomonadales; family Xanthomonadaceae; genus Stenotrophomonas. Next base: position 26,251 of record DALZLW010000012.1, read on the forward strand.
CGCGACCTGGCCAAGGTGTTCGACACGGTTGAATACGCCAAGTGGAAATCGTTCCGTGACAGTGAGGACAGCCGTTACGTCGGGCTGACCCTGCCGCGCTTCCTGGGGCGTCTGCCGTACAACCCGAAGGACGGCACCACGGTGGAAGGCTTCAACTTCGTCGAGGATGTCGAAGCCGCCGACCACAGCCGCTTCCTCTGGTGCAACACCGCCTATGCCATGGGCGCGCGCCTGACCCAGGCCTTCGAGAGTTTTGGCTGGTGCGCGGCGATCCGCGGGGTCGAAGGCGGCGGTCTGGTCGAGGACCTGCCTACCCATACCTTCCGCACGGACGACGGCGAGATCGCGCTCAAGTGCCCGACCGAGGTGGCGATTACCGATCGGCGCGAGAAAGAGCTCAGTGACCTTGGCTTCATGCCGCTGGTGCATTGCAAAAACACCGACTACGCGGCGTTCTTTGGCGCGCAGTCCGCGCAGAAAGCCAAGAAGTACAACACCGATTCGGCCAATGCCAACGCCATCCTGTCGGCGCAGCTGCAGTACATCTTCGCGGTGTCCCGCATCGCCCATTACCTGAAGGCGATGATGCGCGAGAAGATCGGCAGCTTCGCCTCGGCGGGCAACGTCGAGGAGTTCCTCAATCGTTGGATCGCACAGTACGTGCTGCTCGACGACAACGCTACACAGGAAGCCAAGGCGCAGTTCCCCCTGCGCGAGGCGTCCATCCAGGTTTCGGAAGTGCCGGGCAAACCCGGTGTCTACCGCGCGGTGGCCTTCATCAGGCCGCATTTCCAGCTCGATGAGCTGTCTGTGTCGCTACGCCTCGTCGCCGAACTGCCGGCTTCGGCGAAGAAAGCCTAGCGTCTTTTGGCTGTAACTGTGGCGTCCACGACAACCCTTTCCCGTGGCCTGCAGTAGCGGTTTCTCAAGAGGGCATCCAGCCCCCCTGAACGGCCAGGCCCCCGCCTGGCTACCCAAATCTCACGGAAGAACGGAACTTAGGAGACCAGATATGCAACACGCGTTCCTCAGCATCGACACCATCAAGGGCGAGTCCCACGACGACAAGCACAAGGACTGGATCGAAATCCAGTCGTTCTCGCAGGATCTGCTGCAGCCGCGTTCGGCCACCGCGTCGACCTCTGGCGGTACCACGGCAGCCCGCGTGAACCTGTCGCCGATCGAAATCACCAAGTCGATCGACCTCGCTTCCACGGCCCTCAACCAGGCCGCCTCCAACGGCACCACTTTCCCGAAGGCGCAGATCCAGTTCATGCGCGCCGACAAGGACGGCAATGCGATCAATTATTACGCGATCGAATTGCTGAACGTGCTGGTCCACCGTGTCACCACGACGGTGGACAAGGAAGGCATGCCGCAGGAAGTGGTCCAGTTGAGCTTCGGTGCCATCAAGTGGACTTACCAGCAGCAGAAGCCGGAAGGCGGCGTTGGCGGTAAGACCGTGGCGCAGTGGAGTGCAACCAAGAACATTCCGAACTACACGGTCTGATGTGTGTCGCTGCGATGGCGCCTCGTGCGCCATCGCAGCCTGTAACAAGGCGCGGTCCGGGACGTTCCGCTGCCGTATTCAATCGCGCGACAGCAGGGAGGCCGACATGAGGGCAAAGACGATGAAAGGACTCGAACCGAGTTTGCTGGAAAAGCTCTTCGACGAATCGCCCCGCAACCCCGCGGCCGGTCCGATGTTCAAGGCCGTCTCGCTGGAGGAGTACAAGGAGTCCATCGCGCGTGACCTGGAAGGCCTGCTGAATTCGCGTGCCGCCTACCAGGAGGACCAGATGGGGGAATTCCCCAACTGCCGCAATTCTGTGTTGACCTACGGGCTGGCTGACTTCTCGGCCATGAGCCTGTCCAACGGCTATGATCGCGCCGCCATCTGTCGCTCGTTGGAGCAGGCCGTCGGCCGCCATGAGCGCCGGCTGCGCAACGTCAACGTCAGCCTGGATGCGGGCAATCAGTTCGGCGGCGGGCTGCATTTCACCATCCACGCACTGCTGGACCTCGAGCCGGCCCGTGAGCCGGTCAGTTTTGATGCCATGCTGCAGCCAACGACGCTGCAGTACCAGGTGTCTCGCGGTCGCCGCCAGCAGGTGGCCTGATGCAGGACCTGCTGCCGTACTACGAACGTGAATTGGCTTACCTGCGGCGTTATGGCCGTGAGTTCGCCGAACGCTACCCGAAGATCGCCGGTCGGCTGCAGGTGTCGGCCGACGGTAGCCAGGACCCGCATGTCGAACGGCTCATCGAGGCGTTCGCGCTGCTGAGCGCCCGTGTTTCCAAGCGCATCGAGGACGACTATCCAGAGTTCACCGACGCGCTGCTGGACGTGCTCTACCCGCACTATCTGCGGCCGTTCCCCTCCTGCTCGATTGCCCGTTTTGACATGGACGGGGTGTCGGCCAAGCTCAGTGCGCCAGTGCGCATCCCGCGCGGCACCGCGCTGAAAAGCCGGCCGGTGCGTGGCGTTGCGTGTGAGTTCCGTACCGCCTACGAGGTCACGCTGGCCCCGTTGGCGATCGAGACGGTGCAGTACCGGTCGGTGGCCGATGCCCCGATGGCGACCAGCCTGCCGTCCGGCAGCGGTGGCCAGATCTCGATCACCGTGCAGCTGACCTCTGACCAGCAGAGTTTTGCCACCCTGGGCATGGATCAATTGCGGCTTTTCCTCGACGGCGAGCCTTCGCTGCGCGCAGCACTGCGCGATGCACTGGCATTGAGCGTCAAGGCGGCGTACGTGGAGGCCGATGGCAGCGGTCGGTGGCGTCGGTTGTCGCACGTGCCTTTGAAAGAAGTGGGTTTTGCCGCCGATGAGGCATTGATCGCCTTCCCCGCGCGCTCTCATCCAGCCTATCGGCTGTTGACCGAGATGTTTGCTTTCCCGGAGAAATTCGGCTTCGTCGACCTGGACCTGGCGGCATTGACTGCCGGCGCCAGCCGTCGGTTTACCCTGCATCTGGTGCTGGAAGCGGCGCCGCCTGACCGCGGCAACAGCCTGGTACTGGAAGAGCTGGGGCCGACCAATGTACGCCTGGGCTGTACGCCGGTGGTGAACCTGTTCAAGGCCGCGGGTGAACCGATCCGGGTCACGCATCGAACTGTCAACTACCCTGTTCTGGCCGATGCGCGTCGTGCATTTGCCTATGAAGTGCATTCCATTGATTCGGTGCACAGGATCCGACAGACCCCGCAGGGCGAAGAGATCCACTCATTCCGCCCGTTCTATTCACTTCATCATGGCGAAGACCCCGAGCGCACCGGCCAGTACTGGGTTGCGCGCCGTGATGAGGACGTCGCCCGGCAGAACCCCGGCTACGAGATGGAACTGAGCTTCGTCGACCTCTCATTCAATCCTGTCCTGCCGCAGACTGACACCATCAGCCTGGAGCTGAGCTGCAGCAACCGTGATCTGCCTCATCACCTGGCGTTCGGCGTCGCCGGTGGCGACCTCAGCATGGAGGGCGGCAGCCCGGCCAAAGCGATCGGCCTGCTGCGCAAGCCCAGCAAGCCGTTGCGTTTCCGCCAGGGCAAGGGCTCGCAATGGCGCCTGATCTCGCACCTGTCCTTGAACCAGTTGTCGTTGACCGGCAGTGGCCTGTCAGCGCTGAAAGAGATGCTGCGCCTGTACGACCTGTCTGGCTCACTGGTGTCCGGGCGGCAGATCGACGGCATGGTGGCGCTGGAACAGCGCCCCGACACCGCATGGATGTCCGGTCGTCAGTTTGCCTCCATCGTCCGGGGCCTGGATATCCGCCTGACCATCAACGAGGCCCATTTCGTCGGTACCAGCGTCGCCACCTTCGCCCAGGTGATGGACCATTTCTTTGCACTGTATGTGCATGCCAACAGCTTTACCCGCCTGACGCTGGTGTCCAGCGAAAGCGGAGAGGAGATCGTCCGATGCCCAGCGCGCAGCGGCGAATCGATCCTGGCGTAGCCCAGCAGCTGCTGGCCGAGCCGCACCGCTTCCAGTTCTTCCAGGCGGTGCGCCTGCTCGAGCAGGTCTTCCATCGCCAGGGCGTCAAGCCAGGCCAGGCGGTGCCGATGCGGCTGCGCTTCAGGAACTCGCTGGCGCTTGGATTCCCGGCGTCCGAGTTGGCTGCCGAGGGCCGCGTAGTGGCGCTGGACGGCGAGGCCGTCGAGGGCGCGGAGGCCATCGGCCAGGCCTTGCAGGAAGAGCGTATCGGCGAGGTGCACTTGACGCCCCATTTCATGGGGCTGCTGGGAACCTCCGGCGCGCTGCCGTTGCATTACACCGAAACGCTCCAGCTGCGTGAACTGTATGAGCGTGACCGCGCTGCCCGCGCGTTTCTCGATATCTTTTCCACGCGGGCGGTTTCGCTGCACTACGCGGCGTGGAAGAAGCATCGCCTGGCACTGCAGTATGAGCTCGACCGTCGTGAGCGCTTCATGCCGCTGGTCTTGTCGCTGCTTGGTCTCGGCCAGAGCGAACTGCGCGACCGCATGCACGACGGCTTTGGTGACGTCTTCGACCAGGCGGTTGCCTATTACGGTGGCGCCTTGCGTCAGCGCCCAGCTTCGGCGGCGGCAATGCAGCAGGTGCTCGCCGATTACTTCCAGGTCCCGCTGACACTGGAGCAGTTCGTCGGCAGCTGGTACCGCGTTCCCCCTGGCCAGGCCACTCGACTGGGTCAGGCCAACGCGGTGCTGGGCGCCAGTGCCTTGGCGGGCGATCGCGTTTGGCAGCGTGACCTGCGGCTGCGCCTGCGCATCGGTCCCTTGCCGCGGGCGCGGTTTGACGCCTTCCTGCCGGGGCGGCCGGCGGCGGCGGCCTTGGGCAAGTGGCTGTCGCTGATGACCGGCGGCACTCTGGAGTACGAAGTGCGGCTGGTGCTGCAGGCCGATGAAGTGACCGGCAGCGGGCTTGGGGCTGGCCACGGCGCGCGTCTGGGTTGGGACAGCTACATGACCACACGGGCGCAGACGCAGGACCGCGATGACACCCGCTATGGAATCCATACGTTGCAGTAAGTTCGAGTGGCGACACGCGCCGCGCGGCGCCACCTTTCGATGGTTAAGCCAAGGAGTGCGTTGAAAGGCATGAGCATCAACCTGAAAACACTGATCAGCAAGCTCGACGACACCTGCCGGCAGGCGGCCGAGCGCGCCGCCAGCCTGTGCATGGCGCGCGGTAATTACGAAGTCGATCTCGAGCACTTGTTCCTCGCGCTGCTGGAGCAGCCGCAAAGCGACTTCGTGCTTATCGCGCGACGCAGTGGGATCGAGCCGCAGGCGCTGGAACGTGACCTCGGTGACGAGATCAGCCAGTTCAAGACCGGCAACACCCGCACCCCGGTATTCTCGCAACACCTGCCGCGCCTGTTTGAGAACGCCTGGCTGATTGCCTCGCTGGATTCGGAAACGTCACGAATCCGCAGCGGTCATCTGCTGCTGGCGTTGCTCAGCGACCCGGACCTGTCCCAGCTGGCCTACCGCGGCTCCAAGCTGTTCGTGCGGATCAAGCGCGATGTATTGAAGCACGAGTTCAACAAGCTGACCGAGGGCTCGCAGGAGTCGACCCAGACACTGCGCTTTGCCGATGCCGAGGTACAGGGCGATGGCACGGCCGATGCCGATCCGGCGGTGGACCCGGCGCGTGGCGGGCTGTCAAAAACCCCGGCCCTGGACCAGTTCACCAGCAACCTGACCGCTCGCGCCCGCGAGGGCAGGATCGACCCGGTGATTGGCCGCGACGCTGAGATCCGCCAGGTGATCGACATCCTGCTGCGTCGACGCCAGAACAACCCGATCCTGACCGGTGAGGCCGGCGTCGGCAAGACCGCCGTGGTCGAAGGGCTGGCCCGGCGCATTGCCGAAGGCGACGTGCCCGAGGTCCTGCAGGGCGTGGAACTGCACAGCCTGGACATGGGCTTGTTGCAGGCAGGCGCCAGCGTCAAGGGTGAGTTCGAGAACCGGCTGAAGAACGTCATCGACGAGGTGAAGAAGAGCCCGCACCCGATCATCCTGTTCATCGACGAGGCGCACACGATGATCGGCGCCGGCGGTGCTGCCGGCCAGAACGATGCGGCCAACCTGCTCAAGCCGGCACTGGCACGCGGTGAGCTGCGCACGATCGCCGCCACCACCTGGGGCGAATACAAGAAGTATTTCGAGAAAGATGCTGCACTCGCCCGGCGCTTCCAGGTGGTCAAGGTCGAAGAGCCCAGCGAAGTGCTGGCGGCGGCGATGCTGCGTGGCATGGTCGGGCTGATGGAGGCTCACTTCAACATCCGCGTGCTGGATGAGGCGGTCACCGAAGCGGTGCGTCTGTCCCACCGTTACATCAGCGGCCGCCAACTGCCTGACAAGGCAGTCGGGGTGCTGGACACGGCGTGCGCCAAGGTCGCCTTGGGGCAGAGTGCGACCCCGGCGATCATCGAGGACACCCGTCGCCACCTGGACCGCCTGCAGGCGGAGATCGGCGCGCTGCAGCGCGAAGCCGGCGCCGGTGGTCAAACCCACGAAGAGCGGCTGACCGAGCTGCACGCGCAGCAGGCACAGGCGATGGCGGTACTGGCCAGCAATGAGGAACGCCTGCAGCAGGAGCGTGCGTTGGCAGGAAGGATCGCGGCACTGCGGCAGGCACTTGAGGCCGGTACTGGCGCCGATGACAGTGAGGGTGACGGCGAGGACATTGCTGAAGAACTGGAGCTGGTGGCGACCGATGGCCGTCAATCCCCCGGCGCTGGCCAGCCCGCCAAGGGGACCCAACCGGGCAAGCGTGGCCAGCCGGCGAAGAACAGCGAGGCGGCCAAAGACACTGTGTCGGCCGATGAGGTGCCTTCCAGCCCGGCAGGTGACCGCGCTGCGGCGGCCGCCGAACTGGCGCGCCTGCAGGCCGAGCTCAAGGCGCTGCAGGGCGAGACGCCGATGGTGCCGCTGGTGGTTGACGGCGCGGTGGTGGCCGAGATCGTATCGGCCTGGACCGGTGTGCCGCTCGGGCGCATGGTCAAGGACGAGATCCGCACCATTCGCGCCCTCGGTCCGCTGCTCGGCGAACGGGTGATCGGCCAGGACCATGCGTTGGATGCGATCGCCCAGCGGGTGCGCACGGCAACGGCCAAGCTGGAAGACCCGAACAAACCCCGTGGTGTGTTCATGTTCGTTGGCCCGTCAGGCGTCGGCAAGACGGAAACCGCGTTGGCCTTGGCCGACATCCTGTACGGCGGTGAGCGCAAGCTCATCACCATCAACATGAGTGAATACCAGGAAGCCCACAGCGTGTCCGGCCTGAAGGGCTCGCCGCCGGGTTACGTCGGCTATGGCGAGGGCGGGGTGCTGACCGAAGCGGTCCGCCGCAACCCCTACAGCGTGGTGTTGCTGGACGAAGTGGAGAAGGCGCATCCGGACGTGCTGGAGATGTTCTTCCAGGTGTTCGACAAAGGGCAGATGGATGATGCGGAGGGCCGTGAAATCGACTTCCGCAATACCTTGATCATCCTGACCTCCAACGTCGGCTCGCCGCAGATCATGCAGGCCTGCCTCAACGTGCCGGAGCAGGAACTGCCGACCGCCGATGCGCTGGCCGAAGCCCTGCGTCCGGTATTGATGCGCAGCTTCAAGCCGGCCTTCCTCGGGCGCATGAAAGTGGTGCCCTACTACCCGATCAGCGACGTAGTCCTGGCGAAAATCATTGAACTCAAGCTTGGCCGGATCCGTGATCGGGTCACGGCCAACCACAAGGCATCCTTCAGCTGGGATGCCGGATTGCTGGATGCGGTGCTGCAACGCTGTACCGAAGTGGATTCCGGTGCACGCAATGTCGACCACATCCTCAACGGCACGCTGCTGCCGGAGATCGCGGAAAGCGTGCTGGCCGCCATGGCCGAAGGCAACCGCATCAGCAGCATCAAGGTAAGCGCCAGCAAGAAGGGCGATTTCAAATACAAAGTGAGCTGAACGAGGAGAAACAGTAATGGATTTCCATGGATTCAACCGCGAGGACGCGGTCAACCAGTGCGACAGCCTGGAATTGGGCCTGAGCCGTGACCTGGACAACGTGCGCAGCTGGAACCGGCTGCGCCCGGAGCACATTGTTGAACTGCTGCACGGCGCTGGACCGGAAGCGCGCCAGGACGCCCGTAACCTGGCCGCTCAACTGACCCGCTCCAGCTGGCGCATCCACATGGACGCGCCGGCAGTGGGCAAGACCCAGCTGGTCGCCAACAGCCGTGAGGTGGTGATCACCGCAGGTGGCCGCGACTACCGCCTGCTGCTCAGCGAAGGCAGCAGCCTGCAGCTGGACCGCATCACCCAGGCGGCCTGAGGCACGGAGGCGCCATGGATCCGGTGAGTACATTACGCGCGGCATTGGCCGGTCCCCACCAGGTCCAGCGCCTCCTCCGCCTGCAGACATCGTTGGGCAGCGAAGTGCTGGTCGCCGAGCGCCTGCAGGGGCGTGAACAGATCGACGGCCCGGGATTCCGCTGGGAGATCACCGCGCTGTCGGTCGATGCCGGGCTGGCGATCGGTGGCTTGTTGGGGCAGGGCGCCCTGATCGAAGTGCAGCAGGCCGATGGCAGCTACCGGCCGTTGCATGGGCGGATCACCGCGGCCCAGCGGATTGGCAGCAACGGGGGGCTGGCCCGTTACCGGCTGCGCCTTGAACCGTGGCTGGCCCTGCTCGGCCACCGTCGCGACAGTTACGTGTTCCAGGACATGACGGTGATGGCGATCGTCGATGACGTGTTGGCCGACTACACCGACGTGGCCGCATCGTGGCGCTGGGCGCTCGATGACACGGCACTCTACGCCAAGCGCAGCCTGACCACGCAGTATCAGGAAACCGACCTGGCCTTCCTGCAGCGTCTGTTGGCCGAAGAGGGCATCTATTACTGGTTCGAGCACACAGCCGGTGACGACGGTGATTTCGGCCGCCATACCCTGGTGTTGACCGATAACGCACACGCCGCTGAAGACCTGGGCACAGTGCGCTATCACCGCCGCGACGAGGCTGAGCGGTCCGACAGCGTGCAGCACTGGCAGTCGGCGTTCCGCTGGCGTACCCACGAAGTACACCGCGGCACATGGGATCACCGGGCGCTGGCCGTGCAGCAGGCATCAGCCAGCGCAACGGGAGATGCGGGCCTGGGTATTCGTGACGAAGACACCGGCGGCCCCTACGGCTGGCAGGACAGTGGCCGCGGACAGCGGCGCGCCCAGCAGCACCTGGACGCCCGTCGGGTCAGTGCCAGCACCGTCGCCGGTCGGGGGCAGTGGCGGG
>DALZLW010000013.1:0-34707 GCA_032007425.1 Stenotrophomonas sp.
TAGCCGGCCTTCTGGGTGATGGTGCCTTCGCTGGCCAGCGACAGCGGGTTCCAGTTCGGCTCGCTGATGTTGCCGGTCCAGTTCAGGTAGCTGCTGAACGGGTCCCAGGTCTGGCCAGCGCCACCGACCTGGTAGTCACCATGGTTGGCGTAGTCGCGCTTGTTGTAGCTCAGGCCTGCCATGAACTGATGTTCACGGCCGAACAGCTGGAACGGGCCATCGACATAACCGTCAACCGCGTCGATCTTGCGTTCGGTGTTGTAGAAACCCGCCGACGGCGAAATGCCGGCGCCGGTGTTCTTGTCGAAGTACGAAGCGCCGCTGGTCCAATCGTTGTAGGCCGGATAGAAAAGCTTGTCGTCGGCATTGGTCTTGTCGTGGGTGACGCCGAGCTTGGCGTTCCAACCATTGGCAAACGCGTGCTGCAGGGTGGCGAAGGCGCGCTTGCTGGTGGTATCCCAATAGGTCCAGTCCGGCGAGGGATTGAACGAGGTGGAATAGTTGGTCGGCGTGCCGTCCGAATAGATCATCGGGAAGCCGCCCCAGGTGGCACCGTTGGCGCGCTTCTGCTGGTAGTCGTAGCCTACGCTGAGCTGGGTGTCAGGGGTCAGATCGGCGTCGATGACGGCATAGCCCAGCGTCTTGTGCTGGTTGTAGCGGTCCATCTGCCCATCGGTGTCCAGGTAGCTGCCGATGACGCGGCCGCGCACCGTGCCGCTGGCGTTGAGTGCGCTACCCACGTCCACGGTGGTGCGGGTGCGGCCGTAGCTGCCCACGTTCAACGAGACGCTGCCGGTCAGTTCGGCGCTGTCGGCATGCTTGCGGATCAGGTTGACCGACGCGGATGGGTTGCCGGCGCCGCTGAGCAGGCCGGTGGCGCCGCGCACCACTTCCACGCGGTCATACAGGGCCAGGTCCAGGCCGGAATCGCCGTAGCTCCAGTTCTGCACCATCTGCGTGGGCAGGCCATCGAACTGGTAGCTGTCGATGTAGAAGCCGCGCGCATAGAACTCGGTGCGCTCGCTGTCGGACTGGGTGCTGGTGACCCCGGTGGTGTTGGACAGCACATCGAGGATGTCGTCCAGGTTCTGGTCTTCGATCCGCTGGTGGCTGATGATGCTTACCGACTGCGGGATTTCGCGCGGCGCCAGGTTGAAGCGGGTGCCGGCCGAGGTGCGGCGCACCGAATAGCCCTCAGCGCGTTCGCCCTTCACGGTGACCTTGTCCAAGGTGGTGGCGTCATCGCTGCTGGCCTGGGCGAAGGCCGGCGCGGCGACAAGGGCACACAGGGCAATCGTCAGGGCCTGCGGCAGGCGACGGGTCTGCAGCAGCGGCTGCGATGCACGGGCGTTACGGGTCATGGTGGTTTCCACGGTGACAGGGAGGTCCGGCCAACGTCCGGTTGGGCCCGACTGAACAGAGGGGAGGGCGGTGCGTGACTGGCGGGTGCTCTTGGCGAGGCGGGCCGACTACCGCGAACCAGTGCGCATCCGTGGCGTGACTGGTTTAACGATATGGTAATGCGAACGATTCGTACCAGCAACCGCGGCATCTGTCTTGTACCGACGTGTTCAGCACGCAGTTGGAGAACCAGACGTATTCAGCCAGACGGCCGGCGCCACGCCTCAGCGCAGGCTGGTCACCGGGACATCCAGGGTCATCGCCAGCGCGAGGTGGTCGGAGAATGCGGCCGGCACGGCTTCCACGGCCTGCGGTTGCAGGCCGCTGCTGACCAGGATGTGGTCGATCGCCCGGTCCGGGCGCCAGCTGGGGAAGGTGGGCACGATGCAGCCCGGCGGCTGCAGCCGGGTCTTCTGGTAGAGCACCTGCATTTCAGGGCGCTCGGCCAGGCAGTTGAAATCACCCATCAGCACCGCATTGGGGTGATCGGACAGCAACTCGGCGATGAATGACAGCTGCGACAGCCGCGAGCCGGCGCCCAGTGACAGGTGCGCTACGGCCACGGCCAGCCCGTCATCGCCCTGGCCGAACTTGGCCAACAGAACCCCTCGCCCGCCGATGCGGCCAGGCAGGGCGTGGTCCTGCACTTCCACCGGCTCCAGCCGGCTGAGCAGGCCGTTGGCCGAGGACGCGACGCCGCCCATGCGCCGGTTGGGCTGGTGGCTCCAGTAACTGAAGCCGGCCTGCTTGGCCAGGTAATGGGTCTGGTTGGTGAAGCCCGAACGCAGGCTGCCCGGATCGGCTTCCTGCAGGCCGACGATGTCGTGGCCGCGGGCCAAGGTGGCGATCGCATCCAGGCTATGTCGCTTGCGCCCCGCCGGCAGCGCATGGGACCAGCTGCGGGTCACATAGTCGCTGTACCGGCGGGTGCTCGAGCCGGCCTGGATGTTGGCCGTCAGCAGCCGCAGGGAACGGGTGGGGGAAGCGTTCACGGCGGGGCTCTGCGGGGTTCTGTCAGTTGCCGGCGCGGGAAGCGCGCTCACGGGCGATCAGGTGATCGGCGATGCGCAGCATGTCGGCGAAGCTCTTGCCCTTCACCAGGTACTTGCCATCGATGATCACCGAGGGCGTGCCCTGGATATTGCTGCGGGCAGCGAACTGCTTGGCGGCATTGGTCTTGGCGTTGACCGCGAAGCTGCTCATGGTGGTGGTGAACTGCTTGGCGTCCACGCCGTGCTTGGCGTAGAAGGCCGCAATGTCTTCAACCGAGTCACGGCCGCGTTCACCCTTCAGGGTCTGCTCGGCATGGATGGCCGAATACAGCGCTTCATGGGTTTTTTCCTGCACGCCCAGCGTCTGCGCGGCATAGAAGGCGCGGGCATAGTCATCCCAGGTGCCGCCGAACATCGCCGGCACGTAGACGAAACTCACATCCGACGGCAGGCCGGCCTTCCACGGGCCGACCAGCGGCTGGAACGCGGCGCAGGCCGGGCAGACGTAGCCGAAGATTTCCACCACTTCGATCTTGCCAGCGGCAGGCTGGAACGGCTGGCCGTTGGCAATGGTCAAGTAATCGGTGCCTTCCACCGGCGCCGGGCCGGTCGGCTGGCTGGCGGTGACCGCCGGTGCCGGCGAGGCGGCGGCCACTTCGCCGCTGGCCGCAGTGTCGCTGGCCGAAGTGTCGTTGGCCGGAGCCGTCGGAGCAGCCGGTTCGTTGGCCGGGGCCGCTGCCGGTGCGGTGTCGGTCGCTGCGGTGGCGTTGCCGGTGCCATCGTCGGCCTTGCAGGCAGCGAGGATCGGCAGCAGGGCCATCAGGGTCAGCGCGAAACGGGTCTTCATCGAAACGTCCTCAACGAGGTGGGGGCCGGCGCGGAGCGCCGACCAGATGGGAATGATGACATGCGGTGGCATCACCACCGCGTGTGCGGCTGGCCGCGGTTCAGGGAGCCTTGCCGGCGCGGATCTGCTGGATCAGGGCATCACTGATGCGCAGCTGGTCGTCAAAGCTCTTGCCCAGCACGGTATACGTGCCGTTGATGACCAAGGTCGGGGTGCCGGTGATCTTCACCCGGCCGGCAAACGCGCGCGCCGCGTTGAGCTTCTGCTGGACGGCATCGCTGCCCAGTGCCGCCTGGAAGGCCGCAGGCGTCACGCCATAGGCTTTGTAGAACTCACCCAGTTCATCGGCACCGACATTCTGCAACGGCAGCGAGCCGGTTTCATGCAGGGCCTTGAACACGGCCGCGTGGCTGCGCTTGGCCACACCCAGCTGGTCAGCGGCGTAATACGCACGGGCCCAGCTGTCCCAGGGGCCACCGAAGGCGCCAGGTACCAAGGTGAAACGGACATCGGCGGGCAGCTTGGCGGCCCAAGGGGCCAGTACGGGTTCGAAATGGGCGCAGTGCGGGCAGGTATAGCCGAACACTTCCACCACTTCGATCTTGCCGGCAAGCGGCGCGAAGGGGCCGGGCTGGGCGATCTTCTGGTAATCGCGCCCTTCAACCAGGGGGGCGGCCGGTGCGGTGGGGGCGGCCGTGGCCGCCAGCGGCAACAGCAGCAGGGCGGACAGCAACAGACGGGAAACCAGGGTCATCGACACGCATCTCCATGAAAACAGTCCGCCGGCAGGTGTGCCGGCGCGGAGAGCAACATACCAGCAGGGGCGGGGCCCGGGCGAGGGTAAAACGGCGCGGAACGGATTGTTCCGCGATCAGGGCGCGGCGACGGCGGCAGCATCCACGTCATCGGCGCGGTCATGCAGGCCCTGCAGATAGCTGCCCAGTGCCTGGATTTCCTGCTCACTCAATTTGGCTGCCACCGTGGCCATGATCTGGAAATGGGCCTTGTCGGTTTCGCTGGTGTGGCCGGCCTGGTACTCCTGCAGCCGACGCGCGACATAGCTGGCATGCTGTCCGCCGATATGCGGATAGGCCGGGCCCGGGTTGCCGGCACCGGTGGGGCCATGGCAGGCCATGCAGGCCGGCAGGCCGCGGCTGGCGTCACCACCGCGATACAGTTGCTGGCCAATCTCATAGAAATTGAGCCCCTTGTAGGGGCCGTCGGCGACGACAGTGTCGTCGGCAATACCGGCAGCGGCCTTCTGCGTGGCGAAGTAGGCGCCGATATCGCGCATGTCCTGCGGGCTGAGGTCCTGCACGAAGGGCAGCATGGCGACCGAGGCGCCCGAGGTGCGCTGGCCATTGGCGATCAGCGCCATCTGCTGGGCCACGTAGCGTTCGCTCTGCCCGGCGATGCTGGGGTAGAGCTCGACCGTGGCGTTGCCATCGGCGCCATGGCACGCGGCACAGGCGGCGGCCTTGCCTTGACCGGCTTGGGCATCCCCCCAGGTGGTCTTGCTGAAGTCCACTTCCAGCGAAGCGGTCTGGATCGGTCCATTGTCCGGCAGCGCGATCACGCTGGTCTGTGCCACGGCGGCGGCGGCAACCACGACAGCAATGACGGCGGATACGGCAAGAACGTGAGCGTGGCGCATGCTGGAGCTCCGTTTGGACCGGGCCGGGCGGCGGCGGCCGGCATGCCCGGATTATCGGTGCGCTTTCCATGGCCGGTCAATGAAGCAGTGCAGCAAAACCGCGGCGGCAGGGGCATCGGGGGACACAACATGCGATCCTATGCCCCATGTCACTCCTTATCGAACGCGCCCGTTACCACCTTTCGGCCCACAATGTCCGCCAGCTGCCGCCCGACGAGGGGGCCGAGGTGGCCTTTGCCGGCCGCTCCAACGCGGGCAAATCCAGCGCGCTCAATGCGCTGACCCGTCAGAACGGCCTCGCCCGGGTCTCCAAGACACCCGGCCGCACCCAGCAACTGGTGTTCTTCCAGATCACCCCCGAAGCGCATCTGGTGGATCTGCCCGGCTATGGCTACGCCAAAGTGCCGCTGGACCTGCAGGCGCACTGGCAGGCCTTCATCGACCGGTATTTCCGCACCCGCGAGGCCTTGAAAGGCCTGGTGGTGGTGATGGACATCCGTCATCCGCTGAAAGAGTACGACCGGCAGATGTTGTCCTACGCGGTGGAGCGTGGCCTGCCGGCGCATGCGCTGCTGACCAAGGCCGACAAGCTCAGCCGCAGCCAGTACACCAAGGTCCTGCAGCAGGTGCGCAAGGAACTGCACGGTGCGTTCGGCGATACCGTGAGCGTACAGGTGTTTTCCGGCGAAGACCGCACGGGCGTGGACGAAGCACGCGCCATCGTCGGTGGCTGGCTGGGGCTGTAAGGGCGCGCCGGGCCACGCCCGGCGGCTTTCCGTCAATCATCGCACGCGCTGAGGCAGGCGGCCCCTGCGCTCGCCGGGCATGGCCCGGCGCTACGATGATGACGGCATGCACGGCCTTGACGATGGCGCGTGTGATCCTGGTTTCGAAGCCGAGCCTTACAGCGGCGAGAACTCCGCCGGCACCCAGGCATACGCTGCGCCTTCGCCGCGCACATGACCCAGCCCCGGGAACGGCAGGTGCGCCCCGGCCACCCACCATTCCCCCTTCGTCGCCTGCGCCAGCATGGCCCGTCGGCTGGCAATCGCCGCGCTGCGATCGCTGTCCGCTTCATACGCTGCTTCCGGGTGGGCGAACTGCACACCATGGAAGTGCAGCACATCCCCCCACACCAGCAACGACTGGCCCTGGCTGTCAAAGCGATAAGACACGTGGCCCGGGGTATGGCCGTGGGTATCGAGCGCCTGCGCGCCACCGGGCAACGCGGCGCCCGGTGCGAGCGCACGCAGCCGGCCAGCGGCCTGATAGGGCGCGACCGCGGTGCGCGCCAGCGCGAAGGCAAAGCGCACGCCCTTTGGCGCCTGTTTCTCGCTGGCAGGATCCAGCCAGTAATCGGCATCGGCCTGTGACAGCCACACCGTGGCATTGGGATAGGCGACTTTGCCGCTGCGGTCGAGGATGCCGCACAGGTGGTCAGGATGGGCATGGGTGAGCAGCACGTCGTCTATCTCGCCCGGATCGACACCAGCGGCTTGCAGGTTATCCAGCACCTGGCCCAGGCCGGGGCCGAAGCACTCGGCGGTGCCGGCGTCGACCAGGGTGAGGTGGTCGCCCTGGCGGATCAGGAATGCGTTGACCGCGGTCTGCAGGCCCTTGGGGCCTTCGGGGATGAAGCGGCCATCGAGGGCACGGGTGACCCGCGACGGATCGATACCGACGATTTCCTGCCGACCCAGGGCGACCACCCCGTCGAACAGGGCGGTGACCAGCAGTTCGCCGACGCGTTGCTGGTAGACGCCAGCGACCTGATGGCTGGATGCCGGCGAGGTGGCGGTGGCGAAGGCCGCCAGCGGCAGGCCGGACAGGGCCAGCACCAGGGCGGCACGCAGGGGAGCAGGGCAGAAAGACATGGGGAGCTCGCTGAGGCGCGGGAAATACCGCATGCACACAGCGTGGGCGCAACGGCTTTCGCGAGGCGCTCAACGTGGTGCGCGGAACGCTCGCAGGGCTGGGCCAGATGCTACCTGCCCAGCGATCAGGAGGCCGGTGACAGTCCGATATCCGTGGCCGCCAGCCCGTAGCGGGCCTGGAAGCGTTTGTTGAAGCTGCCCAGCGAGCGATAGCCCACGCGTGCGGCGACCGTCTTCAACGGCAGCTGGGTGGTGTAGAGCATCTGCATGGCCTGCGCCAGCCGCGCTTCGGCCACCAGTTCGCGCAACTGGGTGTTCTCCGCCGCCAGATGGCGGCGCAGGGTGGCGCCACTCATGCCCAGCAGGAACTCGATGTCCCGTGACCGCCAGTCACGCGCCGGATCGGCGGCGACCTGGTCGCGGATACGTTCACCCAGCGTCGGCTGCGGCGGCAGCAGCAGGCCGCCATGTCCCTGCCGCGCCAGGGTGATGGCGAGGGTGGCCAAGGCCAGCCGGGCATCGCTGTAATGGGCATCCTGCAGCGCCTGCCGCCAGCGCCCAAGCACCGGCCCATGATCGACCAGACGCAGCGACGCCAGCGCCTGGCCAGCTACCGGCAGCGGCTCGTTCCACAACAGCCGCGCAGCATCAAGCGCCTCGCTGCAGAAAGGCACGAGGGCGGCCAGATAGCGGCCGCTCACCGGGTCGGGCTGGTTGACGACGTCGATGCGGCACCGGCGGGTCACCAGGAACACATCGCCCGGGCCCATATCCAGCTGTTGCTGCAGCAGGCTCACCCGCTTGCGCCCTTCCAGCAACAGGGCGATGTAGGGCTGGGCGATTTCCACCGAACTGGCGCCATGCTCGCGTCGCGCGGTGATGCAGGCATAGCCTTCCGCGCGGGTGCAGCTGACCAGGCTGCGCAGCTCTGCCAGCAGGTGGGTCGTGTCGTCCAGGGGCGGGGTCATGATGCGACCAGACCTGCGCTGGAGTGTCGCAGATGGCGTGGTTCGAGCGTGGCGGACGGGCCGCGAAGGAGGAGCAGAGTGTGGTGCATCGGCAGCAGTGTAAGCCGGTCAAGCCACCGTCGATAGGATGCACAAACCCGTCACGGTGGCATGACGCGGCCGGGCGCCACGCTATAGTTCGCCCTTGCGATGCCATGGGGGCAGCCCCACATCCCCGTCACCCTTCAGCGAGCCGCCCCTTTGTCCAGCCCCAGCACCGCCGCGCAGACCCCCATCCATGACCGCTCCGAGCTGGTGGCCGTGCTCGCTTCCGGTGAAAAGCCGCGCAGCGCCTGGCGCATCGGTACCGAACATGAAAAATTCGGCTTCCGTCTGGACGACCTGCGGCCGCCGACCTTCGACGGCGCGCGCGGCATCGAAGCCCTGCTGCAGGGGCTGCAGCGCTTCGGCTGGGCCCCGGTGCAGGAAAAGGGCCGCACCATCGCCCTGCTGCGCGACAACGCCTCAGTCACGCTGGAACCGGCCGGGCAGCTGGAACTGTCTGGCGCGGCCTTGGAAACCATCCACCAGACCTGCGTGGAAACCGGCACCCACCTCAACGAAGTGGCCCAGGTGGCGGGCGAACTGCAGCTGGGTTTCCTCGGCATGGGCTTCCAGCCCAAGTGGACGCGCGCGGACATGCCGTGGATGCCGAAGGGCCGCTACCGGATCATGCGCGAGTACATGCCCAAGGTCGGCACGCTGGGCCTGGACATGATGACCCGTACCAGTACCGTGCAGGTGAACCTGGATTACGCCAGCGAAGCGGACATGGTGAAGAAGTTCCGCGTGTCGCTGGCCCTGCAGCCAATCGCCACGGCGCTGTTCGCCGATTCACCGTTCACCGAAGGCAAGCCGAACGGCTACCTCAGCTACCGTTCGCACATCTGGACCGACACCGATGCCGATCGCACGGGCATGCTGGACTTCGTGTTCGAAGACGGTTTTGGTTACGAGCGCTACGTGGATTACCTGCTCGACGTGCCGATGTATTTCTCCTACCGCGATGGTGTGTACCACGATGCCAGCGGGCAAAGCTTCCGCGATTTCCTAAAGGGCAAGTTGCCGGTGCTGCCGGGTCAGCTGCCGACCCTGGGGGACTGGTCCGATCACATGACCACCGCCTTCCCGGAAGTGCGCCTGAAGAAGTACCTGGAAATGCGCGGTGCCGATGGCGGTCCGTGGAGCCGCCTGTGCGCGTTGCCGGCGTTCTGGGTCGGCCTGCTGTATGACGATGCCGCGCTGGATGCGGCCTGGGATCTGGTACGCGATTTCAGCCTGGCTGAACGCCATGCGCTGCGCGACGGGGTGCCGAAACACGCATTGAAGCTGCCGTTCCGCAACGGCACCGTGCGCGACCTGGCCAGTGAAGCGCTGAAGATTTCGGTGGCCGGTCTCAAGCGCCGTGCGGCCCGCAATGCCGATGGCCAGGATGAGAGCAAGTTCCTGGAGGTGCTGCAGGAGATCGTTGATTCCGGGCTGACCCCGGCCGAGCGCAAGCTTGAGCTTTATCACGGGCGCTGGCAGGGCAGCGTGGACCCCGTGTTTGCCGAGTTTGCTTACTGACGTGTCGAAGGGCGCCCACCTTGACCGGCGCCCTCGTCAGCACAAAGAACGTCGCCAGTGGTCCTGTGCAATGAAAACGCCCCGGCTTCTCAGTGCCGGGGCGTCATGTGGTGCGGATGCGCGCCAGGTCGAGCGCAGATTTACGCGGCCGACTTGATGGTGGCCATGTCGATCACGAAGCGGTAGCGCACGTCGTTTTTCTGCATGCGGTCCCAGGCTTCGTTGACGGTCTTGATGTCGATCACTTCCACGTCCGACACGATGCCGTGCTCGGCGCAGAAATCCATCATTTCCTGGGTTTCGGCCATGCCGCCGATCGCCGAGCCGGTGAGATGGCGACGGCCGAAGATCACGCTGGCGCCGGTCAGCGGCGGGTCCAGTTCGGTGATCACCCCGACCAGGCACATGGTGGCATCGCGCTTGAGCAGTTGCATGTACGGATTGGTGTCATGGCTCACCGGCACGGTGTTGAGCAGGAAGTCAAAACTGCCTGCATGAGCCTGCATCTGCGCCGCATCACGCGAGACCAGCACCTCATCGGCGCCCAGGCGCTTGGCATCGGCACCCTTTTCCGGGGTGGTGGTGATCATCACCACGGTGGCGCCCATCGCCTTGGCGAACTTCACGCCCATGTGGCCCAGGCCGCCGAGGCCGATCACCCCGACCTTCTGCCCCGGACCGACCTTCCAGTGGCGCAGCGGCGAGTAAGTGGTGATGCCGGCGCACAGCAGCGGTGCCGCAGCCTTGAGATCCAGCGACGGCGAGACCTTCACCACGAAGCGCTGTTCCACCACGATGTGGTCGGAGTAACCGCCCTGGGTCAGCTCGCCGGTGGTGCGGTCCTTGCTGTTGTAGGTATAGGTGGGGCCTTTTTCGCAGTACTGCTCCAGATCGTGGTCGCAAGCATCGCAGTGGCGGCACGAATCGACCATGCAGCCGACTCCGGCGAAATCGCCGACCTGGAAGCGGGTGACGTCGGCACCGACTTCGACCACGCGGCCGATGATCTCGTGGCCCGGGACCATCGGGTACTGGGCGCCGCCCCAGTCGTCGCGCGCCTGGTGCAGGTCGGAATGGCAGATGCCGCTGTAAAGGACTTCAATCCGCACGTCATTGGCACCTACCGCGCGGCGTTCGAAGGAGAACGGTGCAAGCGGGGCAGTGGTGGAGGTGACGGCATAACCGAGGGCGAGGGACATGGGGAATCCTTGGCTGGGTTTATGGAAAGGCGCTTTACAATACGCCGCATCACCTTGCACAAACAGCGCATTGATCGGCATGATTCATCAAGTAGAACTGGATAATCATGGCCAGCGATAACCTCACTCACCTGGCAGCGTTCGCCGCGGTGGCCCGCCATCGCAGTTTCCGGCGTGCGGGAGCGGAGCTGGCGCTGTCCACCTCGGCGGTCAGTTACGCCATCCGCGCGCTGGAAGAACGGCTGGGCGTGGGCCTGTTCCACCGTACCACCCGCAGCGTGGCGCTCACCGAGGCCGGCCAGCGGCTGCTGGAACGGCTGCAGCCGGCCTTGGGCCAAGTGCACGACGCGCTGGAGGAAATGAACCGCTTCCGTGCCACGGCCGGTGGGTTGTTGCGCATCAACGCGACCCGTGCGGCCGTCGCCACCCAGTTGCTGCCGCGGCTGACCCCGTTCCTGCGCGCGCACCCGGATGTGCGCTTGGAGCTGACCGAGAACGATGGCTTGGTGGACATCGTGTCCGAAGGCTACGACGCCGGCGTGCGCCTGCACGAGTTCGTGCCCGAAGACATGGTCGCCGTGCCGCTGGGGCCACCGCTGCGTGGCCTGATCGTGGCGTCGCCTGAGTATCTGCAGCGGCATGGCCGGCCGCAGCACCCGCGTGAGCTGCTGCAGCATGAATGCATCCGCTTCCGTTTTGCCAGTGGCCACCTTTACCGCTGGCAGTTCGACCGTGACGGGCAGTCGCTGGAGCTGGACGTGCCCGGTCGGCTGACCCTGAGCGAGCAGGGCTCGATCATCCGCGCGGTTCGCGATGGGCTGGGCATCGCTTATGTCCTGGAAGATGCCGCACGGCCTTACCTTGATGACGGACAACTGGTGGCGGTGCTGGAAGACTGGAGCGAGCCCTTCCCCGGCTTCGTGCTGTATTACCCGCGACAGCGGCAGATGGCCACGGCATTGCGTGCGTTTGTCGATCTGCTGCGTGCCGATCAGCCGGCATGGCGGGGATGAGCCGGGGTGGCGCTGGGCTGGAAGCGAGTGCAACCTGTCATGTGCCGGTGCCGCGGCGTGTCCTGGAGACCTCCCCATGAGTGTGCCATTGCCTTTGGCTGACGCTGATTTCGCCGCGCTGGCCGACCACCTGCTCGCCCTGGACGCGGGGCGTGTGCCGCCGGCCGTTCCAGCGCATTTACAGTCCCATCCAGCGGCAAGGCTCGCAGCCCAGGGCCAGCTTGACCAGGCCGTGGTGGCGCTGATGGGCGATGTGCCCAACCCGTGGCTGGGACTGATGCGGCGGTGATGTTCCGGTCCTGCCCCTGACCTTGTTCACGTCAATCGCCGTGTCGTCTCCCGGCGGCCGTCAGACGCTTTGTTATACTATCCCCCAGTATAGTTCCGTATGATGGCCGCCCATGCCGCACTCACCTGAAGAAAAGAAGAAAGTCCTGGCCCGCGTGCGCCGCATCCGCGGCCAGTGCGATGCCTTGGACCGCGCGTTGGAGGCCGGCGCCGACTGTGCGCCGGTGCTGCAGCAGATCGCCGCCATCCGTGGCGCGGTCAATGGCCTGATGTCTGAAGTGATGGAAGCGCACCTGCGCGAGGAATTCGGCCAGCCCGCTGCGTCCGATGCGCAGCGCGCTGAACGCGTGCGCGACATGAGCGCGCTGATCCGTTCCTACCTGAAATGAATCCCGCGGCACGCCTGGCGTGCCTTCAGCACGGGCGTAACCCACGCCTGCCTATCCTTTTCCCGTCCTTCCCTTGGAGAACACCCTGATGAAATCCCGCGCCGCCGTTGCCTTCGCCGCTGGCCAGCCGCTGCAGATCGTCGAGATCGACGTCGCCCCGCCACAGGCCGGCGAAGTCCTGGTCAAGATCACCCACACCGGGGTCTGCCATACCGATGCCTTCACCCTGTCCGGTGATGATCCGGAAGGCCTGTTCCCGGCCGTGCTGGGTCACGAAGGGGCGGGCATCGTGGTGGAGGTGGGCGAGGGCGTGACCAGCGTCAAGCCGGGCGATCACGTGATTCCGCTGTACACCGCCGAGTGCGGCACCTGCCTGTTCTGCACCAGCGGCAAGACCAACCTGTGCGTGGCCGTGCGTGCGACCCAGGGCAAGGGCGTGATGCCCGACGGCACCACCCGTTTCAGCTACAACGGCGAGCCGATCTACCATTACATGGGTTGCTCCACCTTCAGCGAATACACCGTGGTGGCCGAAGTGTCGCTGGCCAAGATCAACCCCGAGGCCAATCCGGAACACGTCTGCCTGCTCGGCTGCGGTGTCACCACCGGTATCGGCGCGGTGCACAACACCGCCAAGGTCGCCGAGGGTGACAGCGTGGCCGTGTTCGGCCTCGGTGGCATCGGCCTGGCGGTGATCCAGGGCGCGCGCCAGGCCAAGGCCGGCCGCATCATCGCCGTGGACACCAATCCGTCCAAGTTCGAACTGGCCAAGCAGTTCGGCGCCACCGATTGCGTGAACCCGAAGGACCACGACAAGCCGATCCAGCAGGTGATCGTCGAGATGACCGGGTGGGGCGTGGACCACAGCTTCGAGTGCATCGGCAACGTCAACGTCATGCGTGCGGCACTGGAATGCGCGCACCGGGGCTGGGGCCAGAGCGTGGTGATCGGCGTGGCCGGGTCGGGCCAGGAAATCGCCACCCGTCCGTTCCAGCTGGTCACTGGCCGCAAGTGGATGGGCACCGCGTTTGGCGGCGTCAAGGGCCGCAGCCAGCTGCCCGGCATGGTCGAAGACGCGATGAAGGGCGACATCGAACTGGCTCCGTTTGTTACCCACACCATGGAACTGGACGAGATCAACGAAGCCTTCGACCTGATGCATGAAGGCAAGTCGATCCGTTCGGTGGTGCACTTCTGATGGAGCGCATCGAATCCCATGCCTGCTTCGGCGGGCGCCAGGAAGTGTGGGCGCACCATTCGGAAACGCTCGGCTGTGACATGAAGTTCGCCGTGTACCTGCCACCACAGGCGGCCACGCAGCGTCTGCCGGTGCTCTATTGGTTGAGCGGACTCACCTGTACCGAGCAGAACTTCATCACCAAGGCCGGTGCGCAGCGTTATGCCGCTGAGCACGGCCTGATCCTGGTCGCGCCCGATACCAGCCCGCGCGGTGACGACGTGGCCGATGCCGAAGGTTACGACCTCGGCAAGGGCGCGGGCTTCTACCTCAACGCCACCCAGGCACCGTGGTCGGCGCATTACCGCATGCACGATTACATCGTGCAGGAGTTGCCGGCCTTGATCGAAGCGCAGTTCCCCACCACCGATGCGCGCAGCATCAGTGGCCATTCGATGGGCGGCCACGGGGCGCTGGTGCTGGCCCTGCGCAATCCCGGGCGCTACCGCAGCGTGTCGGCGTTCTCGCCGATCGTGGCACCCAGCCAGGTGCCATGGGGGCGGAAAGCGTTCACTGCCTACCTCGGTGAGGAAACGGCGGCGTGGGCGCAGTGGGATGCCAGCGTGCTGGTGGCGCAGGCCAGCGAGCGACTGCCGTTGCTGGTCGACCAGGGACTGGACGATGAGTTCCTGGAAGGCCAACTGCAGCCGCAGCGCCTGCAGGCAGCCTGTGAGGCCGTGGGTCATCCGCTGACCCTCCGCCTGCAGCCCGGCCATGACCACAGCTACTACTTCATTGGCAGCTTCATCGGTGAGCACATTGCCCACCATGCCAAGGCCCTTGCCGACTGAGCCATCATCGCGGCGGCGCCGGGTCCTGGCCGGCGCCGCTGTGTCGGCCGGAGCATGACGGCCGTTGCTGGTCATGCGCTGCTCGCTCGCCGGGCATGGCCCGGCGCTACCGCCGCAGGCGCTTATGACGCACCATCAGCGCACTTCGCGCAGCTCCCAATGGTGCCCGGCCAGCAGGCGCATGCGGTGCTTGAACACCTCGCCGTTGATGGTGGTGGTGACCAGCAGGTTGATCCGCAGGTCCTCCTGCTTGCCCTCCACGCTGGCCTGCGGGTCCACCGCGGCCCATCGCGTCTCCACGGCATCCGGATCGGGCTGCTTGGCACGCCATTTTTCAAACAGTGCCGTGCTGCGCAGCGCGTCCTGCAGTTCCTCGGCGAAGCCCGGCGCGCTGTGCGCACGGAACGATAGATCCGCTTCGCTGCCGCGTGCTTTTTCCGGGTCCGGCAGGCTGATGTAGTACTGGGTCATGGTGGTGTCCTGGAACAAGGGGATGAACAGGTTCATCGTGCCCGCGAAGCGTCGCAGGCAGGCTGTGCAACCAGCGTGTAGGGGCCCAGCCGCTCAAGGCGAACCGGCACGCTGCACGTAACGCTCGCGCAGCTCGGTCTGCCGTGAGCGCATGGGCATGGTCTGGCCGCCCAGCCAGACCTGTTCGGCGTAATGGGCCACGTCCAGTGGATCGCCTTCCCACAGCACCAGATCGGCCAATTGCCCCGGGGCAATGCTGCCCAGGCGATCTGCGATGCCCAGCGCCTGCGCCGGCACGCGCGTGAGACCAGCCAGCGCTGCCTCCCACGGCAGCCCATGGGCCACTGCATTGCCTGCCGCCTGGCGGATCTTGCGCGCGTTGTGCGAGGCATCCTCGCGCTGGGCGAAGCTCACCGGCACGCCCGCGCGCTGCAGTCGGGCAGCGTTCTCCAGCGTGGCCCCGATCTGATCGAAGGTGCTGGGCAGGTTGCCGAGCGCGTCGACAAACACCGGTACCTGGGCGCTGGCCAATTCGGCGGCCAGCTGCCAGGCCTCGGCACCGCCGGCGATGCCGATGCGGACCTGTTCGCGGTTGGCCCAACGCAGCAGTTGGCGGATGTCCGACGCGCGGTCCACCTCAACGATGATGCGGCCTTCGCCAGCCAGGTAGCGGGCCAGGGTGCGGCGGCCACTGGCCGTGAGCAGCGCATGTGGCGCGTCCACGTTGCCGCGGCCGCGTGCTTCATCAACCAGTTGCTGCAGCAGCATCCACTGCGCGGCACGCGACTGGCCGGTCAGCTCGGCGGCGGCCGAGCCGATGCGCAGGAACAGGGCGCGCGGCCCGATCGGATCGGCACTGCCATCCAGGCGCACCACGCCGCCCTGGCCGGCGACGAAGCCACCGCCGGTGTGTGCGCCGAGCAAGGTGAAACCGAAACCATCCAGACGGGTCACCGGTACCAGCACCGAGGCCGGGTTGTAGGCCAGGGTGACATCGAACTCGGGCCGCAGCGGTTGGCCGGGCAGGGTCAGGGTGCTGTCAACCGTGCTGGATTCACCCGATACCTCTTCGATGCCGATCTCGGTGATGCCGCCGAACAAGGCCGGGGTAAGCGGCTTGCCATCGGCCTCGACCACGGCGGTGCCGACGGGGGCCGCCAGTCCAGTGCCCACCGCGCGGATCACCCCGCCCTGGACCAGCACGTCCGTGGCCGGCCGCGTGCCGCCTGCGGTGACCGTATGCACGGTGGCGTTGCGGATCAGCAGGTTCTGCGCCGACGCCGCGCCGCTGATACCGGCCAGCACCATCAAGGCCACGCCAAGCCGTGCAAGGCGCAGGTGCCCGGCAGCGGCGGGCCATGTCCATGTCCGGCAGATGGGTCCGATGCCGCGCTGTGCGCTCGCCGCAGTGGGCGCGGCGCTATCTGGCTGCAAGCACTGGCGGCCCGCGCCGGACCATGCCCCGGTACCGTGCTGGTTCAGACGCACCATCACAGCACCTCCTGGCCAAGACGGAAATCAGACACCGGCTTGCGCCCCGGCTGCAGGCGGTCGTAATAGCGGTGGCCGTCGATGAATACCTGGTCAGCCAGTGCATACGAACTGAAAGGATTGCCGTTCCACACCACCACATCGGCCATCTTGCCCGGCTCCAGCGTGCCGGTCTGCTGCTCGATGCCCAGTGCCTTGGCGGCATTGCCGGTCAGCCAGACGATGGCGCGCTCCGGCGCGATCGCCGGCAGCTTGGCGCGCCGTGCCGAGGCGATCACCTTGGCTGCTTCCTGATTGAGCCGCTGGATGCCCTCGGGCGAATCGGAATGCACGATCGCGCAGCTGTTGGCTGGACGATCGACCAGGGCGATGTTTTCGGCGATGCCATCGAAGGCCTCCATTTTGAAGCCCCACCAGTCGGCCCACAGCGCACCGCACACGCCTTCCTCGGCGAGGCGGTCGGCCAGCTTGTAGGCCTCCACGCCGTGGTGGAAGGCGGCGACCTTGAAGCCGAACTCCTTGGCGAGGTCGAGCATGGTGGCCATCTCGTCGGCGCGGTAGCAGTGGATATGCACGCGGATGTCGCCCTGGATCGCACCAGCCAGCGTATCCAGCTTCAGGTCGCGCTTGCCGCCGGCATCACCGGCGCTGTCTCCCTTGTCGCTGCCGCTGAACCATCGCTTGCGCTTCGTCGGCTTGGGCGAGTTCTTGGCGATGTACTCGCTGGCATCGATGAAGGCGGCGCGGTAGCCGGCGACATTGCCCATGCGCGTGGCAGGCGCCGTGCCCTTGCCGCCATACACCCGCTTGGGGTTCTCACCGCAGGCCATCTTCAGGCCCCAGGGCGCACCGGGGAACTTCATCGCTTGATAGGTCGTGACCGGCACATTCTTCAGGGTGACACCGCGGCCGCCGACCAGATTGGCCGAGCCGGGCAGTACCTGCATGCTGGTCACCCCGCCGGCCAGCGCTTCGGCAAAGCCGGGATCCTGGGGCCACACCGAATGCTCGGCCCATACATTGGCGGTCACGGGCGCAGTCATCTCGTTGCCGTCGCTGTGCGCACCGACCCCCGGGCTGGGATAGACGCCCAGGTGTGAGTGCACATCAATGATGCCGGGCGTGACCCAGCGGCCCTGCGCATCGATGCGGCGCACGTCGTCAGCGGCCGCCAGCGCCTGGCCGACGGCTTCGATGCGGCCATCGCGCAGCAGTACGTCGGCATTGTCCAGGCGCTGGCCGGTGCCGGTGAGCACGGTGGCGTTGTGGATCAGCACGCTCTCGCTGCGCCCGGGCACATAGGTGCTGGGGTACGGGTCCTGCACGAAGCGGGAGGCCGTAAAGGCGGGTGCAGCAGGCAAGGACAACAGCGCCAGGCCGAGGCTGGCGCGAAGCAGGTGGTGCATGGTGGGTCCCCGGAAAACACAGTGGTTGCGTGCCGAAACTAGCCGGGTACGACGGGCTTGCCAAGTGTCGGCCGCAGCGGGCGGGACGCGCGATGGCGGGGCAGCAGCTAGAATCTCCCGGATGCAGCGCAAGGTGAACGCATGAAGAGCAAGCAGGACATCGTGGAAAACTGGCTGCCCCGTTATACCGGGGTGCCCCTGGAGCAGTTTGGTCCGCATGTGCTGCTGACCAATTTCGCCGGTTACCTGCACAGCTTTGCCGCCCTCACCGGGGCCACGGTGGTGGGCCTGGACCGGCCGATGGCCAGCGCCACCGCCGATGGCATCACCATGATCAACTTCGGCATGGGCAGCCCCAACGCGGCCATCGTGATGGACCTGCTGTCGGCGGTGATGCCCAAGGCCGTGCTGTTCCTCGGCAAATGTGGTGGGCTCAAGCGCAAGAACCAGCTGGGTGACCTGGTGCTGCCGATCGCGGCCATCCGCGGCGAGGGTACCTCGGCCGATTACCTGCCGCCGGAGGTGCCGGCGCTGCCGGCATTTGCCCTGCAGCGTGCGGTCTCTACGATGATCCGCGACCTGGGCCACGACTACTGGACCGGCACGGTGTACACCACCAACCGGCGGGTGTGGGAACACGATGAGGCGTTCAAGGAGCGCCTGCGGGCCATGCGCTGCATGGCCATCGACATGGAGACGGCGACGGTGTTCGCGGCGGGGTTTGCCAACCACATCCCCAGCGGGGCCTTGCTGCTGGTGTCCGATCAGCCGATGATTCCCGATGGCGTGAAAACCGAAGCCTCTGATGCCAAGGTCAGCTCCCAGTTCGTGGAGAACCATATCCAGGTCGGCATCGAAGCCTTGAAACTGATCCGGCGCAATGGCAAGTCCGTGCGCCACCTGCGGTTCGACGAATGACAACGGGAGACGCCGGCTGGGCTGATCCCTGGGAGCAGCACATGGACATGGCAGCGCAGGTGGTGGCGTTCTGGACCGAGGCCGGCCCGGCCCGTTGGTTTGCCCGCGACGATGCATTTGATGCACAGTTCCGCGAGCGCTTTGCCGAGGAGCACCACGCCGCTGCGGCGCGCGCGCGCGAACACTGGCTGGGCACCGCTGAAGGCGCGCTGGCGCTGATGCTGCTGCTGGACCAGTTTCCGCGCAATTGTTTCCGTGGCACCGCGCATTCCTATGCCACCGATGGCCTGGCCCGGCATTACGCC
Source organism: Stenotrophomonas sp. (assembly GCA_032007425.1). GTDB lineage: Bacteria > Pseudomonadota > Gammaproteobacteria > Xanthomonadales > Xanthomonadaceae > Stenotrophomonas. The sequence continues at coordinate 18,850 of DALZLW010000013.1, forward strand.
ATGCGTGCCATCGAGGAAGGACTGGACCTGCAACTGGTGCCCAAGCTGCGCGCGTTCTTCTACCTGCCGTTCGAGCACTCTGAAGACCCGTTCGACCAGGAGCGCTCAGTGGCGATGTTCGACGTGCTGGGTGACAAGGAGTACCTGCGGTTCGCCGAGCTGCATCGCGACATCATCCGCCGCTTCGGGCGATTCCCGCACCGCAATGCCGTACTGGGACGGATGCCGACACCGGAAGAACTGGACTTCCTCGCCGAGGGCGGTTTCGCTGGCTGAGCCCATCGGCAACGCGGGCGCCGGGCGATGCGCGGCGAGCGCCGTGGAGCACCAGACGCAGACGCCGGGCAGGGCCCGGCGCTGCGATGCAGCGATCAGTACTGGGGCACGCCGTTGTCGACGTCTTCCGACCAGGCATGGATGCCGCCGGTGACGTTGAACACCTTGCTGAAGCCCAGGTTGCGGAACTGCTCGGCGGCCTGTGCGCTGCGGCCACCGTGGTGACACAGGAACGCCAGCGCGGTGTCCTTGGGCAGTGCTTCCAGCTCGGCGCGGCCCTGGCCATCGAAGACCTTGAACGGCACGCCCACGGCGGCAATCGCGCGCTCATCGGCCGGGCGCACGTCCACCAGCAGCACGTTGCCGGCACGGACCAGGTCGTCGGCATCGCGCACGGTCAGTTCCTGCACCGGCTTGGGAGCGTTCGGGTTGTCGATGGCCAGGCCCTTGCCGCGGATGTCGTCCACCCAGTCGATGGTGATGCCGTCGGCGCGGCGCGCGCTGGCCAGGTCGAACTGCACGCGCAGGCCATTGGATTCTGCGGCAATGGCGCTGTCGTCGTGCGGGGCCAGCTGGAAGTTCGGCTGGAAGCGCGCGTCGATGCTCAGCTGCAGGGATGCGCCCGGGGCGTCAGCCAAGGCGCCGCGCAGCATTTCCACTGCCGCCGGGGTGACCGTGATCGACGGCGGGCTGCGGTCCGGCGCGGCCAGGCCGAGCACACTGCTCAACTCGCCGCTGGAGGCCATCTGCAGGATGATGTCGCTGCCGCCGACCAGCTCGCCGTCGATGTACAGCTGCGGGATGGTCGGCCAGTCGCCGTACTGCTTGATGCCTTCGCGGATTTCCTGGTCCGCCAGCACGTTCACATGGGCGAACTCCACGCCCAGGTCCTGCAGGGCGCCCACGGCCTTGGCCGAGAAGCCGCACTGCGGCATGGTCGGCTGTCCTTTCATGAACAGCACCACGCGGTTGGCGTTGAGGACGGATTCGATGCGCGAGCGCAGGGCGGGGTCGAGGGACATGGCGATCATGGGTCCAGAGGTTCGAACCGTCCATTCTACGCGTGGTGGCCGCCAAGGGCGTGACCCGCAGGGAAACACTGCATTGCCAAGGCTGACGCCCGCTGGCGGCGTGCCATGCGCGGCGGGGGCGGGGCTCCGCTGAGACGGTCAGGGCTGCAGCAGGCGCGCGGCCAATGGCAGGGCGCGGGCGCTCCACAGCGCGTACATCGCCGCCGAAGGGTGCAGGCCGTCATCGGCGATCATGGCCGGGTCGCCGCCGCGTTCGCGGCTGATGTCGGTGATATCCACGAACACCACGCCGTGGGCCGTGCAGGCGGCGGCGGCATCAGCATTGAAGGCATCGGTCTGAGCGCCCACCTGGGCCAGGTCGCGGCCGCTGGCGGCGCCAAACGGGGTCACTCCCCAATCGGGGAAGGAAAGCACCAGCACCCGGGAGGCGCTGCCACCGGCCAGCGCGATGGCACGCGCCAGCAGCGCGTTGAACTGGACGGCGTATTCATCCAGTGCGCGACCCCGATACTGGTTGTTGACGCCGATCAGCAGGGAGACGAAATCAAACGGGCCCTGTGGGGAAGCCGCGTCGATACCGGCGTCCAGCTCGTCGGTGGTCCAGCCGGTGGTGGCAATGGTCTGCGGATCGGCCAGGGCGATGCCCTGCGCGCGCAGTGAGCTGGCCAGCTGGTGCGACCAGCGTCCGTCGACCGCGACCGCCTCGCCAATCGTGTACGAATCGCCCAGCGCGAGGTAGGACAGGGCCACGGATCAGGCCACCGAGCGCCGCGGCTTGAGCGGCACCACCTTGCGGACCGCCTCGGCACCTCGGGCCAGGGCGCGATCGATGCGTGCGAAGACATCGCGCATCACACTGGCCTCCGGCAGCAGGGTGACCCGGAAATGGTGGCGATAGGGCACGTTGAAGCTGGAACCCGGGACCACCAGCACGCCTTCTTCGTTCATCAGCTCCAAGGCGAACTCATGGTCATCGAAGTTCCTGGCGGCATCGCCGACCACGGCCGGGAAGGCATAGAGCGCCCCGGCCGGCGCGACCAGCGAAAGATGATCGCTGGCGGCACAGGCTTCGATCACCGCGCGGCGGGTTTCATACAGGCGGCCGCCCGGGGTGCACAGGGGCGTAATGGTGTCAGGCCCGTTGACCGCGGCGTCGATGGCGTACTGGCCGGGCACGTTGGCACACAGACGCAATGCGCTGAGCAGGTCCATCGCTGCACGGAATTCACCCAGCCGCGTGGCATCGCCGGACAGCACCCCCCAGCCCACGCGCCAGCCACAGGCGCGGTGTACCTTGCTCAGCCCGCTGAAGGTCAGGCACGGATGGTCGCCAGCCAGCGGCGCTACCGGCTGGAACACCGCGTCGTCGTAGAGGATCTGGTCGTAGATCTCATCGACCAGCAGCAGCAGGTTGTGGCGCCGGGCGATGTCCACGATGCGCTCCAGCAGCGCGCGCGGGTAGCTGGCGCCACTGGGATTGTTGGGGTTGATCAGCACGATGGCGCGGGTGCGCGAAGACACCAGGGTCTCGATCTCGCTCGGGTCGGGCTGGAAGCCGTTTTCCGGTGCGCAGCGGTAGTACACCGGGCGGCCATCGTTGAGGATGGTGGCCGCCGACCACAGCGGGTAGTCCGGTGACGGCACCAGCACCTCGTCGCCCGGATTGAGCAGGGCGCGCAGCGACAGGTCGATCAGTTCGCTGACCCCGTTGCCCAGGAAGACCCGGTCCGGGTGTGCGTCAGGTGCACCGCGCCGGGCATAGGCCGCCGCAATGGCTTCACGCGCTTCGGGCAGGCCCTGCTGGTGGGTGTAAGGATCGGTGCGGCCCATGTCATCGGCAATCGCGCGCTGCAGGTGCTCGGGTGCGCGGAAGCCGAAGTTGCCCGGATTGCCTATGTTGAGCTTGATCAGCTTGCGGCCCTGCGCCTCCAGCTCCCGCGCTCGCCGGGCCAATTCTCCGCGGATTTCATAGCGCACTTCAGACAGGCGCTCGCGGGTGGCCAGGGGCTTGTGCGACGGGGTTGACATGGCAGGTGGGCCGTTAGGGGCATGGAAACGTCATGGTAGCTGAATTGCGGCAGGCGCACGCAACAGTTGCAAGTGTGAACATCCTTGGCTCAGCGGGCGTTGCCCGGGCTGGTCGGCAGCCGGACAGGTAGAATGCGGCCGATGAGCCAAACCCTCGACTACACCGCATTGCAGACCATCGGCTGGCCCTGGCCGGGGCCGCCCGAACAGGCCGACTGGGCCACCGCCATGGACGCCCACCCCGGGGCTCGCCCGGCCCGGGTGATCGAGCAGCACCGCACCCACTATGTGGTGGCCGACGAGCCAGATGCGTCAATCAAGGCCGAATCCCTGCCGGAATGGCAGCGCCCGCGCTTTCCCAGCCATGAACGGCCGGCGGTGGGGGACTGGGTCCTGCTGGACGGCATCCGCATCGTGGCCCTGCTGCCGCGGCGCAGCGCGATCAAACGCGGTGCTGCCGGCGAGCATTACCACCAGCAGGTGATCGCAGCGAACATCGATACCGTGTTCATCGTCTGTGGGCTGGATGCCGACTTCAACCCGCGTCGCATCGAGCGCTACCTGCTGCTGGTAGGCGGCGGTGGCGCCGAGCCGGTGGTGGTGCTGACCAAGGCCGACCAGACCGAGTACAGCCAGGATGCGCTGGATGTGCTGGAAGAACTGGACGCACAGGGCATCGCCCTGCATGCCATCAACGGCCGCGACCCGGCCAGCGCTGAAGTGCTGCTGCCGTGGCTGGGCCCGGGGCGTACCGTGGTGCTGGTCGGCTCGTCCGGCGCGGGCAAGTCCACCCTGACCAACACCCTGCTGGGCGAGCAGCGGATGAAGACCAATGCGGTGCGCGCCAACGACTCGCGCGGCCGCCATACGACCACGCACCGCGCCTTGATGCCATTGCCGGCCGGCGCCTGCCTGATCGATACCCCGGGGATGCGCGAGCTCAAGCCGACCGGTGAAGAGACCTTGTCTGAAGGCGGGTTTGCCGATATCGAAGCACTGGCCGCGCAGTGCCGCTTCCGCGATTGTTCGCACCAGCGCGAGCCGGGCTGTGCCGTGCGCGAGGCGATCGACGAGGGCCTGATCGAGGAAAGCCGCCTGCTCAATTACTTCAAATTGAAGGAAGAAGTGGCCGCCGCCGCAGCCAAGCTGGCGGTCCGTCAGGCCGAAACGGCGCAGGAGCGCCGCCATGCGGGCCGCGGGCAAGCCTTCCGGCCAGCGGGCAAGCCGCGCCGGCGCTAGCCGTCCCGGCGCGGGATCCGGGTGCATCCGGCCATGCCCGACGAGTGTAGCGGGCCAGCCGTCCTGGGTTGCGCCGGGCCATGTGGATCGCGTGCTGCGGCGACCAGGCCGGCCATGCCTCGCCCGGCGCGATCTACCGGGCGGTGCGGCTGGTGCGCTAAGGTGCGCCCATGGAACCGACTGCCGCGCTGGACCGTGATGTTGCCCACCACGCTGCCTTGGACGCCCGGCTGGTCGCGGCCGTAGGCGGTATCCGCCTGCTGGCCTTGACCAGCTGGCCGGCAGCCGTGCAGCCGCCTTTCCTGGCCAGCGTGGCGCGCGGCCAGCCGCAACTGCCGGTGGTCGATTACCCAGCCTTGGATTTCAGCGACGAGCGCCGCACCTTGGCCGCCATCATCGCCGAATGCGACTCCAGCCACCCGCTGGGCCGCTACGTGCAGCAGTCGGCGCACAGCTGGGACGTGGCCGCGCAGTTGCTTGAACATCTGGGGACAGCAGCCGTGGATGCCTTGTCGGTGCAGTTGTTCGGCGCACCGGAGCAGCCCTTGCCTGGCAGCGGCCCCAGCACTCTGGATGCCGCGCGACATTTCATCCAGATCGCCGCCGAACTGGACCACGAGCTGCTGGCGCCGGAAGAGCAGGTGCCGGTATCGGCGACCGCCCTGCAGCTGCAGTTGCAGAGCGATCTGGATGCGTTTTTCGATGCCCGTATCATCCAGGTGCAGCTGGATCCGGAGCTGGTTTCCAAGGCGGCGGCCGGTCCGACCAGGATCCGCCTGCGTACCAGCGCGCGTTTCAGCGCCTACGACCGCGCGCAGTTGTTCCACCACGAAGCGCTGGTGCATTCGCTGACCGCGCTCAATGGCCGCGACCAGGTGGTGCTGCCCAGCCTTGCGTTGTCTTCGCCGCGGGTGACCGCGACCCAGGAAGGCCTGGCCACCTTTGCAGAACAGATCACCGGCAGCATCGACATCCAGCGCCTGAAGCGCATCAGCCTGCGCACCGAAGCCATCGCCATGGCACGCAGTGGTGCGGATTTCATCGAGGTGTTCCGCTATTTCTGCGCGGCCGGACAAAACCACGAAGAGAGCTTTGCCTCGGCGCAGCGGGTGTTCCGTGGCGTGCCGCCGACGGGTGGTGCGGCGTTCACCAAGGACACGGTCTACCTGCGTGGGTTGGTGTCGGTGCATACGTTCTTCCGCCACATGTTGGCCACGGACCGGCTGCAGGTGTGCCGCTGGTTGTTTGCCGGCAAGATGACGTTGCACGATGCGATCGCGTTCGCGCCGTTGTTCGAGGCCGGCGTGCTGGCGCCACCACGCTGGTTGCCGCATTGGGTGGCACGTGCCAATGGGCTGGCGGGGATGCTGGCGTTTTCGCTGTTCGCCAACCGCATCCGCATGGACCAACTCGCGCCGGAGCCGTAACGTGCCAGGCATGGTCGGTAACGGAAACAGCCGGGCTGTCACCAGAGCCCTTCCGGTCGCGTGCGGTAGATCAACGTGGCCGTGATCCTGTCGCCATCCAGCAGATGGAGCAGGGCATCGTCGGTGGCAAGGCGATAACCGGTGGCTCGGCTCAGTGCGGTCGCGAAACGATCGCCGATGTCATCCATGCATTCTTTGTGGCAGCGCGACCCGGTACGCGCCAGCCCTTCGATGTGCAGACGCTCGCCGTGCTGCTGGTACAGGGCGGTGAACGGCTGACAGCCAGCATAGCCCACCAGATGGCGGCCGTCGGCGTGCAGGATGACGAAACCGACCTGCGATTCGGGCGGCACGGTGGTCGCCGGGCGGTCGCCGCTGGCTGGCAGGTCATGCAGTTTCCACTCCGTGTTCAACAACGGGCGTGGTGCTTCAGGCGTTTCCGGCCAGCTGTCCCAGACCTCAGGCAGCGCGTAGTCGTCGCGGCCACAGCCGGCCAGCAGGCAGATGGCGCCGAGCAGCGCCGCGCGTAACGCAATGTGGTTCATGGTGCACCTCGATCGTTGGAAAAGGGGACATGCGGCGCGTCAGCGGGAGCGCTGTTCGAAGGAGAAGGGTACGTTGCAGGCGCGGTGGTCAGCGCCTGCAGCAGCAGACCGCCGGCACCATCGGCCAGCGCGATGACGTGTGTGCCATCGCAATGCGCGGCCAGGGCCAGGGCGACCGCGCCGCTGGCGCTGCCGAGCGGGCCCAGACGCGTGCCCAGGTCGATCGCCACGGCCGCGTCGTCCAGGTCCAGCGTGGGCGCGATCTGCTGCAGCGCCTGTATCAGGGCGATGCCGACCGCTGGCGCTGCGTGGCTGTCGTACCACAGCCGAAGCGGCGCGTGCGCTGTGGGAAGCTGCGCCAGGAGAGCCTGCCACGCATCGGCAATCACCTGTCTGGCAACCATCGGTGGAAACGGGGCGTCGGTGTCGTCGCGCAGCGGCAGGGGCAGGGCGGGCCACAACGTGGCCAGCGGCGGCTGTGCATGGTCTTCTACCTGCGCCTGTGACCACGGCACCGGGTACCAGAGGTCCGGTCCAAGCCCTTGGACAAGCGCTCGTTCTTCCGGCGCTGTGGACTCCCGTCCACTGGTCAGCACGAACTCGACGAACGCGGCCGGCCACACCGTGGCCTGCGGCTCGTGCGGATAGGTGGCGGCGTGCTCGACCAGGTCCTGCTGCCATCGTGCCAGCGGCTGACGGCGGCGCTGGCCTTCGGCGGTCGCCGTGTCCACGGCTTGTTCGACGATGGTGCCGGGCAGTGTCGCACGGCTGATCCAAAGCGCTACGACGGTGTCCTGTACGGGCGGCGGTTGTGGTTCCGTATCGGTGTCGGCATGGCGATGGCGGCCACGGACCAGGTCGCCGTCCACACTGAGCAACACCGCATGGCATAGAAAGGGTGCCGTGGTGAACTGCGCATGCAGTGCCTGCAGGACCGGTGCAGACGAAGGCGTGTTCTGCTCATGGGTGCGTAACAGCAGCGGCAGCGTCGCGCTCGTCTGCGCAGCGATCAGGCCGGGCCAGTCGGCGGCGGCATAGCGGCTGGCGTAGGTCAGGGGCGGCGCTGCGGTGAAAACCGCCACGGGGGCCGCATTTGGCAGGGCGTCGGCAAGCAGCTCGATGGACTGGGCGAAATGGACCTGCAGTTTCATGCCGCGCCTGGCCAATGGGGCCGACGCCCCTACGGGCTCATGGACGGTGGCGGTTTGCGTGGCATCGTCGCCGAACAGGCGTGCCAGCAGCTGCTGGGGGTCCTGTCCCTGCACGCGCAGGAAGCCGGCGCGGAGCTGCAGCACGGGCTGTGCGGTGGCCGGGTCTTCGGCAACTGCCGCGGTCGCCGTGGCGCCACGGGCGCGCAGCGCAGACGCCTGTGCGTGATGGCTGCCGATGGCTTGCAGCCCCTGCTGCAGTGCATGCCCTGCCATACTGACCACCGCTGCCAACAGGCTGCCGCCCAACCAGGGCCACAGCGCCTGGCTGCGTTCCGGCCCGGGCAAGTCCAGCGCATATGCCGCCATCAGCAATGACCAACCGCCGGCCAACACGTAAAAGACCATGGACCACGGTCCACGCAGGCTCATGACAATCCATCCGCATGACGCAGCCGCTTGCTGGCATGGTCCTTCAGCCCGGCCTGGGGCACGTAATAGCGGGTGGAAACGGGCAGGAAAACCTGTCGGCGACGCAGGTAGCTCCAGCGGGCCTCGCGGCGTGAAGGCAGCACATCCAGCGCGTTCACTTCGCCATCCATGCTGGCCGCCGTATGCGCATCGGAGAATATCGGCCGCCGCCCCTCGCGGAACACCTGCAGGGCACGGCGGTCGCCGGTGTCCAGCGGATCGCCGGGCGGCAGCGGGTAGTCGATGTCGCGCTGCGGATGCGCCGCGCGCTGGCGTTCATGGGCGGGCAGATCTTTGGCGTGGTAGCGGGCGCGCTGCTGCTGGTAACGGGCGTCGATGCGCTCAAGCTGCGCATGCATGTTGCGGTAATCGCGGTCGCATTGTGGATCGGTCAACACGAAGCCGGCGCGCGAGTCGTGCACGTACTGGGCCATCAACCTGTCGGTGGCCGCGATCGGTGAAGGCGCGGTGTGCCAGTAGCGCTCGAACAACCGCATGCAGGCATTGCTGCGGGTGAACAGCTCGGGCAGGGGGGCCCTGCCGCGTTCCTGCATCGCCCGTAAGCGGGTGCGATGGAGGAAGGGCTGGATGTAGACGCCCAGCTCGGCGTTGGCCTGGTCCAGATTGACGTGGTCCTGGATCTCGGTGCGCTGGCAATGCTGCATGAACGGCTGGTCGATGAAGCGGGGGCGAGGAAGGACGTCGCGTCGCCAGCCCAGGTAGGCCAGGTAATGGCTGTGTAGCAGGGTCATCAAGGCGGTGCCGCCGCGATGCGCGTGCAGGGTGGTCTGGTGGGCGTCGAAGGTGCGCTGGAGCTCGGGGGAAATGGTGAAGAGCTCCTTCAAAATCCCACGGGAAATTTCATCCGGTCCGGCCAGCGGAACGGCCGCTGTGTGCGCCCGTCGATACATGTCATTGAGCGGAATCTGCGAAAGCATGTCCCCCTGCTGCTGGCGGATGCGGTTACCGCCCAGATCGGTGCCCTTGCCCTGGGTGACCGGCGCGTAGCCGCCGCCGACATCGGAATGGACGCCCGGATAGACGATCTCCAATCGTTGGGGGGCCTGCTCGCGACGCGCGCCGATGGTGGTCAGCGGGAATGAGTTCCGCGCCTCGTACCCGGCGACCAGATGCACGCATTGCTCGACAAATTCGGGGATCAGCAGGTACTGCGGTCTGGCCCAGCCCATGTGGCCATCGAATGGCAATGGAAACGAATCGGCAAACTCGACGGAAGCGACGGTATCGAACAGGCCCATGAAGCGCACGCGCAAGGGAATGCCGCAGACGTTGGGCTGGCCCTTGCCGGCCCATTCCATGAGGTGGTTGAGGAAGCTGCGTGCAGCGGTGGCCCCGCGCGAGAAACCGAACAGGTCCAGGGTGATGCCGGTGATGGTCGGTGCACCGGGTATGGGGTTGGCGAGCAGTTGCTGCAGATGCCGGCGCCAAGCATGGACCTGCGACGCATCGGCAACGGCAGCGCTGGTGTGGTCGTCGACTTCGTTGACGACTACCTTGCCCGAGAGCAAGAACGTCAGACGATTGACCAGGTACAGAAAGGCATAGCGCAGGCGGCGGTCGCCATAGCTCCCCTTTTCCGCACCGGTGGGATGGGGCTCGTACTCGCCGATGGCAGGGAAGGGCGTGCCGACGCCGGGGATGTAAAGGCGGAACTGGCCGAGCAAGGGCTCGTACTCACAGCTTTCGAAGAGTCGCGCGATGTTGCTCATCGCGCCGGATGGCCGATCCTCGTCCTTATGGTTGCGGGTGCCATCGAAGAAAATCGAGAAGCTGACATGCATCGCGCAAGGTGCCGTTCGCATGCCGACAAGTTCACAGGCCGGGCTGAACAGTTGGGATCTTGGCGCATCGTCGGGTAGCCAGGCATGTTCACTCATCGCCACCAATTCCTCGTTTCTTGTAGAAGCTCTTGTAAGGAAACCCGGCCGCTGCGTAGTCCGCGTGATTGGGCGCCAACATGCCTGGGATCACCAGGACCTGATCATCGGCAAAGATATGCAGCCAAGTGGTGCCTACATAGGTATAGGGATGGACAGGAACGTCTTTTTCGATCCAGCGGCAGAGTTGTTCTTCGGTCTCTGGCCGGTCGGCATAGAAGGCGCGACAACGCCGCCACTTCACATGCACGGTCAGGCCAGGCCGCCAGCGTTGCGGCAGGCTGATCGCGCTGAGCACGGTGCTGCCGCCTGTACCTGCCTCGTCACCGCCGCGGCCATTGACATAGACCGGACGCACGAAGGTATCGGTCGGCTCGTAGTCCATCGACTGCAGGCTGCCGCCGACGCGCACTTCACGATCGCTGCCTGGGCCTCGCTGGGTGCAGGCGCAGAGCAGCGTCGTCAGCGTCAGCAGCAACGCCATGTGCGGGACGCTACGACACGTTGGTGTTGGCGGTGGGACATGGGGGAGTTGGCGCTGCGCCACGCGTTGCAATATCCGCTGTCCTCGCCGGGCACGGTCCGACGCTGACGGCGTACGGGATCTGGCGGGATCGTCGGGTAGCCAGGCATGTTCACTCATCGCCACCAATTCCTTGTCGTTCGTGGAAGTCTTTGAGAGGGAATCCGGCACCTGCATAATCCTGATGATTGGGCGCCAACATGCCCGGGATCACCAGCACCTGATCATCGGCAAAGATATGCAGCCAAGTGGTGCCGACGTAGGTATAGGGGTGGACCGGAACGTCCTTTTCGATCCAGCGGCAGAGTTGTTCTTCGGTCTCTGGCCGGTCGGCATAGAAGGCGCGACAACGCCGCCACTTCACATGCACGGTCAGGCCAGGCCGCCAGCGTTGCGGCAGGCTGATCGCGCTGAGCACGGTGCTGCCGCCTGTACCTGCCTCGTCACCGCCGCGGCCATTGACGTACACCGGGCGCACGAAGGTGTCGGTCGGTTCGTAATCCATGGACTGCAGGCTGCCGCCGACGCGTACCTCACGGTTGGCATCCGGCCCGCGCTGGGTGCAGGCACAGAGCAGTGCCGTCAGCGCCAGCAGCAATGGCAGGTGCGCGCGCTCAGTGCTCATGCGCCCCCATCAGTTCCTGCCACAGCGCATCGCCGCGTAAACCGCGTGCATGCGCAGGATGCGTCTGCAGTGTTTCAGGGCACACGCCACTGACCAGCGCCGAGGCGATCCAGCAGAGCTGGTCAGCGTCATCTTCATAGCCGTGGGCGATGGCCAGCTGCTGCATCTGTCGGGCAATGCGATAGCGCTGCTCGCGCAGATGTAATGCCGAGCAGGGCCGCACGCGGCCTTTCAGCGCATGCAGCAGCTGATCGACCGCCATGATCTGCGCCAAGGCAAGGTGCTGGTCTGCTGTCCAGCCTGGGCCAGGACCCGCTGCAGGTTCTGCGTCACGCTGGCTCGGCGGGCGCACAAGACGCCGGCCACACCCATCGCGGTCGGCCAGCCACCAGCCGGCAAACGGTGCCAGGAACGCCGAAAACTGCTGCGCCGACCAGACTTCGGCAGCCGCACACAGCACGCGACCATCGGCCAGCCGGGTGTACTGCAGCCCTGTGGGATCGCCATCACGCAGCCAGCAGCGCAGGTGGTATGCACAGCTTTCCAACGGCAGGCGGCTGGAGAGCCAGTTCACACCGCGCGCGCTACCATCCACGCCCACCGCGAGGGCTTGGGGGCGTGGTATCAACCAAGGACCCAAGGCCTGTGCTGCCTTCGGCAGGTCATCGAACAACGAAAGGGCTTCACCGGGACGCTTGGCAAGGCACTCGCCGACAGCCAACTGCATGGCACCGTCGAGCAGCACGCAGGGCACGGTGCCTGGCCGTGCCAACTCGGCAGCGCAGTCGTCGGGCAACGCGTTCATGCTGGGCCCCGCAGATTGAGCGCCGGTGTCCCACGCACGGCGGCCTGGGCCAGGCAAGACAGGCAGACCGGTGGCGGCGCGGCCTGCGGCAAGCTGCGTCGCCAGTGCTCGGTCCGTGGCCCGTCGAAGTGGTGGTTGGCCGCATGCAGGCGGATCGCCTTGTCGCTGCCTGCGGTGATGCCCTCGCCGATGCGCAGGAAGCTGCCGTCCTGTGCGACCAGGCGGATGGTCGGTGCGGACAGCACGAGCTCACCGCGTTCGGCACTGAGCTGCATGCCGTGCAGGGCGTGTGCCTGCACCTGGTCGTCGCGCGCCTGCAGTTGCAGTGGGCCGGTATTGGCCATGGCGGTGATGCCGCCCTCGCGGGCATGCAGGGCGATGCCGCTGCCGGCCTGCAGGTGCAGGCGCTCGCGGCTGCTGCACTGCACGTGGCCGAGCGCGACGACATCGTGGTTGCCATGGCTGAGGTGCAGCTGCGATGCCTGACTGGCAGTGACCAGGCCGGCAGCCGCGGCGATGGCCACGACCGGGGCCTGTCCTGCGTCACCGTCCTGGTCCCAGCCGGCGACGCTGTCGGCAAGGTGCTGCTGTGGCTGTGCATCGGCGGCGCCCGTGTGCTGGCTTGTTGCGGTCGCGGCCAGGTCATCGAACAGGTCGCGGCACTGCTGCACCAGGGCCAGCAGTTCCTGCCGGTCCAGTTGGTGGCCCTCGGCCTGCTGGCGGGCGTGTGTGCTGAGCAGCAGGCCATGGGCGGAGCGCAGCGCCAGGGCGGCATCGGTGCGCAGTTCGGCGCCTTCGCCACGGCGTCGCGCCTGGCCGTTGCGGCGCGGCCCGCTGAGGTGGCCCAGTTGCAGTGTGCTGTCGTAGGGACTGGCGCGCAGGGTGCTGGCGAGCTCCGCGGTGGTGTCATCGAAGAGCAGTTCGGCGTAGGCGTCACCACCGTGTTCACGCGAGCGGATGCCCGAGAGCGCCCGGTTGTCCGGAAGCTGGCCCATGCCTGAGAACTGCGGCGGGGCATGGCGCCCGTTGTAGAGCACGCCGGTGACAATCGGACGATCGATGTCGCCATGCAGGAAGGTCACCAGCACTTCCTGGCCGATACGTGGCAGGAACTGGAACCCGAAGCCATCGCCGGCGCTGGGCATGGCCACGCGCACCCAAGTGGATGCCGTCGCATCCAGGTCCTGCTGTGGGTGGTCCTGCGGTCGTTGCCAATGGAAGCGGATGCGGATCCTGCCCAGCGCATCGGTATGTACGGTTTCGCCGCTGGGGCCGCTGACAACAGCGGTCTGCGGACCAGCGGCGGTGGGCCGATGCAGATGGGTCGCATAGTCAGGTACCAGGGCCTGGTCGCCAGGAACGGCACGGAAGCGGGTGAGGCACGTGCCTGCAGGCAGGTTCGGCACGCCCGCCACGGCGTCGGTCGCGGCTGTACCCGGCAGATTGTTGCGTGCCTGCAAATGGATGCCACTGACCAGGAACTGGCACTGTGCCGGTGGCGATTGGCGGTGAGCGGGATGATCGTGGATGGCGATGCTGTCGCCGGTACGCAAGCTCCGCAGTGGGCCTTCGCCTTGCCAGGTACGGGCGCGCAGTTCCTGGGCCTGCATGCGCAGCCTTGCATACGCGGCCATGTCCTGGTTGTCCTGGCCGTAATACAGCGTCTGCGCCTGGTGGTTCTCCAGCCCCTGCAGGCACGCGCCGAGCGGCTCGGACATGGGCAGTACGGTCGTTTCATGGCCGAACAGGGGCTGCGCACTGCGGTAGTCGTAACTGGACAGGGCGACGGCCGCGCTGCCACTGCGCTGCAGCGCATGCCACGCGTTCAGCGTGTCATCGGCGTCGTCATGGGACGTGCCACGATAGCGCAGCGCCTGCAGCTGCCTGGCGGAGAACAGGCCGCTGTCGCTCAGGTGCAGGCAATGGCGGGGCACGCCATCGTCTACGCTGAAGGTGTAGTGGTAGCTGATGCCCTCTTCCGCGAGCAGGCGGTGCACGAAGGCGCTGTCGCTTTCGTTGAACTGCACGCACCAGGAACGGGGAGGGTGCTTGCGATGGAGGGTGCGGGCATGGGTGAAGCTGGCGGCGATGCAGGCGTTCTCGCGGCCGTGCTCGCCGAGGATGCGGCTGACGATGTCGGGCACGCTCATGTCCTGGAACACCCGGCTGCCGACGCTGGCATCGAGCAGGGACAAGGCAGGCGCAACGGTCAGCTGCAACTGTGCGTGGGTGCCGCTGAGGCCGATACGGCGTGCACTGACGACGATTCCGCAGCGCCACAGGCGATGGCCTTCGGCGGTCATCACACCTGCGCCGACGGTCCTCCCGATCAGATCCGCAACGGCGGTGTCGACCGGGTCTGCCAAGGCTGTGATGGACAGCGTGAATGCAGTGCTCAATGCGTCCCGATAGTCGACGGACACTGCCGTGAGCTGCGCGGAGCCTGTTCCACCGCCCCATTGCAGCTCGATCAGTCGCCGGTGCGCTGGATCACTCCCTGATTCTGTTGTCTGCGACAGCATTGCCGATACCTGGCTGCAGTGACGGCGCGTGGCCGGAGCATGCAGCTTGGAATCTCGGTACGCAGGGGTACATAGGCAATAACGTCGCCATGCGGCAGATTTGCCGCAACACCCGGCGGATTCAGGCGAATGTGATGCGCTTCATTCAAAAGGTGTGCCGCCAACAGGAGCGGCACCGTGACAAGCAGTCGCCGCCTCCTGGTCGGCGGCCCTTGGCCGCTGCGCTGGCCGGGCAGGGGCCCACGCCAGCGGAAGTCGGCGCCATGGGGCTCTGTGAGTCCCATGGGCCGGCCGCTGCATCCTCCGCCCGCAGCGATGCCGGCGCTTAGAACTCCGCCGCCACCGTCATGAACACCTGCCGTGGCGCACTGGCATGGATCGCATAGCGGGTGCCGGTGGGATCAGTCGGCGCGAACGAGCTCAACTGACCCGCATAGCGCTTGTTGGTCAGGTTGGTGGCATTGAGCGAAACCTTGATGTCACGCAGCCCCAGCCCCGGGCCGAACGAATAGCCCATGCCCGCATCGAACGTGGTCACACCGGCCACCGACTGGTCGTTGGTATAGGTGTAATAGCGCTTGCCGGTGTACTTGGCACGCAGGCTGGCGAAGTAGCCATCGCGGTTCCAGCTGAGCTCGCTGGAGGCCATGCGCTGCGGCGTGTCGACGGTGATCTTGCCGGCCACCGGCACGATCTGTCCGCCGGAGGTGTAGTCATCCTCGTAGGTCGTCTTGTTCCACGACAACGCGTTGTACCACTGCAGGCCGTCCACCGGCTTGAGGATGAAGGTGAGCTCGGCACCGCGGCTGCGCACCGAGCCGACATTGATGAAGCGGGTGACGCACTCCGGCCGGGTACCGACCTCGATGCTGGTGCAGGGGTTGAGTGACAGCAGGCGGTTGTCGAACCGGACGTGGTAGGCCGCGATCGAGGCCTGGTAGCGGTCGCCGAAGGTGCGGAAGCCGGCTTCCAGCGTGCGCGATTTCTCCGGCTCCAATCCGGCGCTCGCGGCGAAGGACTCTGGTGAGACCTGCAGCGGGCCACCACTGCCGCCGCCGACGAAGGCGGCGATGTTCTCGGCGTAGGAGGCGAACAGCTCGTTGTTGGCATTGAGCTTGAAGCCGATGCCGGCCTGCGGAAGGATGGATTCCTTGGCCGTCAGCGTGCCGCTGGCAACCTGGGTTTCGGTCCCCGGACGCGCATTGGCCCGCATGCGGGTGTGCGGGCTCTTGATGCCGACGTCAACGGTCAGGCGGTCATCCAGCAAGCGCATGCGGTCCTGCACGTAGAACTGCCGCGTGCGGATGTCGAAGTCCTGGT